>DDHO01000073.1:0-204 GCA_002352935.1 Firmicutes bacterium UBA1874
ATATGTTTGACAACCCTACATCTGCTAAAATTAACAAAAAAGAATAAAATTATAATGTAAAGAAAATAATAAAAAAACCGTTAAACTCCGTATTTTTTAAAAACATTTCATCCGGCAATGAAACTTTTAACAAAAAGTTTATGCCTCAAATAATCTACAGCGAAAGGAAGGCGAAAAATGTTTAAACACGATAAAAATTTACTG
>DDHO01000073.1:430-6585 GCA_002352935.1 Firmicutes bacterium UBA1874
TGGAAAAACCCAATCCTCAATATGCCACTATGCTGCAGGAACAGCTCGGCGGGCCAAACGGTGAACTAAAAGCCGCCCTCCAATACTTTTCACAAAGCTTTCGCATTAATGATCCGGAAATTAAAGACCTTTTTCAGGATATTGCCAGTGAAGAGCTCAGCCACATGGAAATGGTTTCCACCGCCGTCAATTTGCTCAACGGACATGATATTGACACCCAGGATGTCCAGCCGGCGGGAAATATAGAAGCCAAAGTATTAACCGGTCTCGCTCCGTTTCTGACCAACGGCTCGGGGGTCCCTTTCACCGCCGCGTACGTCAATGTAACGGGGGACCTGCCCGCAGACATTTTATCCAATATTGCCGCCGAACAGCGGGCAAAGGTAGTATACGAATATCTTCACCGCCAGATAAACGATAAAAAAGTCAGACAAATGATCGACTTCCTGCTGAACAGAGAAGAAGCACACAATACGTTATTCCGGGAAGCTCTCCAGAAAATTCAGGATAGTGGTTCCAACCTTGATTGGGGAGTAGATAAGGATGCCAGGCTTTACTTTGATCTTTCTCCGCAAGGGAAGTATTTTGATGTCGGTCAGCCTCAGCCTCCCGGTTTTCAAAACCCTGACCTTTCCCAATAGCCTTTAAGGTTAAGAAAAGTTTAATCCGGACATCAGAGTAAAAAATCTTGTTAAGCACAGAGGCTGGGGCCACAAGAGCTTCCAGCCTTTTTAGCAATCTTTCCTAAATAAGATAAGAAATGAATGGAATCAGCTGTTCTGTAGGGTAGCTGCAAAGTTTTTATTCAAAAAGCTTTTAAAAAATTATTGAAAAGCATCAATCTGCTGGAGATTTTTAGCTGCTTCCGACCCATGAGCCGAGATACGCTAAAAATACACCCAAAACTACACTTACATTAATGTAAGACAGTGCCATTATAAGCTTTTTCTTCCTTATTAACTCTACGCTCTCTAACTGAAACGTGGAAAATGTAGTATATGCTCCTGTAAAGCCTACACCAAACAATAAAATAATTTCAGGTTGACATATATGCCTAACAAAAAGAAAGCCAAGCACGAAAGAACCGATCAGATTAACTATAAAAGTTCCGAAGGGAAACGAACTATTATGTTTAGACTGTATAAAACCGGATAAAGAATACCTGCAAATGGCTCCCAGAAATCCTCCCAATGCAACCAGCAAGTATAGTTTCATCTTAATACTCCTTATTTTTGTGTTTCGAGCCTATTTTTTTTATTGTATAGCACAGTAACAGTTAGGATACCGCACCATGACAATGCTAATCCCACTATAACACTAATTAACGAATAGATAATTGCTATAACATACTCCCCTGTGATTATTAAATTCAAATTTTCTTGAGAAAAAGTTGAAAAAGTAGTAAAAGAACCAATGAACCCCGTGTTTACAGCTAGAATATATTTTTTGGGTAACTGCCAGATTAAAATACTTTTATAGGCAATAAAACTCAATAAAAAACTGCCTATCAGGTTAGCAATTAAAGTCCCGAACGGAAAAACCACAAAGTTTAATTCTGATATCAATGAACTCAGGGCATATCTGCTGACAGCACCGAATATGCCACCTACTCCTACAACTAAATGATTCATGCAGTTCACCTACTTCACTATAGTTACGGGACATTTCGATATATGTATCACTTTATGACTTACGCTCCCGAGGAACAATTCTTTGATATTACTTAGCCCACGGCTGCCTATAACTATCTGGTCAAATTGTCCTTCCTCAGACAAAGAAACTATTTCCTCCGATACATCTCCTCTCCTAACGACATATTGAACTTGTAAGTTCTTATATCTTTCGAACTTATCCCTATGCTTTTTAAATACGGAGCTAGCTCTCATTTCAACCAGCTTGCTATACTCTTCTCTGTCTAGTCCGTCTACGCGAGCAATTTCTTCGTTCAAGGAAATAACTGTCAGCACTGTTATTTGTATATTTAACCCTTCATTTGCCAACTTTAGGACGTAATCCGAAGCACGCAATGCATTGTCGGAGCCGTCTGTTGCTAATAATACTTTCATTTTCACAATACCCCTTTTTAAAAACTTCTCGGCATATTAAAAACATTTTAGGTTCAGCTTTATGCAGCTCAAATCATGTCAAAAATAAAGACCCCCACCCCAAAGTTAGGTAGGAGCCATCAGCCCAAGGGCAGTTTCGGCGAGCTCCATCGCCATCATTAACGGTTATAGTTTAACTATCCTTTATTTATTTGTCAATAATTATATTCATTTCTCAGAATATGTCCGACCGTTAAATGTTTTTCATCGTGAACCTTCACAAATGCGATATTCTCGGTAACATTATCACCACCAAGGTTGTAGAGGACACAAACTGCCCTTCCTCAATGGTTTCTCTAACAACAGCGATATTCTGTTCCAGCTTGGTGAGAGTATCCATCTCCGGCCAGTAATTTTCATAGAATTTTCTCTCTTTTCCTGCGCTTTATCTCCGCAATGTCTTATCAACAATTGGCGGGAAGTCTACTGTGTAAGTAAGAATGCGCTGGATAGCAGCGTCAATCCAATGAGCCTGCATTTCGCCAGCACGGCCTTTTAAGGAACGCTCTTACCTTTGTCTAAGATTTTTTCAACTGGTATTGTTTCGTGTTCAGCTAGGTACTCAGCTATTTCTTTATCCCGGTAGCTTTCCGTAATTGTTTGTGGCTCTACCGGTTCAATAGCGCGCAACCGCTGAAGTAATTTTTGAAGCTTATCTTCAATACTTATTCTAACTACTCCACGGTTGTTGGTTTCATCCCATTCCACATCAGCGCCCAGAGCTTCAGCTACCCACCACTAATCGGAACCATAGTCCTCCCGTTAATTATTTGTGGTGGGACATCCGGCTTTATTTCTCGACCATTTACAATTATAGACAAAAGGAACCACTATTTGGTTCCCTTGTCGATAAATATTGGTATCTTTAAGGTGTCTCCTGCTTTGACAAAGTGAGGGTCGGTAATGTTGTTAAGTTCCAAAACCTGTTTAGCATACCATTCATAATTCATTCTGAAATGTTCATTCATAAAGTATGGGTTGATAATGTCAACCAGAGTGTCTCCCTGTTGAATGGTTACCTCCCGTACCTCGCTTAACTCCCATACATCATTAGGTCTCTCTGAAATGTTAATACCTTCAGGTACGCCTACCTCTTTAGGGTCAAAATATTGTTCGGGTGGAATTACTTTATGTCCTTCCTTAACTACATACCAAATACCGGTGATCTCGTGAACGTACCTTCCGGTCTGTTCATCATAGGTATATCCTTCAAGTGGTTTAACTTTACCATCAGTTATGATTTTCCCAGTCGCGTCAACTATAACCGTCCTACCGTCCGGTAATGTCTTTTCCCGTGTTTCAACTTCCCCACAGCCAATAAGTATAATGAGTAGCAGTCCTGCTATGATAACCAAAGTTGCTTTTCTCATAACAAATCCTACCTTTTAACTTTAACTGTTTTACGCAATGCGTCCCACATTTCGTCTGTCAATAAACCCAACCTCCAGAGCGCAATACCGTTAAGTTGGTATCGCTTGGCAATTCCTACCTTTGTAATGATACTCTCAGGATTTTCACCCGGTATAGAAATACCCAATATTAGTTTCTCTTTAGGTACATCTTTGAGGGATTGCTCAACAGCTTGAACAACAAGGGAATCAGGCTCCGGCTTCGTACCGTAATCATAAGCCATAACGATAACCCTATCAGCAACTTCGCCTAACGATTTATAATCATAGCCTTTATAGGCACTGTTAGGCGGGTGCAGGGTGAGGGTCAAATCAAGTCCCATATTCTGTAACGGTTCTGCTAAAAGCCTCACGAACTTATTAAAAGCATCCTGTACCGCCAGCAACTGATCGCCACCATCTCGGTACCCCAAACCTTCAAAATCGAGATTTATTCCCTGATATAGTACCGCTTCCTCTATTATATCATTAACAGCTTTTGTCATAGCTTCTTCATTTGTTAAAAGAGAAGAAATAGTGCCGTCACCGTCAGTTACGTGGATTACCATCTCAGTTTTCAGTTTATACTCCGCAGCAGCTTCCAACACTTTCTCCCAACCGTCCGGTCTTTGCCAACCAGTTCTGCTCCTAGTTAGCAGGTTACCGTTACTGTCCAAACTGTACCAGCCTAAAGCCACTTTTCCTATCCCTATCGTATCAGTATTCCCGCTACTGATTTCAGGATATGGCTCGCCAAAAAGATTAGTCCAACTGCTGGTCTGTTTATCCCCCAACGCGTAGAAGCCTATGATATTCATTTCCTTTGGAGGAGAAGCAATTCTAACAGTATTATTAGGGCCGTCCCATACCACTTCACAATTATAAGCCTCACTGAAAAACCGCAAAGGAATTAAAGTCCTTCCTTTCTGAATTACCGGAGGTACATCCAAGGCAATGGGAACATCATTGTGATAGGCAGTTTTATTACCAATTTGCAACCTGACAAAAGTTTCACCATCGGTAGCACTGACTGTCTGTGTATCGCCATCCCAGCTAACAGCCACATTTAACGACTCCGCAATAGCCCGGAAAGGCACCAAAGTACGCCCACTTTCGATTATTGGCTGTACGTCAAAAACAACTGGTAGACCGTCAGTTAGCACAGGTATTTCTTTTTGTTCTTGTGCAAAGGCCGGTAGCGCAAGACCTCCGACCAGAGCAACTATCAGGGTCAATTTTAAAAATGTTCGTTTCATCGGTACCCTCCCAAATAACCCTATATAAATTTTATATTTTCGATTCTTTTATTGTTAAATCCTGTCAATCCGACAAGGTTTTCACCGCCTCCACAAAGAAAGCTGCTTAAACCCTACGGAGTATAAATATATTGACGAAAAAAGTTTCGCAGGGCATAGAGCCGCATAATTGGTTGTATATTGAAGGAAAAATGAGAATACCGCTTGTTTCATCAAGCGGCACTCCCATTTTCTTTATCTTCGGCTGTCTTTTCATCCTGTGGATTTTCCTTTTTCCGTTCCACCTTGTAGAGCGCTATTTGTTCTTCCACCTTTGCGACTTCAATTAATACAGACTCTATTTACCCAGGAAGTTTTTGAGTCAATATATTTAGCCTACGAATTAAGAAAGCAACTAATTTTAAGTTGTCATTTCTCTTACCCAAAGGTCAAAACCTTTAAGCTTGATTGTTATAATTAGCCATTGTTATAATTAGTCAAGGTCAAATGTATAATATTGCTATGATCAAGAGATTAACCAAAATAAGGAAATGGAAAATAGAATTTAACCCTCGCTAAATACTTATTCAAGGGTCGTCTGCGGTGTACCGTTCTGGAGGACTATGACGGACGGCATAAAAGCTGTATTAGTGGAGGAAGGGCACTCAACCAATCGGATAAAATGCGGTGGAGTCGCTGGCCGGTATTCGATGGACTTGAACCACTGTTCCGCAGGTGGGTTACAACTACGATGCAAAACCGTTTCACCGTTACTGGACAGTTGATGAATTGGTGGAAATGAAAGAGATTTAAGAGTTTCTCGGGTTGGAGAACAGCTAATTCACTATTCCGGAGGTGTTAATCATGGCAAGGACAAAAATGATAGGCGCTATATTTTGGATTTTATTTATATTATTTATTTGTTTTTTACCTAAAATAGGTTTTGCCGATAATTCCCAAGTACAGGTAAATTCTTCTTATAATCAAGATACTCCCGGATGGGGTACAACTCGGTTTAACAGAATTCAAGAAGCTGTCAATAATGTACCTGAGGGTGGAGTTATAATCGTAAATTCCGGTACTTACAAAGAGAGTATTGTTATTAATAAAAGTCTTACCCTGAGGGCCGAAGATGCTAATGACCCTCCGGTAATCGATGGCAACAAGAGTAAAACAACACTTCACCTAAAAAGCTCAGGTATCATTATAGATGGTTTCAAGTTGATCGGTGGCGACCCTTGCATATTAGTAGAAATCTAATAATAACACCATCTCAAATTCTACTATAACCAAAACTCCATTGCGCATAATGCTAAAAGGTTCTGGGAATAAGATTATCGGAAACAAACTTGAAGGATCAGGCGAAGGTATCTTTGTTAAAGGGTCAGGTAACACTATTTCAGGCAAGGGGCTGTCAACATTTTTGT
>DDHO01000090.1 GCA_002352935.1 Firmicutes bacterium UBA1874
ATGACTTTGTCAACAGGCTGTAAACCCGGGTAAAACCGGGTTTTTAATTTAATATTGACGTAACGACATAGTTACATTAAAATGGCCTGCGCAATATTATCCAGATAATATTGTTATTGCCGCTTCAAGTTTCCTTTTTTTATATAGACAAGCTAAATTAGTCAAGGGGAGGGGTTCCAGGTTGAAAAAGTTGGTTATAAGTTCGTTGTTAATTTGCTTATTACTTGTTACGGGTTGTGCTGACGTAAGTAAAAACGAAGTTCAACCAGCAACCACAACAAAAGAACAAACACAAACTGAAGAACAAACCATAAAACCTTCGTCCATACAAGATATTGAAAGCTCAAAGCGGGAAGAAGTAAAGGAACTACTGGGCCATTCTGCTTATATTATCGGGGCTGTTTTATCGCATAATTATTTTGGCGAAGTAGGCGACGGGGTTCTTTGGCAAAATGCACGAAGAACCGATTTTAAATTTGATTATGTTAAATTTCATAACTTATTTGGTAAGGAAATGTTAAACCCCGAAAGTTTAGGCAGTTTTCTTTGGGAGATAGATGAAGCTTACATAAAAGCAATAATCGCACTAGAATTAGAAGAAATAGAGAAAGGACGGTATCGTACTAAAAAGGAAGATTTGAAAAAGGTATTCGAATTTTTTTCCCCGTTCCTTACGGAAGAAGTATTTAAGGAATATTATCCGGTAGAAAATGCGGAAGAAAAGTTTAACCAGTTTCAGGAATTTAAAGAAAACAACTTTAAATATGAAAGGAGTAATTAACCGTGAAAAAAGCAATTGCTGGTTTAATAATGGCTGTTATGTGTTAACCGGCGGTTGTGCCGGAAGGGTCTCAAAATATATAGTGCTTGCCCCAAATAAGTCAAAATTGACTCCATGAATAATGGTATGTGTCTAGTTCTAAGCAAATTTTTTTATAATGTTCATTTTGGAGTTTTAATGGTAGTACTATTAGGTCTCTAAAATCTTTATAAATATTATTTCTATAGTCGCTGTCATTGCCCCAAATAAGGTCTACCATAGTTTTAAATTCAACTTTTAAATCGCCTTTTCTTTTGCCCTCTGCAATATCTTTTAAGTCATCCCATAATGGAATAATATTGCTTAATGTAGAGTGTTCACTTTCCATTTCACATATGATAAACGCGGTCAAAGCGGCCAAGGAATGGGAATTAAAAAACTATTTACCAAGTGTTCAAGAATACGCCCAAGACATTAAGAGAAAGCAAAAGAAGAATTTCAATTACAAGCTATAGAGGTAATGAAACGTAAAGCCCAATACCTTGAAGCAATTCGTAAGTTATGGGAAATTAACCAAACGGTTAAAAAGGCCCATAGCGAAAAAGACCAATTGACTATTTTAAGGAAGGTTACGAAAAGAACGGCGGCGACTAAGAAGCCGTTAACCATAATGAGCAAGCAGAAAAGGAAAAGGCCAAGATTTTAAAGGCCCGTATTGAAAGCGGGGGAGCTTCACCGATGGAATACCTTCGGCGAAGGGTTCAAACAACTTCGCGAAGGGTTCAAACAACTTGACGAAGAAAGGGCCGCCGAAGAAGACGAAAAGACAAGCAAAGGTCAGAACCTAAAAGGTGAATAGGCCCGGCAGACCCAAATTTAACACAATAACGCCCGGGGAAACCGGGCCATTAGTTTTTTAAGGAGGTAAATTGTCGAAGCGGGTGCCAATTGGTTAATGAAAAGAATATAAGCCAACAAAGGTTTTTAAATCAGAAGGTAAAATTACGCGGTTGGGAATTTTAACCTGAATAAAAAAGAAATTCGAATTAAACCCAAAGGTGGCAGGGCGTTAAATATTGGCGGCCAACGTTAGTTTAATTTCAATTCTGCGGTCTGAAACAACAAAGGGGTTTGTAGTTTTAGACCCTATTTGAAGTTCCGAAGGGGTTTTACCTTACCGTTTTTAAACGGGTACGAATACGGGCATATAATGGCCCGTTATTTTACTTTAGGAGGGAGGTAATTTGGATTACAAATGGGAATATAGCACAAGGTCAGTAAAGGGTATCTTATCCAATATCCATCGAATCAAAGAAGAACGTTACCGCGAAAGTAAACACGCACAGGTGATATATGCCGATATTTCAACCACAATTAAAGAGGTAGGGTTAGCCGATAAGCAAAAAATGGTAATTGGTGAATTGTATTTTAAAGACTTAACCCAACAAGAAGCGGCAGCCAACCTTGGAATATGTCAGCAAGCATTAAACCAAAATATAACCGCCGCTTGTCGCAATATTGCGTCGTTCCTTAACAGCATTTCCTTTACTAAAACGGCCAATAAAAAGCGGCCAATGGCCTATCGATTGTTAGATAAAGGTTACACCGCAAAAGAAACCGCTGCAAAACTTGGGGTTAATGTCAATACTATATATACTTGGAACCACCAAACGGAAAAAGAACAAGCAATAACCTTCAAAATGAAGGTTGATGAAAGGAACCCGGGGCCGTCGTTGGGACGGTTATCCAGGTTCCTTCATTAGCTTTCTTAATCTTTTTTTAGTTGGTAATAATCTGCTTACAGGCGATGCCTTTTCCCTTTTCATGGCAGCGTTTTAATTCCGAATCACTAACGGCGACATATCGCCGCGTCATGTGTGGATTAGTATGGCCTAAGGTACGTTGTAAACTGAAAGCATGACCGCCGCCCTGTAAGTATAATAAAGCGAATGTATGTCGTAAGTCATAAGGGCGTATTTTAACACCCAATTTCTTACTATATTGTTTCATTCTATATGCCCAAGCTTTTCGATTCATCTTGGTTCCCAGGTAAGTACAAAAGACAGGGATGTCGTTTGTCCATTCTTCAAGACGAACTTCTAGAAGCCGGTTAATAGCTTTTGCAGTTGTGGGGGATATTGGTAACGTCCGGCAACCCTTGTTTTTGCAGTACCAGCTTAAATAGTAATTTCTAAATTGATCTTATTTCTAAAATGCCACCGCTAATTTTGCTGGTGAGGATTAGTTTTACTTCTTGGTAGATAAAAAACAGGCGTTTTATCAGCATTTTATCATCTCATTTTTCCCTTTCAAAAACCGCTCATCAAAATCCCCGGAAGCCCTTACGCCATGCGGCTACCGGCACATTTCATCAGTACTACGCACTCAACGTGCGTGGAGTGTGTAGTTTTGATAAAACGCGCTGAAAACCTGAAATAAGGCTCAGTTAATAACCAAAGCAAAAAATATTTAAGAACGGATGGGAATATTAAGCTATTAATAGAATTTTGACAATAAGGCGCAGCCTCCTTTTTTAATTTTTTACAACCAAAAATTAAGCCAGAACTTTTCGAACAAAATCTTTGCCCAGTAAGCCGGGACGACAGGTTTTAAAAGAGTAACAAACGGTAAAGGTTTGTGGTAATAATAAACGGTTGAATAACGGGCTCGACCGAACCCGGTTAACATAATTCAGGCTCCTTTTCCTGTATAACTGAAATTCGGAAGCTGGCCTTTGATTAAGCGGGCTATATTTCTGCCTACGACTTCAGCTTGATAATGTGCAAAAATGCCTGCTTTGGGAGCATAAGTTTCAGAGACCGGTAATTTTATCCCCGTACAGTCTCCTACGGCATAAACATCAGGAAGGGCCGTCTGCAGCTTAAAGGGATGGACCTTAACCCACCCGAATCCATCAACCAAACCGGTTTCACGGAGACAACGGGGCCCCCAGTGAGAAGGGACACCGATAAAGAGATCTCCCGGTATTTTTACCCCCTGGTCCAAGATCAAACTTTTTGAAGCGACTTCAAGAATCCTTGCTCCCGTTTTTAAACTAATACCCCTATCTTCCAGCATATTTCTTATACTGCGGCTAACCAGGGGACCGGCAATTGGTTCCGGCCTTTGCTCGGGAGTAACTAAAGTCAGCTTAACTTTATGGCGTTTACCCCTTTTTCTGAAGTATTCATCGAGCAAAAACATCATTTCATAGGGAGCAGGGGGGCATTTAAAAGGCAGACTAGTAATAAAGACGACTATATTACCTTCATCAAAATCGGCCAGTTCTTTTCGCAACTCCAAAACATCGTCAAAATCATAGCCGTTAAGGACATTTTTTCTAAAACCCGGGACTGTTTCCGGGTGATATTCTGCACCGAGCGCTATTACCAGGTAATCATACGTTAATTTTTCTTTATCCGTGATTACCGTTTTATTTTCCGGCTCCAAGCCGGTTATTTCAGCATTTAGATATTCAATCCCTTGTTCATAAAAGCTCTTATCCAGCCTTCTTGTAATGTCCTCTGGCTTTCTGGCACCGGTAGCCAATAAGGGAAGGGAAGAAACATAATGATGCGAACGGTTTCTGTCAACCACAAGTACATTTACTTCTCTGCCAAGAGTTTTTTTAAGCACCTTGGAAGCAACAATTCCCCCAACTCCGCCTCCCAAAATTAGAACCCTGGGATTCATATTTCTCACCTCAAGGGTATTTTTTCACTAAATAAATATAAATATATTAAAGATGGACATTTTTTTGAGGTAATCCATGGGCCTATAAGCAATTATTCCCCACCTGTATTAAAGGGATAAAAAATAGGTCCTGCTCTCAAAACAGGACCTTAAAAAAGATTAAGGAGGTAAGCTGTTAGCTTTAAAAATTTAGTTAACAACACAATTTCAATTTATTCTTTGTTAAATATATATATAGGTTAACAATTGAAAGTTGTTGAGAAATAATTGGTAGTTTTTACAACATTATCTCAGTTAAGCTCTTTTCTAATTTATAAAGTCCGTTTTTATATATAAAAAAAATAACGCCGCGAAGGCGTTTTTTTAGAAAAATTACCTATTTTTTATCTTAAAATTTCTGGCAGGAAAGTTGCTATCTGCGGAAAGGCAATCAGTAGTGCCAGGCAGATAATGATCGCAGCCAGAAACGGCCATATACCCTTAAATATTACCTCCAAAGGAACATCAGGAGCAACTCCCTTTATAATATATACATTCATACCAACCGGAGGTGTAATAACACCCATCGCTACCACCATAACTATAATTACACCGAACCATATAGGATCATAGCCGAGAATATTGACCGCAACCGGATAAAATATAGGTATTGTAAGTAAAACAAGCGCCAGCGCGTCAATAAAACAGCCCAGCACCAAATAAATTAATAGAATTATCACCATCACAATAAAGGGTGGAAGGGAGAGTTCACCAGCCCATTCCGCAAGTTCAAATGGGACCCTGCTTATGGCCATAAAGCGGCCAAAAATTACCGCTCCTGCAACCATAAACATAATCATTGCTGTAGTTCTCGTGGTATCTAAAAGGGACTTCTTAAAATTTTCCCAGTTGAGGCGCCTTTCAATAAGAGCAATGCCAAGAACCCCGGCAGCACCCACTGCACCTGCTTCCGTAGGGGTAAACCATCCCGCAAACAAGCCGCCTATGGAGAGGAAAAATATTACTAAAACTTCAAAGAGACCTCTCCTGAGTGCATTTAATTTTTCCCTCAAACCGGACTTTTCTCCGGGAGGACCCAGACTACGGTTATGAAAAGTGAGCAGGTAAATGACTGCCATGTATAATAATGTAAGAAGTATTCCCGGTATGATTCCGGCCATAAAAAGCGCACCGACAGACTGCTCGGTAGCCATGCCGTAAACGATAAAAATTACGCTGGGAGGGATAAGAACTCCCAAGCCCCCCCCGGCAGCAACACTGGCCGTAGCCAGTGAATTATCATATTTGTATTTCTTCATTTCCGGAAGAGCGATAGCTCCCATGGTTGCCGCAGTTGCCGTATTAGAGCCGCAAATAGCTCCAAACACAGCGCAGGCAGCCTGGGTCGCAATAGCTAGCCCTCCCGGCAGGTGGCCAATCAGCCTATATGCAAAAACATACAGGCTTGTTCCTATACCAGAGTAAAAAGCCAGAAAACCCATCCATACAAACATAGCTATTACGCTCAGTGAATAAGAAGTAAAAGTTGAATATATCTCTTTGACCACCATGTTCAAGGACGCAGAAGGAGAAACCAGATAGCCGAAGCCGGCAAAACCAACCAGCGCCATAGCAAATGCAATAGGCATACGCAAAACCAGTAAGGCGAAAAACAACACAATTCCAATTATACCTGCTAAAAACGGGTCCATTATTCGTTATATGCTACCTTTTTTAGAGTGTTGATAAACCCTACCAGCAATACCAGGCAAAGGGCAAACATGCCTAGGGCAATTATATAAATAAACGGTGATAAAGGTATCTGGGTGGTTGGTGAAACCCTGCCGATTTCCATCGCAGTATTAGCATATATCACCATATAGAGCACGCACAGGCTGAAGAAAAAAAGAGCCAGTAAATTTACAAAAATATCGGCTGCCGTCTTCAGCTTTGTCGAAAAACGGTCCAGCAGAAACGTTACTGCAATATGTCCTTTTTGAACGGAACAATGTGCCAGGGCCAGCCCTATCACTGATGCCGTCAAAAAGCCAACATATTCGTACGTCCCCAGAATTGGACTGCCGACAAAAACACGAAGAAGAATATTTAACACTACTACTAACATTATGCTTATCAAGCACAACCCTGCTATAACGTCGAATATTTTGCTTATGCCCGTGACTAACCCTGTTACCTGCTTCACGCAAACCTACCCCCAACAAAAATTATTTTAATTCTTCGTTGTACCGTTTAGCCAGATTTTTAATCGTATCTAAAATCTCCTCTCCGTCTAAGCCCTTTTCATTCAACTTTGTAATATAATCATCCTGAATGGGCTTAATAAGAGCCTTCCACCGTTCGACTTCTTCATCAGGCAGAATAATTTCCTCCATGCCAGTTTCTTCTACCGCCCATTTCCATGCTACTTCATTCTGTTGATCCCATAGCCCCATTGCTACTTCTTCGAAGTACTGTTCATTCACTTTATTTATTTTTTCTCTAATGTCTTCAGGTAAAGCCTCCCATTTATCTTTATTCATCGTAATATAAAATAACGTATTGTAGATAAAAGGTGTTCTGGTAAGATAGCCAGTAACCTCAGCATGCCTCCAGCCTTTTAACACTTCCACAGGAGAAAGGTTCCCCTGCACTACTCCTTTAGATAAAGCTTCATAAGCGTCTGACTGCGGCATAGCTACCGGTGTTGCCCCGAGAGCTTCTAAGGTTTTTGCACTTATTCCGGTGGCCCTAATTTCTAAACCTTTCAGGTCTTCTAAACTTCTAACGGGAGTTTTGGTAAATAAATCACCCGGGCCCGTAGTGAAAACCATCATTAAATGGGTATCCTGTACTTCTTTAGGATTAAGCTGCTTAATTCCTTCCCACGCCACCTTGCTGGCCACTTTGGAGTTGCTGTATGTAATACCAGGCAGCTCAAAAGCTCCCATTACCGGGAAACGTCCGCTGTCATAAGCAAAGCAAGAAAGGCCGATGTCGGCGACCCCGTTAATTACTCCTCCATACGTTTCAGCTGCTTTTAAAAGGGTCTCACCCGAGTAGCTGGTAATTTTAACTTGGCCTTCGGTTGCCTCCTCTATTGCTTTTGCCCAGGGCTGGATTAAATCTGTCTCTACCGGATGCGTGCTGGGGAAAAAGTGTGCCAGTTTAAGTTCCACCGGCTCCTGCCCTGTTTGTTCAGAAGAACCCCCGGAGGAACAGCCTGTTAAACCCAGCAGCAACACCATGCTAAGTACTGCCACCAAAACTAAAGCTTGCTTTGATTTCCACGAGCGCATACTTAAAATTCTCACTATTAGCTCTCCTCCCTTTCCTAACTAAATTTAGTTAAATAAAAAAACCCCCGTAGGAGTCTAAAGATTAGCAGCCTGTTTCTCTTCCGAAAAACTTGCCGGAAAAGAGCCGCCTCTTTATTACCTACCGTCTTACCGTTTCACCCTTTGTAAATATCCCTTTTTCTCCCTACCTGCCGTCCTGTTACAACCTTAACCCTTTTTCATAATTATAATTATTTCACGTTGTTTATACAGGCTTAACAACTGTATTTTTCGGCAACGGTTGAAAAATTTCCTGCCTAAAAATTATATTTTTATAAGAGTTAAGTTCAAGGAATTATCTTTATCATCCAAATAAAACCCGTAAAATTAATTATATTATATGCTTTTATTCAACGCAGTTTGCCATGAACAGCTAGCCAGATACATGCCGGATTACGGGAAGTCCATTCCACCCTATGTCGTTCATGTGCAGGAATCATCACTGCATCTCCCGGCCCCATGCACAGGGTCCTCCCGTCTTCCCAGGCAATTATAGCCCTTCCCTGTAGAACTGCCACCCACTCATCCCGGCCTTGGTCATACCAGAAGCCCTCCGGTGAGGCTTGGCCGGTAGAGATTATCCTTTCGATTAAAATTTCCGGGCCCTCCAATAATACTTCCGACAGCTCCTCATTCGGGAGAAACTCGGGAAGCTTAAAAAGATTCATAAAAACAATTCCTCCTCCTATGTCATTACAAAGCCCTACAATAAAATCTAAATTAATTATAATAAAAACACTCGTAAAATTAAATTTTATTACATTCTCATTTATCTTGAAAGATTATCCTTAATGTGTGCATAATAATCTTAAATAAGAACAATTCAAAAAAGGAGTTGAAGATATTGCGCAAAACTTTGTTTTTTCTAATCATGATATTATTCACTTTTACGGCAATTCTTTCAGGATGTGCACAGGCCCAGGATGAAACTTCTCCAAAAAGGGTTTCTCAGACCGTAAAACTCTATTACAGCGATCAGAATAATGAAAAAATATTGCCCGAGGAACGACGAATTTCTTACCTGCCCGCGGAAAAATACGAGGTAACTTTAAGGGAACTAATCAAGGGCCCATCGAACCCGGATCTTTCGGCACATATCTCACCCGATACCAAAGTCTACGGAACTATTAAACAAAATGACAAAATAATCGTAGACCTAAGCAGGGAATTTAACAGGTTCAGCGGAAGCGTCGACGAAATATTGGCAGTAGGGTCCGTTGTCAATACTCTGACCCAGTTTGAAGAAATATCAGAGGTTAAAATCCTCGTAGAAGGAAACGAATATATAGGACCGAGCGGGCAACCCCGCGGTTTTATGAAGCCTTTTGATATCGAAGCACCTCAAAGACAGGCCCGGGAAGTTATACTCTATTTTGGTAACAAAGATGCTACTGCAGTCGTGGGCGAGACCAGAGAAATAGATATCACCGGTGTTACCGACAGGGCAGAGTTTATCCGTTTAGTACTGGAAGAATTAATTAAAGGACCTCAAAACAACGAGCTCTCCCGGACTATTCCGAGAGAAGTCAGGATTAGGTCCGTAAACATAGAGGACGGAATTGCATACGTTGATTTTTCGGAAGAAATGCATACCAAACACTGGCACGGAGCTGCAGGAGAAGCTATGACCATTAACTCTATCGTCAACACACTAACAGAATTCGAATATATAGAAAAAGTTAAAATGACTGTCGAAGGAGAACCGATGGCTATCGAACATTTAATTCTAGATAAACCTGTAAGTCGTAACGAAGATATGATAGCCAGGTAAATTTAAACTTACTCGAATATGGAGCACGTTCTAGAAAAATTCACAAAGTTAGTTTCTTTCCGTTTTCTTTGAGCCAATTCCTTTGAAGTTTATAATCGGGCAAAAAACCGGCCAGGTCCTTCCAAAAGTCTGCCGAATGGTTCATATGCTTTAAATGCAGCAGCTCATGAATGATTACGTAATCAATAACTGAAGAGGGGGCCAAAATTAATCTCCAGTTTAAATTAATGTTACCCTTTCGAGAACAGCTTCCCCACCTGGTTTTTTGGTCTTTCACCCTGAGCCGATTATACTTTAAATTCATGATTGCAGCAAAATGACCCAGTCTTTCTGTAAAAACTTCCCGGGCCCGTTTCCGGTACCACCATCTTAATTTCTGATAGATTCTTTCCTGCCGTTCCTCTTCGGAGATGGACCGGGGTAAGTATAAATAAACAACACCATCTTTATAATCAATTCTGATTTGCCCGCAGCCAATTACAAAGGGTTTGAGCACCAACCTTCTTCCCCGGTATGGCAGCTTTACACCCGGAGACATCTCTCCCCACACTTTTTTTTGCTCCCGCAAACGTTCTAATATCCAGTCTCTGTTAGAACCCACAAACTTGTTGACTTCTTCAACAGGCACATATGGAGGTTTGGTTACCTCAACTTTTCCATCAGACACGGTCAGAATTATTCTGCGGGCTCTGCCGTCCTCTTTCACTGAATATTTTAAACCGTCCAGGTCCTGCTTTTTCTCTTTCCTGTTTAACACAGCAGCACCATTCCCTATATTAATCTAAATTACTTTTAGCCCCACCGGAACGTACCTTTCTCCAGTGATATAAATATAACGGCAAAGAAATCAATACCAGAGCTGCAGCCCTTACCAAATTTCGCCAGCGGTAATAGGCCTGTCTTTCTTTTTCGTTTTCAGCCATTTCTTCCATTTGCCGCTCAACTCTCTCTTTTATTTCTCCTTCTTCTAATGCAGGATATTTCTGCCTTATTTCCTCTTCCAACCTTAATTTGGACTCATAGACGGGCGGTTCGTATCTGGGTTCCCAAAAAGTCATTCCGGCATCTATCAGCTGGTAAACTCCCAATACCAGGATTAAAAGCATAACAAAACTAACTGAATAAAAGTACAATTCCCGGAGTGAATATTTCACATCCTATTTCCTCCTTTTCAGGCAGGCCCTTGGCCGCTCTATAGACTCTTTAAAAGAAAATATAAACTCCCATTGCTTTAATTTCCCGTTCCCAAAAAATAAAACCTTTTATATTGTATAAGCTTTTATTTAGGGGATATGATATTAATAATATTTATAATGGGGGTGAAAAAATGACCAAAGTCAGGTGTTCGGTTAATTCCTGTTATTATTGGGGAGAAGGTGACGTTTGCAAAGCAGATTCCATATGGGTAAACAATAATATAATAGAAGAAAGGGACGATAAAATGCCGCATCCCTATACGGAATTTGCAGAAGAACCGGGCGTGTTCTCCAAAGATCAAAATAGAATAGATAAACCCGAAAAGTCTTCCGCAAGCAATTCCTCGCAAACTCGCTGTGAAACCATGCGTCCCCAAAAGGAGCAGCTGCTTAACAAAGAAGAGCAGTAAAGATTTTGAATCTAATGAAGGATACCCCTGAACGACGTTCCGACGTTCAAAAAAGGGGAAATTTTTACTGAAACACAGATCAAAGTTCCCATTAACAATTATCTGTTAATGGGATTTTATTATCTAACTTCTACTCTCCTGAAGTAGGGCTTCAGTACTTCAGCATACTGTTTTAAATCTTTTTCAGACATGCACCCGCCTTTCCCTTTCCACGGCTGCAGAACATATTTTTCCGCGCCTGCCAGCCATCTGGCTAAGGACTTAATATCATCTTTTTTAAAAAAACCTGGAACTATCGTCGTCCTGAATTCGTATTTAACCTTTTCTTCTTTTTTTAGAAATTCAATGCTTTCCTCAATGGATCTTAAGTTTAAATCAACCCCTGTTATCTGCCGGTACTTGTTTTTTGGAGCTTTAACGTCCATAGCAATGTAGTCCAGGAGCTTAAGCTCAACCATTTTTTTAACAATTCCCGGGTAGGTACCGTTGGTGTCCAGTTTTATCTTATAACCCATCTTTTTTATTTTTACTATTATTCCCTGAAGTCCCTCAGAGATTGTGGGCTCCCCTCCGCTGAAACACACACCTTCAATAAAACCCCTTCTTTTTTCCAAAAAATTATAGATGATGCTGGGATCAATGCTGTCCAATAAATGCGGGGCAAAACTTATCTGACGGTTATGGCAGTAAAAGCACCGTAAATTGCACCCGCCAAAAAAAAGAATGGTACAAAGATGACCGGGATAATCAACCATACTAAGTTTATGCCAGCCTTTTATCATAATCCTTTTCCCCTTGCAGCTCTCCGAAGGTGAACTCTTTCCTCTGACTGAATTCGGTTTTTTTCCCTTTATTCCAATTCTGAACGGGCCTGTAAAAGCCCACTATTCGGCTCCACACTTCTGTTTCTTCTCCACAGGTCGGGCAGTAACTCTGCTCCCCGTTCAAATAACCGTGATTGTGGCAAATGCTAAACGTGGGGGTTATCGTAAAATAAGGTATTTCATAGTTCGACAGTACAACTCTTAGCAGCTTTTTGCAGCATTCCAAATCCTTTATTCTTTCCCCGAGGAAGCAGTGGAAAACAGTCCCCCCGGTGTAACGGACCTGCAGCTCTTCCTGCAGATCAAGAGCTTCAAAAAGATCGTCAGTGTAGTCAACGGGTAAATGGGTAGAATTCGTGTAATAAGGGTCTTTTTTTCCGGCAGTGATGATGTCCGAAAAGCGCTCCTTATCGATTTTGGCTAGTCTGTAAGCTGTACCTTCGGCGGGAGTTGCTTCTAGGTTAAATAACTGTCCGGTCGCTTCCTGGTATTCCTTCAGTACTTCCCTCATAAAGTCCAAAACTCTGACTGCAAAATTTTTTCCCTCTTCAGAAGCTATGCCTTTTCTTTTTAATATCCGGAAATTTTGAAGCGCCTCATTCATCCCCACCAATCCTATTGTATTGAAATGGTTATGCCAGTAGCTGCCGCTTTTCTTTTTAATATCCCTCAGGTAAAACTTAGAGTAAGGATACAGCCCCAGTTCCATTAATTTCTCTAATACCTTTCGTTTAACCAGCAAACTATCCCTGGCCTTATCCATCCGTTCTCTGAGGTTTTTAAAAAATTCTGCCTCGTCTGCCGAGAGATAGCCAATCCGGGGCATATTAATGGTTACTACTCCGATGGAACCGGTCAAGGGGTTAGCACCGAATAAACCCCCGCCTCTCTTTTGCAGTTCACGATTATCGAGGCGAAGCCTGCAGCACATGCTTCTTACATCTTCCGGAGATAGATCGGAATTTATAAAATTGGCAAAGTACGGAATGCCGTATTTTGCAGTCATTTCCATAATTTTGCCCGCCACGGGGCTTTCCCAATCAAAATTTTTACCTATGTTATAAGTCGGGATGGGAAATGTAAATACCCTTCCTTTGGCATCCCCGTCCATCATAACGTTACAAAAAGCGGTGTTGAGCATATCCATTTCTTTTTGAAAATCCTGGTATGTTTCTTCCCGGTACTCCCCCCCTATAATAACCGGCTCTTTCCCCAGCACAACGGGTATCACCACATCAAGAGTAATGTTAACAAAAGGGGTCTGGAACCCTACCCTGGTGGGCACATTAAGATTAAAAATAAATTCCTGTACCGCCTGTTCAACATCCCTATAACTTAAACCATCGTAACGGATAAAAGGTGCAAGATAAGTATCAAAATTATTAAGTGCCTGAGCCCCCGCAGCTTCCCCCTGCAGTGTATAGAAAAAGTTGACTATCTGGCCCAGCGCGCTGCGAAAATGCCTGGGGGGTGCGCTTTCTACCTTCTGGTTCACACCAGAAAATCCGTTAAGGAGAATGTCCTGAATACTCCAGCCACAGCAGTAAGGTGCCAGGAGGTTTAAATCATGAATATGGATATCTCCTGATTTGTGTGCTTCTTTAACCTCCTCGGGATAAACTTTTTCCAGCCAATAGCCGGAAGTAACAGCGGATATAATGTGGTTGTTTAAACCCTGCAGAGAATAATTGATGTTGCTGTTTTCGTTTATTTTCCAGCTGTATCCATCTACGTATTCGCGGACCATTTTTTCTGCGTCCAAAAGCAAATTGCTGAATTGACGGATCTCGGCATGCTGCCTGCGATAAAGAATATACGATTTAGCCGTACGAGCATGGCCGTTTTCTATAAGCACCTTCTCTACAATATCCTGAATGCCCTCAACAGTCGGCGTAGTGCTGCCGTAGTGTTTATCTACCAGCTTAACTACTTGCGCTGTTAATTTTTCCGCCAGTTCCCGGTCCTGCCCGCCTACGGACCTAGCCGCCTTAAAAATAGCGTTTGTGATTTTTTCATTATCAAAAGGAACTATTCTGCCGTCTCTTTTTTTTATTTGTCGAACCAAACGCCCTACCCCCCAAGCAAATTTACAGAACAAAATCCAATTTAGTTAGTAAGTAAAAAATATCCCGCTGCTTATTTTTAGCGTGTTCTTTTCGACCATTCCAAAAGTTTATTTGTTAATTCTATTAACTTTCTCTGCCATTAAATTCCTAAATATGAATTCAACAAACTCCGCCGCTAATCCTTCTTCAATTTACAATAAAAATACAGCCTTCTCATAGTTCCATTTACCGGTTTCCATCATACAGCTATTACCTTATAATATAATTACAGCAGGCAAAATTTTGGGGGTTTATTGATATGAAAGCAATACTGGCAGGTGTGTGTTCCGTATTCAGCGCATTTTTTGCCGCAGTTTGTTGAATAGGTCCGCTTCTGCTCGTACCGCTAGGTCTTAGTGGTCTCAGCGGCATGCTTGCCGTATCGCTCTCCGAATTTAAAAATGTTTTCATGGCTTCAACTTTTCTGCTCCTTGGCCTTTCCTACTATTTGATCTTCCATAAATCCCCGCCAAATAAAATTAACAGGGCATTTTTTTGGGCTACAGCCGTGCTGTCCTGCAGCATCCTTCTTTACACCTACATGGATAATTTTATGTTGAAGCTGTTATGAAAGGAGGACGTCAGTCAAATGAAAAGAAAAACAATAATTGCCGCAACGCTTGTGGTATTTTTACTACTATTAACTGCCTGCAGTGCTGGTTACCATTCATCTGCGGAAGAAAATAACACGTCGGAAACCACAGATAACCTGCAGGCCCCCAAGCTTGTAACGAAGGAATTTTCCGTAATAAGCTACACCTGACAGTCCAACTGTGCAACAACCGTTAAAACGGTGCTGTCCAGGTTGGACGGGGTTAAAAAAGTTGACGTTGAGGATTCGGGTGAAACGTTTGTTACCTATGACCCAAATAAAGTAAATATGGACATAATTGAACATACCTTGGCCCAGTACAATTTCGGCATTTTAGAAAGATGAGGTGAATCAATTTCAAATTCAACCGCATTTCTGGAGAACAGTGTTGGGCTGTGATTGGTCGGAACCTTAGGGAACTATTATAAACCACCTGGAAGGAGACATCTTTCAACTTAAAGGAGAAAAGGAAGCCGGTCAAAAAACACATAGCCAAGATAAAAACATAATAGCTGAATAGTAACTTAAAAAGATATAGAACTCATGATATTTTGTAAACAATTATAACAACTTTTATGTGCCCAGATACAGATCAAAATAAGTGGACGAGATGGCTTTTAAAATTTTTATCGACTAAAGACTAAACCTGACAAAAAAAGTGGTGCCGCCTGCTCCCGTTTCCACCTTTATATCGGCTTTGTGGCGTTTTGCGATACTGTAGCATACTGAAAGTCCAAGGCCCGTACCGTCCTTTTTAGTAGTCAGAAAAGGGGTCCCCAGTTTTTCTAAGATACGGGGATCAATCCCGTTCCCTTCATCTTTCACCGCCAATATCACTTTTTCACCCTCGGTAAATGTTTTTACGGCAAGGTACTCCCCGTTCTGTTGCATCGCCTCCAGGCCGTTTTTTACAAGATTCAGAATCATCTGGCGTATTTGGTCTTCGTTTAAATGTAAATCTGGAACTTTTTCAAGTTTTAAAGAAATTTTTTTGCCAGAAACTTTTGCTTCGGCCTGAATTAATGGATATAAATTTTCAATAATGGTATTGAGATTTTGTTTACACATTTTTATGGGCTCACTTTTGGTCAGGGCTAAAAACTGGGTCAGAAGTGAGTTTGCCCTATCTAATTCTTTGATCATCTCTTTATAATAGTGCTGTTCCTGAGCTTCCCTACCTTTTGCCTCAAGCAACTGCAAAAATCCGCGTACGGCAGCTAAAGGATTCCTTATTTCGTGCGTTACTGCCGCAGCCATTCGGTCCACCACATTTACTCTTTCCAGGCGGGCCATTTCTTCCTTAATATTTTTTGACTCTGTTACATCACGCCCTACCCCGTAAATTAAACCTTCCTCTGGGGCCAATATTGCATTCCACTCGACCCATTTGCTGGAACCGTCCTTGCATTTACACCGTACCTCAAAAGTTTTGACGCTGAGGCCGTCTTTTAGTTCTCTAAATTTGTTTTCCAGAGCCTGCTGGTCTTCACGGTGGATAAAACTTGAAATCTTGGAATTAATGATTTCATTTTGCGAATAGCCAATAACCTTTTCAAAAGCAGGATTTATATATATACAAACGTGAGACTTGCAATCTACAATACAGAAGAGATCCTTAGAAAGGTCAAAGAAGCGCTTAAGAACTTTCTGGTTCTTCTTTTGTTCCGTTACGTCCAGCAAGGATAATATGAGAAACTCAACTTCTCCACAAGAGTCCAGAACCGGTACCAGAGTCCAGTCCCAGTAAGTTATCTTAATTCTCTAGAAAACCAGGATATACAAAAGGCCGCCCGAAAACCTGATATGGCCGCTTCGTCTCTACCACTTGTTTAAATATAGCTTCTGCTTCCGCATCCGGGTAAAGTTCAAAATGGTTCCGGCCAATCAGCTTTTCCACGGGATATCCCGTCGATTTTGCATAAGCCTCGTTGACGAGCAGGAAATTAAAATTCCGGTCAAAAATGGCCTTTGCTATCAAATTCTGCTCAAAAAAGGCTTCCAGGAGGCATGTCGCTTTTGAAGATCTATCCGCCTTATTTGCAGGCTCTTTTTTTATTAAATCTTTTATTTTATCCCGATCCCTGCAGCGTCTCCTCAATAAACTCTTGAGCATAGAGTTTTCTTTTTGTAGTTCCCTAATTTCTACGAGTAATTTATCTTTAGTTTTTTCTCCAGCTTTCATGCGTAAACTCCTTTAAACGCTGATGTATTTTAAGAATAAATTTTCGATTTTTTAGATAAAATCCCTTTTGGCGAAAATTGATATTAAAATCGAATAAAATATTTTCGTTTCTTTAAAATTCGGGCTTAATATCCAATTTTTAATCGTTAGCTCCAAAGAATAATTGCACTTCAGAATATACAAAATATTAAGGTGCAAATAAGAACGCAGGAGGTTATAAGGTCAGTCATATGAACCATAAGAAGTCAACTACAAGTTTAATAGGCATATTCAATTCCCCTAAAGGAGCCGAAAAAACTGTAAACGATATAATTGGCCTTCTCGGAAACAGAGCAAAAATATCTATGCTTGATAATGGTGCCGGTAAAAAAAATACAAAGAGCAACGTAGATTTTAGGACAGGAATAGACAAATTATCAGGCGGTCCCGGCGTTACTGCCGGCAACACACTGGGCGGCCTGACCGGAGCTGCCCTTGCTCTCCAATTGGGAGGACTTGCAGCTACGGGTATTGGCTCTTTGGCCGTCGCGGGATCTCTTGCAGGCCTTATTTCCGGCGCACTCACCGGAGGTGTAGCAGGAGCCTTGCTAGAATGGCAATTAGCAGGAAAAGAAGGTAAAGAAAATGAAGAAGAGCCAGCACAGAACAAAATTCTTATTCATGTGGAAGTAGACAAAAAAGATGCAGCAACTGTCAGGAGTATTTTCCGCTATAACGGCGCCTTAAAGTTTAAGGAATTGAAATTGAATTGAAGAAACAGGAATAAGATAAGCAAAATAAAATTAATTAAATAAGTTAAGTTAGTATTTTTTAAAAAGACTTAAGAAAGGAGCCCGTGTGCTGTACGTGGAATAAATAAATCACTGCGAGATCATCTGTTTTAGAAAGATAATGTCCGAAGGAAGTGAAACTTTTGTCAGATACAAAAAAGGGGAATGAAAAAACGGCAGAAAACAACAAACGAAAATTAAGGTACCTTGCTTTAATTATTTTAGCCTTTGGGATTTATTTAATTGTTACCGGCCATTTTATTCTTTTTGGTATACCAATTATGTTTTTGGGTATCTATTTTTTGCTGAAATAGAAAAACTCGCTCTTTTCTTAAATCCCTTGCAAGTCCAGCACGGGTTTGAATACACGATGGCTGAATTATACTTTAGTTAATTTTCTTTTAAACTTAATAGAAAAATTATAAACATTTTGGCCGAGGCCCCGAAAAAAAACGATGTTCACGAACTTAATAATGAAGTAGGTGGGTGAAAAAAGTGCGGGAAGAACGGCTGCAACATCTTATTTCTCTGGCGAAGTCCGGGAATGAAGCAGCACGGGAAGAATTAATACGTTCTTTTCGACAATTTATAGTTGAAGTAGCCGCTGGTTTCTGCAGGAGGACTCTCGAGTGGGAAAATGATGATGAACTTAGTATTAGTTTACTGGCTTTTAATGAAGCAATTGATAGCTATAACAGTTCTTATAATAAGAAATTTCCGAATTATGCCGCAATGGTTATAAAAAGCCGTTTAATTGATTTCTTCCGTAAAGAAAACCGTCACCGCCATCTCTCTCTTGAACAATTTAATGAATCCGAAGATCATTTCAAACGCTGGGAAGCAGATGAAGCCTGGAAAAATTACCGCAAGGAACAGGAAGCCTTGGATTGGGCAGAAGAAACGAAGAATTTTGAAGAGGCTTTAAAAGCATTCGGTATTTCACTGCAAAAACTAAACCATTCCAGCCCTTCTCATCGGGATACCAGAGAAAAGCTGTTCGAAATTGCCAAGATTATTTCCGAAAGAGAAGAATACAGGTCCTTTCTTAACAATACCGGAAAGCTGCCGCTCCAAGAGCTAGAGCGGTGCTGTAATGTAACACGCAAAGTTCTGAAACGAGGCAGGCATTATATTATCGCTTTGTTTTTAATCATGACCAGGCAAGAATTTTCAGGGCTTCGATCCTTTTTTTCTATAGAAACCTTTTTTTCTATAGAAACAGAAAATAAAAAATTAGAAGGGAGAAAAAACCGTGAAAAAAATTAAAGCCATCGTCCTGAAAACAGAAGGACGCTATATGTGGGTAGCAACGGAAGACAGGGATTTTAAACGTTTTCTCCTCCCTTCGAACGATATAAAACCCGGTCAGGTAGTATATGTAACACCGGACAGCAGGAATAATTTCCGAGGCTTTATACGTACGGCAGCTGCCTCGTGTATTTTAATTGGCCTGGTAGCGTCTCTGTCCCTGTTCTTTCTCTTACCTTCCAGCAGTGCAGCCGCATACTTGGCCCTGGATATAAACCCCAGCTTCGAACTTACACTAAATGGAGAAAACAGGGTAAGCAGAGTAACCCCGCTGGACGAAGAAGCAGAAATTTTACTCAAAGATGGCATAGAACTAAAAAATAAAGATGTATATAAAGCAGTAGATAAAATAATCAATAAAACGCTCGTTGAAGGTTACATTTCTCCAGAAAAGGAAAATCTCGTCCTCCTTACCATCATCCCTGTGAAAAAAAATTATGAACCTCCGGACGCTCTGGGTCTTAAAGAAAGGGTAACCAATCGGATTAGCAGCACGGGTGCACGTGGCAAGGTCGGAATTCAAGAAGCAACTCCTGCGGACAGGGAAAGGGCTCGCCGGAAAGGGCTTTCTGTAAACAGTTACCTTTTAGTTAAAAAAGCTACCGGAGCCGGATACAAAAACCCAAATGCTTACGGGAAACCCAAAAACCTGCAGGAAATAGTCAATGAAGTTTCTCAACAAGGTATCATTATTGAAAAGCTGGTAGACAATATCAGCACAACCACCGCAGCTAATGCCGATACAGATAAAATCGTCCCACCGGGACCGAGTGGCAAGGAACTTCAACAGCCCCCACCGGGAAAAGGGACACCCGGCAACCGACCACAAAATAACATTTCGGCTCCCGGTCATAATCTCCAGCATGGCGCCGCTCCGGAAAAAAAATCGCCAAATAAAATACCCGGCTTGAGATTAAAAATCCATGGAAACCGGGAATAGAGCAAATTAAAGAAAAAAATTTCAGGCGGGTCCCTGAAATTTTTTTCTTTAAGCGTAATTATAAACTAGGGAAGGAAATATAAACCAGGGGAGGTGAGAGGGTAAAATAACTCTTTGCCAAAAAGTTTTTAACTCATTAATTTTAAAAAAAGGAGTGATAAAAAATGTTATTTAGAACAAAATTTTCCCGCCTGATAGCGTTTTTCATAATTGTATCGCTTATTTTTGGACTTACTGGAACTGCTTTTGCAAATCCCGGCAGAAATATGAATCCCAACAAGTTTCAAAATAAATTTGAACACAAGTTTGAACACAGGTTCCAAATTTTCGACCTCAATGAAGCGCCCTGGGCCATAGGACATATGACTCTTATGATGTCAAAAGGAATTTTTAAAGGGCGGGGAAACGGTATGATTGCGCCCCAGGCTACAGTACATCGCGCTGAGGTTTTAACAGCAGCAGTTCGCCTGAATTTAATGGCAGAAGATAACGGCTATGATGATATGGAAGCAATAGAAAATTTCATACAAGAAGAGTATACAAACGACACGGAGTTTACCTTTAACTTTTCAGACAAGGCAGTAATTGAACGCGGAGCAGCAAGCTGGGCCGCCCCTTATATTTACCAGGCTATTCAACTCGGCATAATAGAAAATGAAGGGCTCCTGAATCCTATGAAAGCAGCTAGCAGAGCCTGGGTAGCAGAAATATTGGTTAAAACATTCGAAAACTTTATTGACGAAATAAACGAAGAAGACGGGACGGTAACTTTTACAGACCTGGATAATTTACCCGAAGAAGTTAAAAATTTTATCGAGGAAGCTGTAAAACTGGGGCTTTTTAGCGGCTACCCAGACAACACCTTCCGCCCTCATAAACCCCTGACACGTGCCGAATCGATGACCTTGATGGGTCGTGCGGATGAAGAGCTGCAGCTGCCCTGCGCAACAAACTGTTACCGGGGAACAATAGAAAGCATAGATGAGGATGAAATTAGTTTAATACTGAAAAGCGGAGAAGAAGCTTCGTTTACAATTGATGAAGATACAAGCATTTTTCTTAAAGGCGAACAGGCCACGGTAGATATGCTGCAACCCGGGGACAAAGCTCAAGTTTTAGCGGATGCTGAGGGTAACGCGGATATTATCTGGGCAAATTTTGTTCAATGGGAAGTAACCGGAACCGTTGAAGAAATAGACGAAAACAATATTGAAATCACAATTGCAGAAATATCAGATGCCCCAGAAGATTTTGTAGCAGAAGCAGGAGATGAAATCAGCCTTGAAATTGCCTCCTACTGTACCATCAGAGACGGTGGAAAAATTTACGAGCTTGAAGATCTTGACCAACTGGTAGCTGCCGGAGATTTTTTGGAACTCAAACTCCACGGGGAATTGGTCATTAAAATTGTAATTGAAGACGAAGAGTAAGCCAGCCCTTAAACAGCCTAAAGCCTGCCTTTTTAATATAATAAAAAGCCCGGAACCTCAAGTTGAGCGATTCCGGGCTATTATTTTTTAACGGAGACCATTTAATCCTTTTATTCGTTTTCAATTATTTCGATGCTCTGCAGTAAATTATTTCCGTGTTCATTTACCTTGTAAGTAAAATGAACAGGATCCCCTTCATTGAAACCGTAGCTCTCAAATTCTTCTTTCATTTCTTGCGATAGCATAAAAGACTTTGCTGCCTTTTCTTCGGGTACACCGCTGATCTTAATTTCAATAAAATTGCTGTCTATTCTCCCTACATACGTCCCTGAATCCTCCTTTACTTCTTGCGTACTCTCATCTGTTTGTCTCTGACTATTTATCTCTTCTTCTCCTTCCTGCTCCTGAGAGCTTCTTTCTTCTTCCTCTACTTGCTCCTGAGTATTTCCTTCTTCTCCGGAGTTATTGCTGTTATTGGACCCGCAACCCGCCATCACCAGCATGAAAATAAAGATAATTGTAAGAATTAGACTTTTTTTATACATATATACCTATACCCTCCTTTCATATCCTGTTAGACGAATTATAACTTGTTCTGTTCCAAAAAACTTATTAATTTTAACAGGTTATTTATTAAAAATTTGGTTGTTATTTCCTTCAGGGTTAATCCGTTCTTTCCCTATTTATAAGCGGCCATTGAAAATTGCTCCCGGTCTTCTTTCACGGTCTCCAACCTGCGGAATAAAATATTACTAAACTTTCCCAAAAATATCAAAGAGGTGATGATAGGTAATATGAATAATATTACGGCAGGAATTATAGGCGGCCTGGGTCATATAGGTCTTATACAAGCAGCCTGTCTGGCCGAACTAGGTTATGTCACCATTGCCTACGATAAGGATCAAAACAAATTTAAAAAAATACATGAAAAAATATTGCCTTTTCAAGAACCAGGTTTGGAAGAATTAATAACGAAAAATATGGCCAAAAAAAGACTGTCTTTTACCACGAATCCCGAAAGTTTATCTCAAGCAGAACTCATCTATATATGCGTTAATACTTCCCCTCTCGCTTCAGGAGAAACAAATTTATCACAAGTTTTTTCAGCACTTAATGAAATAATGGAATTGAGCCCTAAAAAGACTACGGTGGCCATCAAAAGTACTGTTCCTGTGGGGACAGCCGCCATATTAACAAAAATATTAGCGGAAAACAACCTTGCCGAAGATATAAAAATAGTTTCCAACCCCGAGTTTTTAAGCGAAGGTTCCGGAGTAACAGACTTTTGGCACCCGACACGTGTCGTAGTCGGCTCGGATTCCAGAAAAGCAGCCGAATTCGTTGCTTCCATATATTCTCCTCCCCAGGTGCCGGTTATTATTACTAGCTCCGAAAACGCGGAACTGATTAAATATGCCAGCAATGCCTTCCTGGCCACTAAAATTTCGTTTATCAATGAAATTGCCCGCTTTTGCGAACGGGCAGGCGCTGATATCCGGGTTGTCAGCAAAGGAATAGGCCTGGATCCCAGAATAGGCACGGATTTCTTAGAAGCAGGCGCCGGTTTTAGCGGGCCGTGCCTGGAAAAGGATTTAAAGTCGCTCATTTTCCAGGCAGAAATGTATCATGAAAAGCCTATATTGTTAAAATCAGTACTCGATATTAACGAACAGCAGAGGAAAAATATTGTTAAAAAACTGGAAAACAGCCTGGGCAGGCTTGAGAGAAAAAAGATAGCAGTTTGGGGTATGGCCTTTAAACCAGAAACTGACGACGTCCGCTCATCACATAGCCTGCCTATCTTAAAGCACCTGTTGTCAATGGGCGCCTTAGTCACAGTCCATGACCCCTGGGTTAGAAGCCCGGAACAGACGGGTATTGCCGAAAATGAACTGCCTGAAATAAGCTGGTCAGCTTCCCCCTACGGAGCTGCCGAAAACAAGGATGCCATCCTGATCCTGACGGCCTGGAGCGACTACCGGAAATTAGATTTTAGTAAAATAAAAAACATCATGTCAAATCCCCTGATAGTTGACGGCAGAAACATGTTTGATCCTGAAAAAATGCAGTCCTTAGGAATAAAATACCTGGGGGTGGGAATATGAAATACCTCGTGACGGGTGCCGCCGGCTTTATTGGTTCACATCTCTGCAATTCCCTGCTTGCCCGCAAAAATAAAGTGTGGGGAATAGACAACTTTAGCAAGGGAAGCCCAGAAAGAATCCGGGAACTGGAACATTATCCCGATTTCAGTTTTATAAAGGGTTCCGTTTTAAATGCGGAAAAACTTCGCCCGGTAATTAAGGAAATAGATATTATCTACCATTTGGCCGCTGTTGTCGGTGTCAAGCGGTATGTTGAAAACCCGGCAGAAGTAGTAGAAGAAAATGTCTGCCAAACTCTAACGATATTAAAACTTGCACAGGAATACGGTAAAAAAGTTGTCTTCACTTCAACCTCGGAAGTTTACGGAAAGAGCCCAGAGGTTCCTTTTAAAGAAAATGGCAACAGAGTGTACGGCCCTTCTGAAACGGACCGCTGGTGTTACGCTATTTCAAAAAGCGCTGCAGAACATTTATGCGTGGGGTATATACGGCAGGGCCTTCCAATAGTTATTCTCCGCTATTTTAATGTTTACGGACCTCATGCAGACAGCAGCGATTACGGCGGGGTCATTTCCAGATTTATAGAACAGGCGCTCTCTAATAACCCCCTGACCGTTCACGGTGACGGCAGTCAAACCAGGTGTTTTACCCACGTCGAGGACATGATTAGAGGTACTATTGAAGCTGGACACAGGGAAGAAGCGGAAGAGAAAATTTTCAACTTAGGAAGCACAAGGGAAACTTCTATTTTAGAGCTGGCCCAAATAATATTAGAAATTTCCGGAAGCAAAGCAGGTATTGTATTTCAGCCTTACCACGAATTTTACGGCCCATTTTACGAAGATATTCCCAGAAGAATCCCGGATTTATCCGCCGCAAAATCAATCCTGGGCTACCACCCTGAAATTACCCTGGAAGATGGCCTGCGGCAAACCCTTGCATGGTATAAGGGTAAAAGCAAATAGCCTGGTATTAATATTTTTTTGTAAATTCTTTGGCAAAAAACACAGTAAGTTCCCGATATTTACTCAACCTTTGTAATGCCTAAATAAAAGGGCGATTTCTTTAAAAATCGCCCTCTTTAGGCTGCATGCAACCCTTTATTCCAGACACTGTTTCCTCACCTATTTAACCAGAACTGTTCGCCCTCGTCATAAATCGGGGGGTTCCCGGCCAATTTGACCTTCATTTTTGCAATCCTGCAGCCGTATATTTTTTCTACAAGCTGAGGCCGATTTAGCGATCGCCCTTTTTTCATTTTGCTTTTTTCTTTTTCTCTTAGCTTCAACAATATTTTTATTTTTTGGAGTTATTAATGTAGTTTTTATGACTTACCCAGTTCTCCTTTTTCCCACTTTTCCACCAGGGCACCGAAGTCAAATTTTTCCCCGTCTATGATCCTGTCCAGGGCGTGCCCGAAATCAATTGCCACACGACCGGTATCAGCAGCCAACTGGGGCGTTAGAATTGTGGCCGGTATGCCGGCGGAAATCAGGGCAACATCCCACGAAAGAGTGTTTTTTAAATATTTAAATACTTGCTTAACCTGCTGAGTACCTTCTAAGTTTAGCGTATGAGAAACGACAACCCCTTTATTCTGAAAGTGCTTCACCGCTTCTTTCGCCCTCCTGCCGATCAGCGCTACCCTTACTCCGGTAAGTATGTCCCAAAAGCGCTGGTCGTTGGCCATATCGTGGGTAACCCAGACGGAACATATTCTAGAAGGCATCTTACCATAATGGTGTAGGAATCTCTTAGTATTTTCGTACCAGAACTCCCCGTGGTCCGGGCAGTCTTTAGGGACAAAACCGTTAATATCACTCCTTCCCATGGACAACAAGATTTTCTTTGCGGTTTCTGCAACCGGCCCCGTAACACCGTTATAATGCTTGAATTCTTCCATAATCTCCAGCAATTTAGGATTAATCTTCCAGCTCAGATAGGTAATTTCCGCATGTGAAAACCTTGTTAAGGATAAGGGATTTTTTCTTTTTAGAGCCTTGAAAAACAAAATCAGCACATCATCCAAACTTAGCAATCTCTCCTGGTAATCGTGGCAAACACACCCCATAAATCTAACCTCCGCTTATGAAATCAAAATTTCTAAATCCAGCTCCAAAAAACAAATAAGTCTTTATTTATTTTCATTCCCTTCTTTCTAAGGTACTTCATAACTGTTGGCTTATAAATAAAATTGTCAAGTATTATTACCCCGTTAAGTCTTTTTCTTTTATACAAACCTGAAGTTTCTTCCAGATTTTTGATTTCTTTTCTGCTGAAGGTTTTGATAACTCGCAAACTTTTCCTGGCCTGCAGCGAAAAACTTTTCGCACCTTTTTGGCTTCCAAAGACGATAACCGCCGGTTTATCTTTATTTTTTGCAAAGGTAGTTGCCCGAAGAAACTTTGCAAAAGAATAGAACAGTTCTTTTGAAGTTAAGACGCGGTCTACACTTGATAAAGAATCTTGATAACGGCGATACCTGTACAATTTTTGAGGTACGTTGCATATTCCTCCCAACGTAATCAGACGCGTCCACAAGTCATAATCATACGCAATCCTGAGTTTCGGATCATAACCTCCTGCTTTCATAAATGCTTTTTTTGAAAAAATAACTGACCCGTGAGTGAGCGGACAGCCGTTGTACAAAGTTATTTCCACATCTCTACAGGTCCGAATGGAATTTCTCCCCAATTCAAATTCTTTTAGCTGACGTTTGGAAGTAAAATTTCTTCTACCCGGTATGCACTCAATAAAAGTCCCTGCCGCCACCAGACCGGGGTTTTTGTTAACAAACTTGACCTGTTCCTCCAGCCGATTAGGGAGGCTAATATCATCTGCATCGTGTACCGCAATCCAATCCCCTTTTGCCTGCTCAATGCCAGCATTAAGCGCAGAAGCCGCTCCCATATTTTTTTCAAAATTAATAATTCTGACCCTTCTGTCGTAGATGCAGTCTAATATATCTCCGGTCCGGTCAGTAGAACCGTCATTTACAACGATTAACTCAAAATCAGTATAAGTCTGCGTGAGAATGCTGTTAACAGCTTCGGTAAGATATTCTTCCCCGTTATAAACAGCAATTACAACCGAAACAAACACCCGTTGTCCTCCTTTTTTGATTTAATTAAGATAGGCAGTGCTGAATAATTTTAAAATATATCTTATTTAAGAGGTGATTTATGGTGATTATGGTCACCGGAGGAGCAGGCTATATTGGCAGCCACGTAGCTAAATATCTTCTTAACCTGGGTTATGATGTATTGGTATTGGATAATCTCTCTACCGGTCATAAACAGGCAGTAGATCAAAAAGCCGTTTTTAAGGTAGGTAACACAGGTGATGAAAGCACTCTGGAACAAATATTCTCTCAATACCCCATAACAAGCGTCATGCATTTCGCTGCAAGTTGTTACGTAGAAGAATCCGTCACTGAACCTTTAAAGTACTATCAAAATAACGTATCCGCAACCGTTTCACTCCTAAAGAAAATGCTTCAATATAAAGTCTACAAGCTCGTTTTTTCATCAACATGTGCCGTTTACGGGGCCCCGGAAGTTGAAAGAATAGATGAAGAAACCCAAACTCAGCCGGTTAACCCTTATGGCAGAACTAAATTGATGGCCGAACAGGCTATTAAAGATCTGTCGTCTGCCTATGGCCTGGAATTTATTATCCTGCGCTATTTTAACGTGGCCGGGGCCGACCCCTCCGGCAAACTTGGTGAATATCATTATCCGGAAACTCATTTAATTCCAAATATTTTAAGGCATCTCATGGGATTAGAAAAAAAATTAATTGTCTATGGCAACGACTATGATACTAAAGACGGCACGTGCATAAGGGACTTCATCCATGTATGCGATCTTGCAGAAGCCCACACCATTGCTTTAAAAAGCCTGGAGCACAGTAAAATCTCAAATGAAATATATAACATAGGAAACGAAACAGGTTATTCAATTAATGAAATAATTAAAATATGCGAAAAAATAACAAATAAAAAGGCCGCAGTTATTTATAAAGCTAAAAGAAAAGGAGACCCGGCAAAACTCGTAGCTTCTTCAAAAAAGTTTTTCCACGATTTCGGTTGGAAACCGCGTTACTCAATTGAAAAAATTATTAAAACAGCTTGGACGTGGCACTCACGTATCCCTGATGGGTTCAATTAATAGCTCAAGCCCTTTTTACTCCTCCCTTTTAAAGATTTTTGAGGTAAAATCCCTCCTCAAACAACATTCTTATAAATTAAATTACTCTTCTTATTGCTAAAACGTTAATACAGGAATAACAATATTTTGATTTTCCGTTTACAAAAATCCTAGCTATCCGTTACTTGCCTAAACGCGTAACAATAAGTAAAATGTACATAGTTTACTTATTGTCACACGTTTATATTTAAAAAAATATCTTGAATTATCCCCAAAATTTTTTAAAAGAGGTATGAGAAATGCCATTCAAAACTACCCGGGTTTTTATATTCCCGGATATACACGGCAATTTCCAGGAATTCAAAGAACTTCTAAAAATAATCCCGTACAGTCCCAAAGATTCTTTTATTGTGTTCTTGGGAGATTATATTGACAGGGGGCCGGAAACAAAAGAAGTTGTTGACACCGTGATAAAACTGGTTAAAACCGGCCAGGCTGTAGCACTCAGAGGCAACCACGAACAAATGATGATAGACGCATATAAAAAGCCCTATACTCACTACAGCAATTTCCCCCTCGAGACCTGGCTCTGCAACGGGGGAAAGGCAACGCTCGCTTCTATTAAAGACAGGGACATACTGGAAGAGTATCTTAAATTTTTTGAAAAACTTCCCGTAATATACGAAACTAAAAATTATGTTTTCGTGCACGCGGGGCTAAGGCCTGGTTTCCCCCTGCATAGGCAATTTGAAGAAGACGTGCTATGGATCAGGGAAGACTGGATTAAAGGCGAATCTCCGGAAGACCGCATTGTAGTTTTCGGGCACACCCCGACTCACTATATCGGTTCCGAAAAGGCAATGCTGCTTAATAAAAACAAAATAGCTCTAGATACAGGTTCTGGAAATAAAAAAGGACATCTTTCCGTTTTAGAAGTACCTGCCGGTGTTGTCTACACTACACGAGGCACATACACCCTGTTTGCAAAGGAACAAGATAATAGTCAGGCTAACTAGTATCCTTTCGCTTTGCGTTTTCTTAATTAGAAAAATAACCCCTCTTTCAACCACTAACAGCTCGGGACGCTGTTGTTTTTTTTATATTTTTTACATAATTTGAAAAAATAGAAGCATATTAAAAAAGAATTCTCTTAAAAAAAACAAAGAAAAAGGAGGAATAACTTTTAATGGGAGAATTGATTCA
>DDHO01000103.1 GCA_002352935.1 Firmicutes bacterium UBA1874
CATATGTTTGACAACCCTACATACTGTTTATTTTTTAAGCAGTATCTTTGATCTTTTTTATAAAAATAGCACAGTCAGGACATACAAGCTCGCACATTTTGCAGGCGATACAGTCTTTTCCGTGACCGGGCTCGACCGTCGGGGTTCCATAAACTCCTAACTGTTCTGCCCAGCTGATCGTTTTTACCGGACACTTTTCTATACAAAGACCGCATCCCTTACACAGATCAGGAAAAATATAAAATATTGCTTTCCCGTTTTCTATCTTCAAGGGCTTAAATTCTATAGTCAAAAACTCTCCCTCCTGAAAAAAGTTTATAATTCTTTTTCTTTAACAAGCCTCATGCCGTATTCCAGGGCTTTAAAATTCATTTCGCGCAAACTTGGATCTTTTTCAAATTTATATCCAAGTTTCTTCTCGATAGCTTGTTTTGCCCTTTCTAAGGAAACAACGCCGGTTGCGCCAATAACGGCTCCCATTATTACTACGTTAAAAACCCTGGGATGCAGCTCTTCTTTCGCTATTCTAATAGCGGGAATAGCAAGCACCTTGGCTGCATTATCGGGCAGGCTTTCTTCCACGCCCTCCATGTCCGCATCGTATACAAATATAGTCTCGTTACCAACATATTTTTTCGTACGTTCAATAGCTCTTGGACTAAGAGCTATAACAATATCGGCCGTTTTGAATTTAGGTGATCCAATAGGTTCATCAGAAATTTGCACATAAGCCACCGAAACTCCACCGCGCTGTTCAACTCCGAAATTGGGTATGTATAGCGCCTCCCTACCCTCTTCATAAGCTGCTTCGGTAATAATTTCGGCAACTGATTGGACCCCTTGCCCACCTTCTCCAGCAAGAGCAATCCTTGCTCCTTTGGCCATGTTTAACCCTCCTTTTTCTGCGCGGGCGTTTTAAACTCTCCGACTGTAAAATATTTGCTCATCTGATCCTCTAAAAATTTCCACGTTTCTTCGGCATTAGTACGCCAGTTAGTCGGGCATAAAGACAAAGCTTCAATAAACGAAAAGTTCCCGTTTAATTGTGCTTCTAAAGCTCGTTTGATATATTTTTTGAGCTGCCGCACATTGCTCACAGTACCACGGGCTACATAGGATCCTTCCGAGCTTATCGAAGCAACCATTTCGGGTCCTTTTGTGGGAAGCCCTGTTTCCTCAACACTTCTCCCGTAGGGTGTGGTTTCAGTCTTCTGGTTCGGAAGAGTTGTGGGCGCCATTTGGCCTCCTGTCATTCCGTATTGGGTATTATTTACCAAAATCACGGTAACTTTTTCATTACGCATGGCAGAATTAACCAAGTGTTGGGAGCCAATAGCATAACCCCCACCGTCGCCCATGTAGGCAACACCTACTAAGTCAGGACGAACCCTTTTTATACCCGTTATAACGGGAGTAGTACGCCCGTGGTGAGTTTGAACGCTGTCCAGGTTAAAGAAATCCCATGCAAGCAACGAACATCCTATATCACAACCAAACACTACCTTTTCTTCTATTTCCAATTCTTCTATAGCCCAGGATAACGCCTTTAAAACCAGCGGATGACCGCAACCCGGGCAAAACTTATGAGGCTTCGTTTCCGTGCGCCATGTGCGGGGCATTTGAGGTTGTACTGACATAACTAACCTCCTTTTTTTTGTCAAAGTATTTATATTTATATTATTTTTTATAAAAACTCACTTAAAATTCTCTCTATAAATACCTATTAGTAAAGACTTCTCACTTTTTCTACTACTTCTTCCACGGTTACACTTTCTCCCGGTTTCATATAACTCTTAATTGTAGTTGTGCAACCGTAAAGGCTGTCGGTCACGATTCTCTTCAACTGCCCGTACGCAGACTCAATAACCAATAAACATTTTGCCTTCTCTGCTCTTTCTCTTAATTGTTCGGCAGGGAACGGCCTCACAGTTATGGGTCTGAAATACCCGACTTTAAACCCCTCTTCTCTCAACAGCTTCATAGCTCCCTGAGCAGCTCGAGATACGATACCATGTGAAATTAAAAGAACTTCTGCATCTTCAACTTCCTCTTCTTGATATTCAACTATCTCCGGGGCAATACTCTCATAAGTAGCCATATTATCATTAATAACTTTCAAAAGCTCTTCTTCCATATTATAAGTATTCCTCAGATGTACCGGGTCTCGGTCAACACCGGGCGTACCGGGGTTGCCCATATAGGCTTCGGCGGGTACCATGCTTATATTACGAGCTTCAGGGTCATAGATAGTAACCGGCTCCCTCATTTTGGATTGGTATCCGTCTCCCAGCACAAAAGTAGGAAATCGATACTTCCAAGCGGTATTAAAAGCCTTAATGGTATAATCGTACAGGTCCTGGTGCCCGGAAGTAGAATATACGATTCGCATCCCCTCGCCGTTGCCTCCAAAGCATGTCATAGTTAGTTCCTGCTGAGAATAAATTACCGTGGCCGTTGAAGGCCCACCCCTTTGGGTAACTACTAATACAGTAGGCAATCTCATCATTTCTGCCATAGACATGGGTTCCTGCATAAGTGTATTTCCGGGGCCTGCAGTGGCAGTAAAAGCACGTTTACCAGCAAGAACTCCTCCTACAGTAGTAAATCCAGCAGAAATTTCGTCCTCTGTCTGAAGAAATTTACGACCGTATTTAGGTGCCATACGAGTCCAGTAATGCATTATTTCGTTTTGCGGAGTTATGGGGTAACCATACATTATTTCCGCACCAGCGGCAGTAGCAGCCCAAGCCACTACTTCATTGCCTGTCATAAAAACTCTTTTTTCGCCTTCAATTGGTTTTGGGGCCATAAACAAAAGCACCTCCAAAATAATAGTTTTAGTCAAATTTTGTTCTAAAATTATTTTAACTTTCTAAATACTACCAAAAAGAATGCTCCATATAACGCCTAATTACCCAAACGGGGTGCCCCATACAATCTTTTGTCCCTATACGTTCTGCTATTTGAATTTCCGCTGTTGTGGCTACTACCGGTAAGCCAAGAATTTTTGCAGCTTTACTAACAATACGTGCACCTTCTTGTACAAGATCCAAATCCGTCTCCGCACCTAAATGCGAATTGTTTACCAGTCCGTCGACCTTACCCAGTGTTTTAATATACTCAACAATATCCGAAACTTCTGAAGTAAAGGGACGAGCTGTGTTAATAACCACATACACTTTTAAGGGAAAACGCTTAAATACTCCTTCGAGCAAATTAAGAGTTTTTGCCCCCTCCACACCATAACCAACGTCCAAAATAACATCCCCGGGCCGCTTAAGAGCCCAGCGCATTTCCGGTTTAAGCACAGACCCCGTTTCCCCTAGACCTACAGTTTCTTTCGTTTCCCAGGCAATAACCTTTAAACCTTTATTTTCGAGCTGCTTTTTCAGTGGTCGTAGCGTATAAAAAGGCTCAACCGTGTCCAAATCAACCAGGGTAACTTCTCTACCCTGTTCACACAATCTTAACGCACGATTAATTGCAACTTCACTCTTACCGCTGGCATATTCTCCTATATAAGCTTCTAAAATAACTGGGGCTTCAGACAATATTTTCTCCACCTGAAAGTTTTTATGTCTTTTAAATTTTAAAATATATTATAATTAATTAAAAACAAAAATAAAAGCAGCTTATTTTTCTGCTTTAACATCAGCAAGTATTTAACTGCTAAATTAATAAACAGTATACTCTAACCCCAATTTAACGTCAAGAAAAAGTTCCTGCATTGAAATAAAAGTCAGCAACTCTGATACAATTTTCATACTTACCCACTTATACAATAATACTTTTTCACAATCCTAAATAAACACGCAAAATGATAAGCAAAATCAGCCCTGGTATCCCCAAAATGCCTGCAATTAAAACTGTAACTATATTTATCGGCAGGTGAAAATCAACAAAACTCCCGATAAGATTAAATATCCACAAGGAGATAAAGCCCAGCAGGGAATTATATCCAAGTTTCAGCACCCACCTTAACGGAATAAATAAAATTCTTCCTACCAAAAACACGAGAAGTATAAGGAAGAGTATTACAAATAATATTTGAATCCCGTCGAGCATCCCAGCACCCCCAAAAGAAGAAGTTCTAGTAAATCTTACACTTCTTCGTGGAAATTTATTCCTGAAGTTCGCAGCGAAATGGGGCCTTTTAGTTTTAATTTTCTTGCTTGCTTAAGGAGGTAACGGTACTTTTCTTCGGTCGCATATATTTTTAAAATAATATGGTCAATTACCTCCGGGTCACTAACCTCACAAAAAATTCGGCGTGTTTCTTCAAGTTCCTTATGAACATTTTCAATATCCTTCAATAAATTTTTTAATTCCTGTTCATTCTTCGCAGTATCCTCCGCCTGGCCGCTTTTGAACAGTTTTCTCAACACAAACACCCTCTCAAATCCGGCAGGTCTTCAGTTTTGCCTGCTGCTATCCTGCTGCCTGTAACTGCAGGGATTTCCATAATAAGTATATGTGTCAAGAATTTGAGTATAACCAACCTGCTCAATTAATACACTTAAAAAGCTTTTGAGACAAAAAAATAAGCCCTTACCTGGGCCCCAGCCTGTTGACAAAGTCATGA
>DDHO01000007.1:0-22977 GCA_002352935.1 Firmicutes bacterium UBA1874
TACAATAACTTTACTCTAACACTACTAAACCCATGATTGATTTTCGTACCCCTTTCCGGTACAATGTGAATAAGAGATTTTTACATGTGGCCGGTTTTTTATCGGCTCTTTTTTTTATGTCCTTCTTTATATAGCCCCGTTCGTAGAGTTTTTCATTATGGCTCCGGACTATTTCTGAAACGTCCGTCCAGTGCCCAAGGGCAATTTTTAAAGTCTCCACAACATGCTCAACGTCAATAAATTCATGTACCGCTTTTATAAATTTTTCCCATTCATCTTCCGTAAAATCATCCCTGGAGTTTTTGTTAACAGCAATTTCTAACATAATGCTAACTTCTAAAGTTGCTTCTTCAAGCTCAGTCTTCAGCTTTAAAAGGATTGAAGGTAAATCGAGATTTACGTTGTTCATAATTTCATACCCGTAAGTCATACCGATAGCGCAGTATTTACGGCAATGGTACTGTGTAAGCCAGGGACATTTATATAGTTTGTTCATGTTAACAACAATTTCATCCGGCGGTTTTAAGCTCCCGGCTTCGTACTTTGCCAGGGTCCTCGGTGCAACATTCAGCTTATAAGCTGCATCTTCAATAGTTAGACCTGCTTTTTTCCTGCCCCATTTATACATGGTCATCTCCTTTCAGTCTGTGTTTTAATGAAGGTAGTCAAGACGTTCCTTGATTGCACTTAGCAGCCCGCTTATAGGACCACAATAAATAAACACCAGTCTCATCCTTCCCATCTCCTTCTAATTTGTTTTTATCCTACCGCTCCCGGTCCAACTTCCTGCCAGTGCCGGGGGTTAGCCTTCCTCTTCTACTCCAGTTGTAAAAATCGTATTATTAGGACAGGACACGCTTACTGGACTTGAGATGATAATCTTCTTTGCGGTACATTTGCCTTTTTTGTTCTTATCGCACTTCAGATTGTCACACAAAACTACTGCCAACCCTTTTCACCTCCCCAAATTAAATAGCTTTTACTGCAGTGGTGTTATGCTTAAATCAGGAAGCTTCTTCTTCGCCTGAAGCAGTCTGCTCCTCCGCTTTCATTCTTTCGTAAAAAATTTTTGCAACAGCGTTAAGGTCCGCTTCGTCAAGGCTTGCCTCTCCGATGATCTCTCTGCTTTCCGGTTCCGGTAGAGGCAGGGCCTTGCGGTAGGCTTCTTCGATAGCTTTTCGGTTGTAGCGGACACGGATTAGCTTAGCCATAGGATCACCTGCTATGCGGTAGTTTTCGTCCCCATCCTGGCCGGGGTGTGAGGAATTGAAACTCACGCGCTCTTTGCCCCAGATTGGGGCTGGTCGGTGCTGGTAGTTAACGTTCTGTTGACATCATAGGCACAATAAATCTTTTCCAGGGTTACACCATACAATTTTGCCATTTCATTTGCCAACTCAAGCGAAAGCCTTCTTTTGCCTTTTTCAATAAGCGACAAGTAACTTTTTGAAATATTTAGTTTTTTAGCAACTTCAGCTTGGGTCATCTTGCCTCTTAATTGCACTAGCGTTTCCACGTCACATCCGCCTCTCTGTTAACACTTAGTCAACTTTCTGCCCTTATTATAGTTTACTTTGTGTTAACCTGTCAATACTTTTAAATAAAAAAAATTAACTTTTAGTTAACATTTATTGTGTTTACATATTGCAAACATATATAATGTTTTTGAGGTGTTTATTTATATGAGTATATTTGCTAAAAGGTTGCGGCAATTAAGAAAAGAAAAAGATATATCTCAAGAAGAATTAGGAAAGGTTTTGTCTTTAACTAAGGCATCTATTTCTCTATACGAATCGGGCAAAAGAGAACCTGACTTTGAAACCTTGCAAAAAATAGCTAGCTTCTTCAACGTGACAACCGACTACCTCCTTGGCCGCACCGATAACCGCAAAGATAGTACCCCCTCCATCGACGACGAGCTTAACGCCATCATGCGTGAACTGGGCCCGGACGTAACCCTGCAGTTTTACGACCTAAAGGGCATGTCGCAAGAAGAGAAGGAGAATCTGAAGATATTTCTGGAAGGGTTGAAAGCGAGGAGGAAGGAGAAGAAAGAAAAATAAAGGGGAATTATTAATGTGCCAGATTACTACATCTTCCAAGACGAAAGCGGGCAACCGAATGATGAATTCTTCTTTAACGGTATTATAATTAAAAACAAAAACACCCTGCCGTTATTATACGAAATAATTAATGAGACACGTTTACAGTATAATTTTTATGATGAACTGCACTTTCAAAAAATGTCTCACAAGAGATGCTGCGTTTATTACCAAATTATTGAAAGAGCTTTAACTGAAGCAAAATTTAAACAGAGCACAATTATTGTTTGCAAGAAGCACTTAGACATGAAATATTTTAGCAATAAAGAACATCTTGCTTATAACTTTTTTACTTATCTTCTTATTTATCATAATATTAAATATTTACGAGGTAACATTTACATATACCCAGATTATAAAAACAGAGTGTTGGAAGATAATTTTATCGATTACTTAAAAGATAGGCTTAACAGTGAGGCAATAATTAATAAACATAGATATTTTGTAAAAGCAGTGGAACCCAGAAGCTCAGAAAACGAGGAAATGATACAGCTTAACGATTTAATTATTGGAGCAATAAGACAAAAATATATACCTTCGAGCGGGAAATGGAAAAAAACATTGAGTGATAAAATATTCCAAATAAGAAATTCGACCTGGCATTATAAAGATAAAATAAATATTTGGGACTGGAAGCCATATAAACGAAAATAGGGCAGCGAATCCTCAGATGCCTTCCGGCAACTAAGTCGACCCCACGGTCGACGATTCAGATTGGCCACCCTATTCTCTGGAATTAAATCCTACTTGCTAAAATTATTATTAGATTTACTGTAGCAAGTATTATTATTAACTATTTGTAAAGTTATTATACAATTTATGAAACATTTTTTCAAAGTAGCTTAATCACTCTTCAAAGCACTTTTTAAACTATTTAACAAGATATTTGACAAATTAAATCGTTTTCCTTTGTTTTTTAGTTATTTTAGTTAAAAAACATGAATTACATATTTGGGTGATAAAATATGTATTTCCTCATGGCCGAAAAGGCTAACCAACTCCTACACAAATACCAGGTTCAAGAATTCCCCGTCCCCCTGGACATAATTGAGCACGTTATCTACAGCGAGGGCATAGATATCCAGATCACAAAATACCTCACCCATGCTCTTTTCTGCGATAACGTCATCTACATTGGGCAAGCCCTGGAGAACAGCTGCCGGCGCGAATATTTAGTCCACGAAGCAGGTCATATGTATCATGCCGGCAATGCTGCCCTGCTTTCACCTGTCGTTGTTGACAAGAACGAAAGCCAGGCTAAAGCCTTTGCTGCTTATTTCCTTATGCCTGTGGGGGTTTTTGAGGCTCACTTAGCTAGAGGAGAAAACGATTATTCTCTGGGCGAAGCCTTCGGCGTTAAGTAGGAGTTGGTACAGTACCGCAAGGTCCTGTCAAAAGCCCTTCTTGAAAGCGGCAATTATGAACGTTATGTATATAATTTTTTTTACTAATGTAACCAAACATATGTTCTCATTTTAGGGGTGATTTAATATGAAAAAGGCCGTCGCTTATGTCCGGTATTCATCAGATAATCAACGTGAGGAATCCATCGAAGCTCAGCTGCGCTCTATCAGGGAATATTGTGAAAAAAACGGGATTCACCTCGTCAGAATTTACACAGACGAGGCCAAATCCGCTACTATAGACAACCGGCCCGGCTTTTTGCAAATGATAAACGACAGCAGGTTGGGCGGCTTTGACCTGGTGATCGTGCACAAGCTGGACCGGTTCGCCCGGAACCGATACGATAGTGCCTTTTACCGCCGGGAGCTCAAAAAGAACAACGTACGGCTTATTTCTGTCACCGAAAATTTAGACGACAGCCCGGAGAGTATTATCCTGGAAAGTGTTCTGGAAGGAATGGCCGAGTATTATTCCCGAAACCTGGCTCGGGAAGTGATGAAAGGCATGAAGGAAACCGCCTACCAGTGCAAGCACACCGGCGGCACTCCTCCGCTTGGCTACGATATTGATGATAATAAAAAATATATTATTAATGAGGAAGAAGCCGAAGCCGTGAGGCTTATTTTTGATATGTACTCGTTAGGAAAATCTTATGGGAAAATAATCAATGAACTCAACAAGAGAGGATATAAAACCAAGCGGGGTAATACCTTCGGCAAAAACTCCCTACACGATATTGTCCGTAATGAAAAGTATATAGGGGTTTATTATTATAATAAATATTATACTAAGTCAATTGACGGGAAGAGATCAAACAGAAAGCTAAAAGATGAATCAGAAATGATAAGAATTGAGGGAGGTATTCCTGCCATTGTTGATAAGGATGTCTTTTTACGATGTCAGGAAAGACTTAACCAGGGCAGCGCTAAAAATGCCCGGTACAAGGCTAAAGAAAACTATCTACTTTCTGGGCTTATTAAATGCGGCTTCTGTGGTGCTTCTATGGTAGGTAATCGTCGTATTGGCGGCAGGAATAAAACACCCTGGGCCAGCTATGAATGTGTAGCAAGGCGTAAAGGCAAAATCTGTTCTCTAAAAGCAATAGGAAAAGAGTTCGTCGAAAAAATAGTATTAGATGAGCTCGAAAGCACCTTATTTTCAGAGGAAGGTATTAATATTCTAGCAAAAAAAATTCATGAATTCGCAAAAGGATTTGCAGACAGCTCTGAAACTAGATTAAGATCACTTGAAAAACAACTAGTAGAGGTTAAGAAACAAATTAACAACATCGTTGACTCTGTAGCCCAGGGGCTTACACATCCTTCTTTTAAGACCAAAATGGACGAACTCGAACAAAAGAAAAATTACTTACAAAAAGCCATATTTGAAGAGAAATTATATCAAGAAAGAACCCCTTCGGTTGATGAAATTAAGGCTCTCCTGCTACAATCTCGTGGCCTGCACAAAAAAAATCCAGATGACCAAAAAAAGTCATCCGGACTTATGTTCAAGAAGTAAAAGTTTTTAATGATGCGATTGAAATAAAATATTTTGTGGACGTGGATATGAATGGTGGAGGCGGCGGGAGTCGAACCCGCGTCCGGAAGAGGACCCACAAAAGCTCCTCCGAGCGCAGTCTGTGTTTTTGATTTCGTTTTGCCAGCACCCACAGACAGGTTCTGCCAAAACTACCCCGGTTTAAGTTCCCTTAAAACCCTCCGGGGAGGAGTTTCAAGGTATCCCGCCTAATATGACCCCACTACCCGGCCGGCGGGAAAACCGGGTGTGAGGTTAGCCGCTACGCAGCTAAAGCGTAACTTTCTTGTTTGCCAGTTACATTTAAGCTTCCACCGTTTAACGGTCTGGTGGGACACCGGCTCGCTACTTTTGCTCATCCTTCCCCCGTCGAAGCCAATACGCCCCCCTAAAATCTATCCTTTCCTTTCTGGTGGTTCTGAAAAGCCTTTTCGATTTCTCGCTGGGCATCCCGCTTGGCAATTTCCTTACGCTTATCGTAAAGGTGTTTGCCTTTGGCTAAGCCCAGCTCTACTTTAGCCATGTTCCTTTCGTTAAAATAAACCTTTAACGGTACCAAAGTAAAGCCTTTCTCTTTGGTTTTACCGATCAGCTTGTTGATTTCAAATTTATGCAACAAAAGCTTTCGGTCTCTTTTTGGTTCATGGTTGAAACGGTTACCCTGTTCGAAAGGACTAATGTGCATATTATAAAGAATTACTTCCCCGTTTTCAATCCGCGCGAAACTGTCTCTCAAATTGGCCTTTCCGGCCCTCAATGATTTTACTTCCGTGCCCCGGAGCGCGATTCCCGCTTCATAAGTTTCTTCTATAAAATAATCGTGGCGGGCCTTTCTGTTAACAGTAACAACCCGGTTTTTTCCCACTTTTTTCACCCCGAAAAATTAAACCCTTTTTTGGCAGGAAAGCGGCCATATAAAGGGTTACATACATCATATCAATATATAGTCTAACCTATATGCTGCCTTAATTATAACAGAGAAAACATGATTGTCAATAACCCTACAGCTTTACTATGACGGGTTTTCGGAAACTTCAAAGTCAATTTCCCTGGCGTCCAGGTCAGCCCGCATTACTTTTACTCTTATTCTATCACCAATTCGATAGGTCTTACCGGTATGTTTTCCCACAAGCACCCGGTGCTCCTCTATAAATTGATAGTAGTCATCCGTAAGCGTGGAAACGTGGACCAGTCCTTCCACGGTATTTTCCAACTCTACAAAAAATCCAAAGGAAAGCACACTGGAAATGGACCCCTCGAATTCATCACCTATATGTCGCTGCATGAACTCAATTTTTTTAAAGTCAACGGATTCCCTTTCCGCTTCTTCCGCTACCAGCTCACGTTCCGACGATCGTTCTGAAGCTCGTTCCACGGTTTCCTGCAGTTTTTTCCTTCTTTTGGACGTCAGCTTTCCATTTTTTGCTAAGTATTCCCGGATAATACGGTGAATAATCAAGTCCGGGTAGCGGCGAATGGGTGAAGTAAAGTGACAGTAAATCTCGGAAGCCAGACCGAAATGTCCCAAAGAAACCGGATAATAGCGGGCGTGTTTCATTGAACGAAGCACAACCCTGTTAATAATTACTTCTTCAGGTTTCCCGGCAGCCTGAAACAGAACTTTTTGTATTTGAGCGGGCTCCACACCTTCGCTTCCACTGCGAATATGGTAACCGAAAGTATGTAAAAAATCGTTGAGATCGCCAATTTTCTCTTTGTCCGGTTCCTCATGAACGCGGTAAACAAAAGGCGCTCTAAGCCCGTACATGTGACGGGCAACTACCTCGTTCGCCAGGATCATAAATTCTTCGATAACCTGCTCAGCAATGGTACGGGGTTTTCTCACGATCGCGTCTGGCTTGCCATTCCGGTCGAGTATTACCTTGCTTTCCGGGAAGTCAAAATCCAGAGCTCCCCTTCTAATGCGGTGCTCCCGTAAAAGTTTGCACAGTTTTTCCATCAGCTTAAGTTGAGGAACGATTTCTCCGTATTTTTCCCGGTTTTTTTCCCCATTCTCAATAATACGCCTTACTTCATGGTAAGTCATACGATGTTTAACTTTAATTACGGAAGGGACAATTTCATAGTTCTGAACCTTCCCCCCTTCATCGAGCTCCATAATCACGGAAAGGCAAAGGCGGTCTTCACCGGCATTGAGGCTGCAGATTCCATTGGAAAGACGAGGCGGGAGCATGGGAATTACCCTGTCAACTAGATATACACTGGTCCCACGACGAAGAGCTTCTTTGTCCAGTTCACTGCCTTCCCGCACGTAATAGCTTACGTCCGCAATATGAACTCCCAGCCGAAATCCTCCTCCGGGAAGTTCATCTATAGAAACGGCGTCATCCAAATCCTTTGCGTCCTGATCATCTATAGTTACTGTCAAGACTTCCCGCAGGTCCTTCCTGCCTTCTAAATCCCGTTCACTGATCTCGAAAGAAATTTTTTCCGCTTCTTTTACCACCGTTCGCGGAAAATCCTGGGGCAAATTATGTTTACGAACTATGGACAAAATGTCAACACCGGGCGAACCCCTGCGGCCCAAGATCTCTATAATCTTTCCCTCAGGGTTTCTTCTTTTTTCAGGCCACCTGGTAACTTCTACTACTACTTTGTCCTTATTTTTTGCTCCCCCAAAATCTTCACGAGAGACAAAAACATCCTGAAATATACGCACTTCATCGGGCACAACGAACCCAAAGTTTTTGCTTTTTTCAAAAGTTCCTACCAGAGTTTTGTTGGCCCTCCGCAATATACGAATAATTTCTCCTTCGGGCCTGCTTCCCCGCTTGGGGCCTAAATAACGTGCAATTACGCGGTCGTTGTGCATTGCCCCGTTGAGATTGGGCGCGCTGATATAAACATCAGCAACACCGGGAAATTCAGGAATTAAAAAAGCAAAACCGCCGGGATGGCCCTGTACGCGTCCTACTATTAAGCCCATCTTTTCAGTAAAACCGTACCTTTTTTTCCTGGTGAGAACTACAGTCCCCTCAAGTTCCAATTCCCTAAGCAAAATCCGGAAACTGTCAATATCTTTTTTTTCTACGCCCAGTGTAGAGACCAGCTCTTCAAACGTGAGGGGTTTGTAGGCGCTCTGCCTCATGTGAGAAATAATGTCTTCTTTTTTAATCAAATAATCAATCCTTTTCTGCTTCATCTAAGAATAAAACATCACCGACAGTAAAAGGGTCAGGCCTAGAAAAACACATGCAAATATTGTTGTTAACTTATTAAAGAACTTGTCTAAACCCTTTTTCTTTCCCAGAAAGGTCTCTGCTCCACCTGCAATAGCACCCGAAATACCGGCGCTTTTACCGGACTGCATTAAAATTGAAGCTATCAGTCCCAGGGATGCTAAAACTTCCAGTATGATCAATACGGTTTTCAATCTTTCCACCCCCGTTCTGTTATAAAACCCGGGTTCTTTTTCAGTCTAACCTACATTATAGAGTATCAACATTATTTTTAAAAGAAAAACGCTATTTGAACATATAAAAGGCCTCTTTCCCGGGGTAACGGGACAAATCAGCAAGTTCTTCTTCAATCCGCAGTAACTGGTTGTATTTTGCTATCCGGTCGGTACGGGAAGGAGCACCGGTCTTGATTTGGCCTGTATTCAGCGCAACGGCAAGGTCAGCTATGGTTGTGTCTTCCGTTTCTCCAGAACGGTGAGAAATAACTGCCGTATAGCCGGCACGCTTGGCCATTTCAACAGCGTTTATAGTTTCCGTCAGAGTACCTATCTGGTTAACTTTAATTAGTATAGAATTAGCTATACGTTTTTTTATTCCTTTCTGAAGCCTTTCTGTATTAGTTACAAAAAGATCGTCTCCCACGAGCTGTAAGCGGGAACCTAATTTTTGGGTTAATAGATACCATCCTTCCCAGTCATCTTCTGCAAGCCCATCTTCAATAGAAATAACAGGGTAGTTTTCCGCAAGACCGGCATAATACGCTACCATTTCTTCCGGGCCGCGTTTGGTCCCCTCCCCTTGAAAAACATAACTTCCCTCTCGATAGAGCTCGGTAGCGGCTACATCCAGCGCCAGCATTATATTTTCCCCTGGACTGTACCCCGCCCTTTCTACTGCTTCCACGATTAATTCCAATGCCTCTTCATTAGTTTTCAAATCGGGGGCAAACCCTCCTTCATCGCCCACGGTAGTAGATAATCCCTTTTTATTTAATACTTTTTTCAAGTTATGGAATACTTCAACGCCCATTCTTAAACCTTCCGAAAAAGAAAGCGCCCCAACCGGCATGATCATGAACTCTTGAATGTCTAAATTATTGTCAGCATGCTTTCCGCCATTTAAAATGTTCATCATGGGGACCGGAAGCTCACATGCCCCTACCCCGCCTAAATAAGCATAAAGAGGCAGCCCCACAACCCGGGCTGCTGCCTTGGCTACAGCCAATGATACACCCAGTATCGCGTTGGCCCCCAACCTTGATTTGTCCGGCGTCCCGTCCAGCTCGATAAGCAAATTATCTATTTCTGCCTGCGCCCGGACATCCATTTCCACAATCTCAGGCCCGATAATATCATTTATATTGTTAACAGCTTTCAGCACTCCTTTCCCCAAGTAGCGCTTTTGATCGCCATCACGCAGCTCTACAGCCTCGTGGGCTCCCGTCGAAGCTCCTGAAGGCACTGCAGCCCGTCCTTCTATACCGCTTTCCAGCACCACATCTACTTCCAAAGTGGGATTGCCCCTCGAATCCAAAATCTCCCGGGCATATATTTCTTCAATCAGCGTCATGTCTTTCCTCCTCAACATTTCAATAGTTTTTATTTATTTGTATTTATTACAAAAAGCTTCCCTTACTTTGCAACAGGGTGTCGCCTGTCATTTCCGGGGGCTTCCCCAGGCCTAGAAGATCCAAAACCGTGGGAGCAACATCCCGCAGGGAACCCCTTCTCAGTATTTTCCCCTCCGCATCGCGGTCTATAAGAATAAAGGGCACATCGTTTGAAGTGTGGGCCGTATGCTCCCCTCCCCCGACACCTATCATCTGTTCCGCGTTTCCGTGATCAGCAGTTACCAGCATGGTGCCATCCTGCGAAACAACGGCCTTAAAAATTTTTCCCAAGCAGTCATCGACTGCTTCTATAGCTTTCACTGCAGCTTCCAGGTTGCCCGTATGGCCGACCATGTCCGGGTTTGCAAAATTTATAAAGATAATATCATAATCATTACCCAAAATATTTCTTTCCGCTTCCCGCGCTATGCCGGCAGCACTCATCTCTGGCTGCAGGTCATAAGTGCTAACTTTAGGAGACGGGACGAGTATTCGTTCCTCACCCGGGTAGGGCTTTTCTCTCCCGCCGTTGAAAAAAAAGGTGAGATGAGCATATTTTTCGGTTTCAGCTATACGGAGCTGCTTCAAACCGTTTGCAGCAAGGACTTCGCCCAAAGTGTTATGCAGCTCCTGAGGAGGAAATGCTGCGGGAATGTCAAGAGCAGCATCGTACATAGTCATGCTGACAAAATTAACACGGGGTCTAGATCTGCGTTGAAAACCGTAAAAATTATCATCAACAAAAGCACGTGTCAGCTGGCGGGCCCGGTCTGCCCTGAAATTAAAAAAAATCACTCCATCCCCATCCTTAACCCTGCCCAACGGCTTCCCGTTTTCGTCTATTACAACGTGCGGCTCTACAAATTCGTCCGTTATATTTTTTTTATATAATTTTTCTACAGCAGCAACCGGGTCTCGGGTTTTTTTTCCCAGACCTTCCACGAGGGCAAGGTAAGCGCGCTCGGTCCGGTCCCACCTTCTGTCGCGGTCCATTGCATAATAACGTCCCATCACGCTGGCAATAACACCAGCCCCTTTTTCGCGGCACTTTTTTTTTAACGCTTTTAAGTAATTTACAGCGCTGTCCGGGGGCACATCGCGACCGTCTAAAAAGGAATGAATAAAAACTTTTTGTACCCCTTTTCTTTTAGCCAGTTCTAAAAGAGCATAAATATGTTCCTGATGGCTGTGAACACCGCCGTCGGAAACCAATCCCATCAGGTGGAGATCCCCTTCCCGGTTCCGCGTTTTTTCAATAACATCCTGAAAAGAGCGGTTCGTATAAAAAGAGCCGTCCTCAATAGCTTTATTAATACGAGGCAGTTCCTGTAATACAATGCGGCCCGCACCGATATTGAGGTGCCCCACTTCGGAATTGCCCATTTGACCGTCCGGAAGCCCCACTTCTGTTCCACAAGCCTTCAAGAAGGTGTGGGGATACTTGCTCCAATAATAATTGTAGTTAGGCTTTTCAGCCAGGGCAATGGCATTACCTTCCCGCTCCTCCCTGTAACCCCAGCCGTCCAGAATTATTAACACTATAAGCTTTTTTTTCCCCTGCAAATACCCACCAGCTTTCCTACACCTTATTATATTATTTAATCTGCAGCATCTGCGGGCAAATTATTTACCGTAAAGGACAATGCCGGCAAACAGGTCCGCTTTCAGGCTTGCTCCCCCGACAAGTGCCCCGTCGATGTCCTGCTGGGCCATTAGCTCAGAAATGTTTTCAGGCTTAACGCTTCCGCCGTACTGTATGCGTACGTTGGAAGCCGTCTCGACGTCGTACAGTTGTTTAAGAGTTTCTCTAATAAAATTCACAACTTCCTGGGCGTCCTCGGGAGAGGCGGTTTTACCAGTACCTATCGCCCAAACGGGTTCATAAGCTATAACCAAATCAGGTATCCTTGCCTTCGGAACATTTTTCAGCCCCTCGGCAACCTGCCTGCCGCAGACTTCTTTAGTCGCATTTTTTTCCCTCTGCTCCAGAGTTTCCCCCACACAAAGGATGGGGAAAAGGCCCGATTCAAAAGCCTTTACAATCTTTCTATTTATTCTCTCGTCCGTTTCACCAAAGTACTGTCTGCGTTCGGAATGCCCCAAAATGACGAACTTGCATCCCACGTCTAGAAGCATAGGCGCAGAGATCTCGCCTGTAAACGCCCCCTCACTTTCCCAGTGCATGTTCTGGGCCCCCAGACCAATACTGCTGCCTTTTAATGAGCGCTGTGCGCTTTCCAGTGCAGTAAAGGGGGGACAAACAGCTACCTCCACATCCGTAATGACACCGTCGAGTTTTTTTCGAAGTTCGCGTAGTTCCCTTTCTGTTTCCCCCGCCGTCTTATACATCTTCCAGTTACCAACAATTATTGGCCTGCGCAATCGAACTCACTCCTTATCATCCAGTGCTTCCACTCCTGGTAAGGGTGTTCCCTCCATAAACTTCAGAGAGGCACCACCCCCGGTGGATATGTGGTCAATTCGGGAAGCCAAGCCCAACTTTTTCACAGCAGCTATAGAATCCCCTCCTCCGATAACCGTAGTTTCCGGCGAAGCAGCCAGCGCCCGGGCAATAACCTTCGTTCCCGAGTCAAAAGGAGGTTTTTCAAATACACCCATAGGGCCATTCCAAAATATAGTAAGGGCATTATCAATGACCCGTGCAAATTCAGATGCGGCCGTAGGTCCTATGTCCAGGGCCATCCAGTCCTTGGGTACTTCGTCTGAAAATACAACGCGGTGCTTGGCGTTTTCCTTGCATTCCTGGGCTATAACCAGGTCGCTAGGTAACATAAAACGCACCATCGATCTTTCGCTCCTTCTAATGAGGTCCCGTGCTTCCTCCAACTTATCTTCTTCCAAAAACGAAGTTCCCATTTCCATGCCTAAAGCTTTCAGGAAGGTATTGGCCATCCCTCCACCTATAATGATGATATCAGCCTTTTTAATCAAATTTTTTATAACTCCTATTTTATCCGATACCTTGGCTCCTCCTAATACTGCAACAAACGGCCTTTTAGGTTCTCGTAGAATTTTACCCAGCATGTCAAGTTCCTTTTCTATAAGCAAACCTGCCGCAGAAGGCAAAAATTTTGTAACCCCCACTGTCGAAGCATGAATTCGATGGGCAACTCCGAAAGCATCATTTACATAAATATCAGCCAGTTTTGCAAGTTCTTTTGCAAATTGAGGGTCATTTTGTTCTTCGCCGGGATTAAAACGAACGTTTTCCAAAAGCAGCAGATCCCCCGCCTTCATTTCCGAAACGCGCGCTTCAACTTCCGGGCCGGTTATTTTATCTATTTTGAAAACCCTTCGTTCCAAAAGTTCCTCTAAACGCCTGGCTATGGGGTCCATGCGGAGTTCGTTAACAACCTTGCCCTTTGGCCGGCCCAGATGGGACACCATAATAGTCTTTGCACCGGCCTCCACAAGGTAGCGTATTGTCGGAAGAGCTGCTTTAATGCGAGTATCATCAGTAATATTCTGTTTTTCATCAAGAGGGACATTAAAATCAACCCGCAATAAAACCCGTTTGTTTCTCACATCAAGATCTTTGATACTTTTTTTGGTCATCCCCATTCCCCCGAACTTAAAATAATAATGCGGTTTTTCGCCAAGACAGCACCTATAAACCTTTGGAAGCAATAAATTCAGCTAATTCCACCAATCTGTTCGAGTAACCCCATTCGTTGTCATACCAGGCGACTACTTTAACCATGCTTCCTTCCACAACCATCGTAGACAAAGCATCCACAATGGAAGAGCGCGGGTCGCCGTTGTAATCTATGGATACAAGCGGTTCTTCACTATAGCCTAAAATATTACGAAGTTCTCCGCTGGCAGCTTCCTGCAAGGCGTCATTAACTTTTTCAACTGTAACCTTATTTTCTAATTCCGCTACCAAATCAACCACAGAAACGTTAGGTGTGGGAACCCTCATAGCAAAACCGTTCAGCTTTCCTTTTAATTCGGGCAAAACCAGCGCTACCGCTCTGGCCGCACCTGTAGTAGTAGGAATAATAGAACTTCCTGCTGCCCTGGCTCTCCGTAAATCCTTGTGCGCCTGGTCGAGAATACGCTGGTCGTTAGTATAAGCATGAACTGTAGTCATCAGCCCGTATTTTATTTTAAAATTTTCATGCAAAACTTTCGCTACAGGTGCCAAGCAATTAGTTGTGCAGGAAGCATTCGAAATAATATTATGCTCCGAAGGCTTATATGTATCCTGGTTAACTCCCAGTACGACTGTCCAATCTTCATTTTTTGCAGGCGCTGAAATGATAACTTTCTTAGCTCCACCTCTTAAATGCGCTGCAGCTCTTTTCCCGTCCGTAAAAAGCCCGGTGGACTCTACAACGATTTCTGCACCCACTTCTCCCCACGGCAAGTCCTGGGGATCTCTTTCAGCAAAAACTTTTATTTCCTGGTTATCCACTAAAATTTTATTATCGTCTGCTGCTATCCGCCCTTTTAATATTCCATGAGTGGAATCGTGCTTTAAAAGAAATGCATTTGTTTCTGCATCCACAAGATCATTAATTGCCACCACTTCCACATTAGGGTGCTGAAGTGCAGCACGCATTACCAGCCTCCCGATTCTGCCGAAACCATTAATTCCGACCTTTACTGTCATTAAAATTCCTCCTTTTTTTGATATAATTAGTTTTTACCATAACTTCAAACTGCAATACCCAATTCCATTGCTTAATTTATTTATTTTTAAACTACATTTTTTAGAAAAGTTTTTAGAAAAGATGCCCGTAAAAAGAAAAAGGCACCTGCATTAGATTCAACATGGCACTTTAAATTCCTTCCAGTTAACATAAAATAAGCTATTAAGGAATAAATTGATAGCACCCAGTTTAGCCAGAACGGGACTTCACGCTATGCGTTTGGGGTAGGACCCCAGGGCAAGAAAAATTGTCAACAGCAGAGCACTCCATAAGGCAACAGAAAATTGTTCCGGTGCGTACAAGTAAGGATGCAGTCCCAGGTAATAATCAGCAAAATCATTAAAAATTAGCCATAAAAAGATAATAGTAAATTCTTTCCAAGATATTTTTATATGTCTTAAGAAAATAAAACCTTCGAAAGCCATTCCCCAATGAGACAGCCAGAGCACCACCTGCACGAAAACCGGGTTGCCTCCCCTCAACCAAAAATCACTGATAATCACAACCGCCCACAAACCGTATTTCAACAACATTATACATCCCAAGAAGAAAAAAAAATTGTTTCTCCGGCCGATTAGAGAAAAAAATAAAGCCAGGACTAAAAAAGAAGAAGAAAGGGGGCTGTCGGGGACAACCGGCAACCAGTAAATAACGGTATGGGACAGCTGGTGTTTATACCATAAAAAACCATAAATAGAACCTAACACGTTCACGATAAGCATGATGCTTAAAAACCAGTTTTGAAAGGGGTTTTCCCACAGTATCTTTTTTAACCCAGTCATAAAATTCAACAGGAAGATCTCGCCTCCCCGGGACAGTCAAAAAATTCTGGTATCTGGTAATAAGATTTTCATGTTACTTCCTTTAAGATCTTAGCCGGAACACCTCCTGCAAAAGAATTGGGGGGAATATCGCTGTTCACAAGGGATGACGCCGAAATTACCGCCCCGTCACCCACCCGAACACCGGGCAAAATAGTGACGTTTGCTCCGATCAATACTCCGGAGCCTATTTCCACCCGGCCTAAACGGTACTCGCGAAGTAAAAACTCATGACATAATATCGTTGCATTATAGCCGATAATACTGTCATCACCTATAGATATGAGTTCGGGCCGAAGTATATCAAACATTACCATTAAGCCTATGGAAGTGCCTTTTCCAATCTGAATCCCCAAAAAAATGCGCAGTATAAAGTTTTTCAAGCTCAAAAAGGGAATAAACCTGCTTAAAGAAATAACTGCAAAATTCCAGAATACTTTGTACGGGGGAGTTAGTTTATACCAGTAGCGCATAGAATTTCTACCGGGTGTTTTAAACCTTTGTATGCGTCTCAAGTTTGAAAAACCTCCTAGTCAACCCTTCCTCTCTTTCAATTCTTCTGCAATATTTTTAAGGCGGCGCATACGGTGGTTAACAGCAGACTTGCCTACCTTCGGAGTTAACATCTGGCCTAATTCTTGCAGGCTGGCATCAGGGTACTCAAGCCTCAGCTCTGCTACTTCCCTGAGCGTAGGCGGAAGAAATTCCAGCCCTTGCCGGTCCCTAATAACCTGAATGAACTCCACCTGTTCAATAGCAGCATTAACGGTTTTATTTAAATTAGCCGTTTCGCAATTTACCAGCCTGTTAACTTTATTACGCACATCTTTAAAGATACGCACATTTTCATAGGTTAACAGCGCAGAATGGGCTCCTATGTAATTTAGAAACTCAATTATTTGTGCACTTTCCTTTAGATACACAATTTTGTTATTTTTACGTCTACCCACTTTGGGCTGAAGGCCCAAATTAAACATCAGCCTTTCTACAAGAGAAGTATGAAAGTCGTTCCCTGTAATAAATTCCAGGTGATTAGTTCCCGTAACTTCGGGATTGCTCACGTAACCTCCTCCTAAAAAAGCACCCCGTAAGTACGCTCGCCAGCAGCAATTACGAGAAAGAAAATCGGGATGGTTCAGGATATAGTAACCATCATCATGAATTTTAAATTCCAATATCTCCCATACTTCTTCGTCCGATGGCGCAACTACCTGCAGCATATAAACATTATTTTTCCGCAGTTTTGTTTCCCGTCTCATACTGATAACAACCTTGACGGGCATAAGTTTTTTCATTAATTTATAGACTTTACGCGCAACAGCTGCGTTCCCCGTACTTACACTGAGAACCATCCCCCGGTCCGCATGGATCTCAACAGTGCCGTCCATCCGTATTATGGCAGCTAGCTCCGCCCTCTGACAGCATTTCGCCGACGGCAGTAGCCTCGCAAGCTCGTTTTTAACCTTTCTTGAAAAAGAATCCACTTACTCCCACCGCCAAAATATTTTAATCGGTCTTGGCACGTTTTATGTCGCGGTGCTGGATATTTATCTGGTGAGGGCCCCCCTCTTTCTCCAAAAAGTTTCTTATTTCTTCTGCAAGAGCAACAGAACGGTGCTGGCCTCCCGTACATCCAACCGCAACTACCAGGTAACTCTTACCTTCTTTAACGTAATAAGGTATTAAAAATCTCAAGAGCTCAGTATATCTCCTTAAAAATTCCTTAGTAACGCTAGAGTTTAACACATAATCTCGGACTTCTTCGTCTTTTCCTGTACGGGGACTAAGAACCTCAACATAGTGCGGGTTTGGTAAGAACCTTACATCTATTACCAAGTCTGCGTCCAAAGGGATACCGTGCTTAAAGCCGAAAGACATTAAAGTGATCGTCAGCTTTGTATTGCGCCCACGCGCAAAAATATTTACAATAGTCTCACGGAGCTGATGGGGGCTAAGTTCAGAAGTATCAATAAGCTTCCCCGCACGTTCCCTCAGCCCTTTAAGCCGTTTTCTTTCTTCTAAAATCCCTTCCAGAATACTCCCTTCCCTGGAAAGGGGGTGCCTGCGACGCGTTTCCTTAAAACGACGAATAAGTGCCTCATCGGAAGCTTCTAAAAAAAGAAGTTCGTAGGAAAAGTTTTCGTTGTCAAGATAGTCCAGTGCTTCGGAGAGCCCTTCAAAAAACCGCCCTCCGCGTATGTCCATTACCAGCGCAACTTTCTCCCCTTCGCGGTCGTGCGGTTTAAACAGGTCTGCAAAGCGCGGTATAAGAAGAGGCGGAAGATTGTCCACACAAAAATAGCCCAGATCTTCAAAACACCGTATTGCCTGTGTTTTACCCGCACCGGATAGACCGGTAATCACAACCATGTCCATTTCATCTCGTGCGGCCATCTTTTTCCCCTTCCGAAATTTTTTTTAAACTTTCATTGCTATTTGAAATTAAAAGCTGTAAATACCTTGAGACCAGGGTTACGTTTATTCACCGTGCATTACGTATCCTCTCCACAGGAACGCCCGCAATTTCAAGCAATAGCGCCCCTTCTCTCAGCTCGCCGACACTTTCTTTGTAATGGGCATCGCTGTTTATTACAAAACAAGCTCCTTCCCCGGCTGCCTTCCTCAATTCTTCCGCCTCCTGGAAAAGGTGGCCCACGTTTACTTCGTAGGCCGTACCTGCCCGGGCGCATGCGCGGGCAAGTAAAGCAACATCAACCGGCATTTTTAAGCCGGGGTGGGTAACGATATCTACAGGGTGCTTTTCAAGGCATTTTGTCAGTGCACGTGTGTTGTAGACCACAACCCTGTTATATAACCCTTTCCAGCATCGATAAAGCTGATTTTTTAAAACTATGTTCCAAAAAGCACTAAAGCTGTCCGGCAAAACGTAAGGATGGAGGCCAACTAAAAGCAGGTCCAAATTTCTATAAATTCCAGCAGGCACATCTATTTCGCCATTCCCTCCGATGACATTGGCTTCTACCCCTGCCAAAATTCTAATACCACAGCAGGACCTGTTCAATTTTTCTATTTCTTTTTTTATGGTTAACAAGTACTCAAGACGCGAAATCCTTGCGCCGAGATTTCTCGGCCCGTGGTCCGTTATGGCTATTTCCTCCAAACCTTTTTTTCTAGCTGCCTCAGCTATCTCTTTGATAGAAGCACGGCCATCGCTGTAGCTGGAGTGGATATGGTAGTCAGCAAAAACATGCATTTAACTTTTTCCTTCCCGCTCGCCTGTAATACCTTTATTTTTTCCGAAAAGATTTTAAAAATTGCTATCGCGGCGTTTCTTTCGTCGATTTTGAAGGTACGTTTTAACTTTACTTACGGAAGTATTAATGATTTGCTCCTCGACAACACCCGCTTTTTTCAACAAGTTCAAGGCAGCACTAAATTCTCCTACATGGTCCAACCAATGGGCATCGCTGCCCACCACAACGTTAGCCCCTGTACGGGCGGCTTCCCTGGCAATAGCTAAACAGTTATCGTAACTACCTTCCCGGGATTTTCCCAAAGAACTGTTGTTTATTTCCAGGACCACTCCTAATTCCACTGCCGCAGTTACAATTTCTCGAGGTTCAACAGCAAACTGAGGATTTCCGGGGTGGACTATAATATCAACCCAGGGGTTGCGCATGGTGTTGATCATGGCCTTTGTATTCTGTTCCACCGTACCACCTGGGTAGCAACGATTGTGGAATCCCGCCAAAATTATATCCAGGTTATCAAGGTAGTTTTCAGGCAGGTCCAGCCCGCCTTTAAAATCCAGTACATTAGCCTCTACTCCATAAAAAACTTCTACACCGTAAAGGTTTCTCGGAAGGACTTTTAAATTGCCAAAGTGGTAAAGGTGTGGTCCACCCGGCATGCAGGGCCCGTGGTCCGTTATGGCAATTATTTTAATTCCCTTTTTACGGGCAGCAGAAATATTTTCGTTTACCGTGCTGTAGGCATGTCCGCTGGCAACCGTGTGAGTATGTAAATCTGCCACCAATTCCATAAATTAATTCCTCCTAGAAAAAGGTACAGATACTTATGACTTAAGCACTAGTTTTTGTAAGGCCTCGGCAACGCCGCCCTCATAATTAGGAGCTGTTATATAATCCGCCAACGTTTTTACCTCCTCACAAGCATTACCCATGGCTACTGCAAACCCAGCATAACGAAACATTTCAATATCATTCCAACTATCGCCGATAGCCATGATCTCATCTTTTGCCACACCTATTTCCCGCGCTACTTCCTGTAGCCCAAGTCCTTTAGTCGCTTCAGGGTGTAAAAATTCAAGGTAATAAGGCATAGATCTTGTAATATACAATTCTCCCCGGTATTTTCTCTTAAGCCTTTTTTCCAATTTTTGAAGTTCCGTCTCGTCTCCGATAAGCAGCACCTTAATTGGCGGCTCCTTTACAAATTTTAGCAAATCCCCAACTGCCCGAGCATTCACACGGGCCATCCGGGCATAATCCCTTGCTTGCGGGGTTATCTTTTCTACATAAAGATTATCGTTCAAATAAACATTTGCTGTCATTTTTCGCGACTGCCCTTCGGAAATGACTTCTCGGGCATATTCCAGAGGTACGCACCGCTGGTAAAGTATTTTACCGCTTTTTGAAGTTTTAACGAATGCTCCCTGATAGGTTATCAGGGGTAGATCAAGACCTAGTTTATCCGCATAACGCCTGGCAGAAGCGAACATTCTCCCGGTGCAAAGAGTTATTTCTACGCCAATTCGACGCGCCCGGGAGATCGCCTCCTTTGCGCCCGGTGTGAGCTCAAAATCGCTGTTTAGTAAGGTGCCATCTAAATCAACAGCTACCAAACGAATACGGCGCAAAATTGATCCCCCATTTTTAAAAAATTGGACTATCGCTTTGTTACAATCTTATTATGCTATAAGCACGTGCTTATTACAATATTAGCCTTTCAAAAAACTTCCCTTATACTCTATAAACCGTTTAAAATTTAATAAGACTTTTTAAACTGCAAATTAGGCATTTCAACAGAAACTTCTTTACAGAAAGTTTATTTAGAAATATTATATCTTCTAAAATCCCAAAAAAATCTTTTCACTTTTAAAATTAATTGAATTTTTTTAAATTTGCTCCGGCAAAAGGTCTTTACAAATGATGAAATTTTAATTATTATAAAGAACATGTTTTAATTTTTTTAATAAAGCAAATATTTAAAAAATTTAGTAAAAATAATTATAAATTATATTATAGGGAAGTGATCTTTTGACTTATATAAAAGGTCTTTTTAAATCTCTTGCATCTCCCTTAGGTATCAGTAAACTGGCGCCCGAACAGGAAAAATTAAAGGATCTCATTTGGCAGACCCCTGCGGTTGATATAAAACAACCGCTCGAAAACATTAGATTTGTAGTTCTGGATACGGAAACCACAGGGTTGAAGCCCTTTGGAGACGACAGGGTTTTATCACTGGGAGCTACAATTATAGAGCAAGGAAAGGTTATTAAGAGTAAAAGGTTTTACGAATTAGTTAACCCTAACCGAGAAATTCCCGCGGAAATAACCCGGTTAACCGGAATTTCCCAGCAAATGGTTTCTACCAAACCGCAACTTTCAGAAGTGCTTTATTCATTTATTAACTGGGCTGAAGGGTGTGTACTGGTCGGGCACGTCATAAATTTTGACCTTTATTTTCTAAATAACTACTTAAAGAAAACTTGCGGAATGAAGCTCAAATACAAGCATTTAGACACAAGAGAAATTGCAAAAATTCTGGTCCCCGGTTTGACCAATTACACTCTTGAGGAAACATGTGCTTACTTTGGCATTTCATGCACAAACAGGCACCACGCCCTGAATGACGCAATCTACTCGGCTAAGCTTTTAGAAGTATTTATCGATAAATTACTGGCAAAAGGAATTTCTAACCTTGAAAATTTAAACTGCTACCTTCGTTTAAGTCAAAGCCTCCTACCGGCAGTTAATATGTAGTTTTTAAATATAAATAAAAATTAGAAAATTAAAAAATATTCACATGGAGGTGGTAATTTTGTAATTTAGGCATTTAAAAAATTTATTTTTTTAAAAAAACCACAATCAATCTAATAAAGTAAAGGAGGTCTGTTTCCACAGTGAAAGAAAAATTGGAAAGATATTTTAGGGATAATATTAAAATTATCGTAATCTTGTTAATTATCTGGGCTGTGAGCTCCTTTGGGTGTGCTTTGGTCGCCCCTTCTTTGAACAATATTACTTTTAACCACTTCCCTCTGGGTTACTACATGGCATGCCAAGGATCTTTGCTGGTATTTTTGGCCGTTATTTTTGCAAACGCCTTCTGGATGGACGGTCTAGACCGCAAATACGGGTTCGATAAAGAAGCAAAAAGCGAAGCTGATATCAGCGAACATATTCCGCACGACAAATCTTAATAATATCGGCTTTGGAAATCTAACACAAAGAAAGATTTAATGTTCAAACAAAAAAAGAGGGAAAACCAAAGAAAGGAAGTGATTTTTTGAGCCAAGAAGCTATTTCCATTATAATTGTCCTTATTACTTTTGCCATCTACATTGGCATCGCTATTTGGAGCAGAGTTAAAGAAACATCAGGTTTTTATGTTGCAGGAAGGAGCATCCCCCCGTTTTTCAACGGGATGGCTGTCGGTGCTGACTGGATGAGCGCCGCTTCATTCATAGGTATGGCGGGAAGCATTATGGCTTTCGGTTACGACGGCCTCGCTTTCGTAATGGGCTGGACCGGAGGTTATGTACTCTTAGCAGTATTTCTAGCACCCCAGCTCAGAAAATTCGGTCAATATACGGTCCCAGATTTTGTTGGAGACCGTTATGAAAGTAACATCGCTCGCACCGTAGCAATAATTTGCGCCATAGTCGTGAGTTTTACTTATGTTGTTGCTCAGATGAACGGTGCCGGAATCGTATTAAGCCGTTTATTCGCTATTGACTACCGCATTGGCATTATCCTGGCCATCATTATCATTAGTATTTACGCGGTCTTGGGAGGCATGAAGGGCATAACCTGGACCCAGGTAGCCCAGTACATTATCCTGATTACCGCCTACCTTGTACCGATAATCCTTATGGGTTCTTTCCTTTTCAGACATGGCATCATGAGCACTTCGGTGCCCTGGTTAGGATACGGGGAGGTTTTACAGAGTATTACAGATATTCAAAAGAATATCGGCATAACTAACCTGACGGTCCGACCGTTTACCGACATGTCCAAGCTTAATTTCATCCTGCTGACGTTCATGCTCATGGTCGGAACCGCGGGCCTGCCCCATGTTATCGTCCGCTTTTATACGGTGCCATCACTAAAAGCAGCGCGGTGGAGCGCTGCCTGGGCCCTGCTGTTCATCTGCCTGCTCTACCTTTCTGCTCCGGCGTATGCTGCCTTTACACAGCACGCCCTGCTGACACAGGTAGCTGGACAGCCGATCGATCAGCTGCCGATGTGGGTACAGAAATGGGGCCAAGTCGGTCTCTTCAGCTTCAACGACGCGAACGCAGATGGTATCCTGCAGTGGGCTGAAATGACCATCCACAAGGACATCGTCGTCCTGGCCGCACCGGAAATTGCCGGTTTGAGCAAAGTTGTAGTCGGGCTTGTCGCTGCAGGAGGTATGGCGGGG
>DDHO01000007.1:23269-23435 GCA_002352935.1 Firmicutes bacterium UBA1874
TCTGGTACCGGATCTTAAGGCCCGATGCTACAGAAGCGCAAAGAGTCACAGCAGGGCGTATTGCGATTGTCTGTGCCACCGTTATCTCAGGGCTGGTGGCAATCAACCCTCCGGGCATAATCGTGCAGGTGGTTGCCTGGGCGTTCTCCCTGGCAGGAGCTTCCTT
>DDHO01000007.1:23683-23880 GCA_002352935.1 Firmicutes bacterium UBA1874
GCTTCCTTCTTCCCCATTCTGGTGCTGGGCGTCTGGTGGAAGCGCGCCTCTACCAAGGGAGCTATCTACGGCATGATCACAGGGCTGGCACTAACGGTTATCTATCTATTTCTTGCCAAGGGATTTGGAATTACAATTTTTGGAATAGGAGACATGGCTTCCGGTATCTTCGGGTTCATCGCCAACTTCGTCATCAC
>DDHO01000007.1:24086-24250 GCA_002352935.1 Firmicutes bacterium UBA1874
TTCATCGCCAACTTCGTCATCACTATCCTGGTATCACTGAGTTCCAAACCGGTCTCTCAGGAAATGCAGGACACCGTGGAAATGCTCAAATACCCCGAATATGCCGTTCAGGAGTCCAAATAATATAGTAATTAGTAGCAGAAACATAAAACCAGAAGGCCCTA
>DDHO01000095.1:0-15286 GCA_002352935.1 Firmicutes bacterium UBA1874
GCAGAATGAGGAAGTTCTGCGCAAGTACCGCCGGAAGTTTCAATATATCTTAGTAGACGAGTACCAGGATACGAACCACGCGCAGTACATGATAGTTAAAATGCTGGCACAAGAACACCGAAACTTGTGTGTGGTTGGGGATGACGATCAGTCTATCTATGCCTGGAGGGGGGCTGATATTAGAAACATTTTGAACTTCGAAAGGGATTATCCGGAAGCCAGGGTGGTAAGGTTAGAGCAGAATTATCGTTCTACTAAGGTTATTTTAGATGCCGGCAATGCAGTAATCAGCAGGAATGAAGGCCGCAAACAGAAAAAGCTGTGGACAGAGAGAACGGGAGGGGAACTTATAAAAGGATGTTGTCTTTGTGATGAAAGGGCTGAAGCAAGTTATATTGCCGATGAAATTAAGAAGGCTGTATCGAGAAAAGGAAAAAACTTTAATGAGTTTGCCGTTTTCTACAGAACCCATGCCCAGTCCCGCGTTTTGGAAGAAATTTTTTTGCGGGAAAAAATTCCGTATAAAATTGTGGGCGGGCTTAGGTTTTATGAACGCAAGGAAATCAAAGATATTATCGCTTATCTGCGGATGCTTACAAACCCGTCTGATGATATTAGCCTCGAGCGCATTATTAATGTTCCAAAGCGGGGTATTGGTGAACGTACGCTGCTTAAAATTGCGGAATATGCTGGCTTAAATGGTTGCAGCCTATTAGAGGTTCTCCCTCGGGCAGGTGAAATTCCTGGTTTGGATAAAAGGGCAAAGAAAAAGCTGGATAACTTTATTGGACTTGTGGCGCAGTGGGAAAAAGATGCTTACCTGATGAGCGTCACAGACCTTACCAAAAAAATACTTGAGGAAAGCGGTTATTGGGGGGAAATGGAAAGCAAATATGCGCAGGAAGTTCAGTCTCGCCTGGAAAACCTGCAGGAATTTCTATCAGTTACGCGGGAGTATGACAGGGAAGCCGAGAATCCGTCGCTGGAAGGATTTTTAACAGAGATTTCTCTAAAAACTGACCTCGATTTCTTTGAACAGGATGGTGATCAGGTTTCTCTGATGACCTTGCATTCAGCGAAAGGGCTGGAATTTCCGGTTGTATTTATGGTGGGTATGGAAGAAGGTATTTTCCCTCTCAAACGTGCTATTGAGGATCAGAATGAGTTAGAAGAGGAGCGAAGGCTGTGCTATGTCGGTATAACAAGGACTAAGGAAAGCCTTTATTTTACCAGGGCAAGGCAGCGAACGCTTTACGGCTATACCTGCTCCTATCTCCCTTCCCGTTTTTTGAAAGAAATACCGGGGTATTTATATAGCGAAGAAGGGCAATACCTGAAAAAAGAAGAGCTAAATAGCAGCAGTGCGGAGTATTTTGCCAACCGAAGTTATTTGGAAGCGGGCGGGAAAACGTCTGAGACAAAAGTGGATTTTAGGCCAGGAGATAAAATATACCACGGTGGGTGGGGCGAGGGTACGGTGGTCAGAATTAGCGGAAGCGGAAAAGATGCCAAAATTAGTATTGCTTTTCCTGACCGCGGTATTAAAGAACTAATGGTCAGCTTTGCACCCATAAAAAGGATTTAGCGTTTACGAGGCTGATAAAGGCAGACACTGTTTGAATTTTAAGTTAGTTAGTTATTTTTGAGGTATAAGTTCCCTGTATAAAGGAAAAATGAAAAGTATGGAGCAAATTAGTTTTAAAGGTGCTAAAAATGAGCGATTTTGAAAAAGCCAGAAAAAGAGCAGAAAAATTGAGGGAAATTATTAAAAAACATGATTATTATTATTACGTCCTTGATCAACCTTTAATTTCAGATAATAAATATGACGCGCTGTTGAGGGAACTACAAGATATAGAAAATCTTTATCCTCAGCTTGTTACGCCAGATTCTCCTACACAAAGGGTAGGGGGACAACCCCTGCGTTCATTTGCAAATGTTAATCACCGAACTCCCTTGTTAAGTCTTGCTAATGCGTTCGAACCCCGTGAAATTAAAGATTTTATGAGGCGGGTAGAGGCTGTTTTAGGCCCCGGAGTAGAATACGTACTGGAGCCCAAAATAGATGGACTTTCCGTAGCTCTTTCCTATGAAAACGGCCTTTTCAGCAGGGGGGCAACAAGAGGAGACGGATATACGGGGGAGGATATAACTCAAAATTTAAAAACCATACCTGCTCTTCCACTCCGGCTGAACAGCAGAAAATTAAGAAGGCTGGATGTACGGGGAGAGGTCTACATGCATAAAAAAGATTTTGAAAAACTTAACGAGGAGAGAAAAAAACGCGGGGAAACGCTGTTTGCTAACCCCCGAAACGCAGCAGCGGGCTCGGTGCGTCAACTTGATCCCCGTATAGCAGCATCCCGGCCGCTGCGGGTCCTGGTATACGAACTTCTGTATCTGGAGGGCCAAGAAGTAAAAACACATGAGGAAGCAATAGAACTTTTTGAAAATTTGGGGTTTTCAGTTGATAAACACCGATGCCTGTGCCGGACGGCAGAGGATATTATTTTGTATTGCAAACAGTGGGAAGAAAGAAGGAATGAGCTTCCTTATGAAATAGACGGAATAGTGATTAAGGTTAACAATCTTGCACAGAGAGAAATTCTAGGTGCCACAACTAAGAGCCCCCGCTGGGCAGTAGCCTATAAATTTTCTGCAGAACAAACTACCACAGTGGTTGAAGATATATTCGTGCGGGTTGGCCGGACGGGCGTTCTCACTCCTACGGCAGTTTTGAGGCCCGTACGTTTAGCGGGAACGACCGTTAGCAGGGCTACACTGCATAACGAAGATTTTATTCTAGAAAAAGATATAAAAATAGGGGACACGGTAGTAGTACAAAAAGCTGGGGAAGTAATTCCCCAAATAGTTTCGGTCATAAAAGAAGAGCGCACGGGACAAGAAATTGCATTTAGTATGCCTGAATCCTGCCCGGAGTGCGGTTCAAGGGTAATACGCCTGCAGGGCGAGGTAGCCTCGCGTTGTACCGGCGGGCTTGCCTGTCCCGCACAGGTGCGGGAGAGCATCATCCATTTTGCGTCCCGGGATGCCATGAACATAGAAGGTTTGGGGCCGGCGGTTGTTTCTCTGTTATTGCGGGAAAATCTTATAAAGGATGCCGGGGATTTATATTATCTTAAATTAGAAGATCTTGCTGTTCTGAAGGGGATGGGTAAAAAATCTGCACAAAATCTGCTGAATGCTCTGGAAGAGAGTAAGAAAAGGCCCTTTCACCGTTTTCTTTTTGCCCTTGGAATTCGTCATGTGGGTTTAAAAGCTGCCAAATCTTTAACTGCCACGTTTCGGAGTATAGATAAATTAATGAAAGCTTCCAGGGAAGAGCTGGAAAAAGTAGAAGGTGTAGGACCAAAAATTGCTGCCAGTGTGGAGGCGTTTTTCCGGGAAAAACAAAACCTGGTGGTTATTGATAAACTTATAGCTGCGGGTATAAAAGCAAGTGCGGAAGAACGGAACGATGTGGAAGAACTAAATGAGAACCTTGCAGGGAAAACCTTTGTATTGACCGGAACTTTGGAAAAACTAAAACGCCAGGAAGCCCGGGAAATTATCGAAAGGTACGGGGGAAAGGTTTCGGCAAGCATAAGCCGCAACACAGATTTTTTAATTGCCGGAAATAAACCTGGGTCCAAATTGGAAAAAGCTTTAAAACTGGGCATCACAGTTCTGAATGAGGAAGAGTTTTTGCAGCTTTTAAGAGAACCGGACAGGCAATGAATTTAAGGAGTTGCTGAATATTGCAGCTTGGAGGAGCCTCTGCTATAATGGGTAGGAATTTCTAATAATAAGTGCGGGAAGGTGAGAGCCTTGAGTATTTCACGCAAGGATGTGGAGCACGTTGCTCTTCTGTCACGCTTGGAAATATCCGAAAAAGAGGCCGGCGTTTATGCGAAACAACTCAGCGAGATCCTTTCTTATATGGAAAAAATTAATGAGCTGGAAACCAGTAATATAGAACCCACAGCTCATGTACTTCCTTTGAATAACGTTTTTAGAGAAGACAAGGTGGAACAAAGCCTGGCTAGGGAAGAGGCTTTAAAAAATACTCCCGATACGGAACAGGGGCACGTAAAAGTACCTAAAATTGTATAATTAAGAAAAAATAGGAGGCTTAGTGTTGGGACTTTATAATTACACTATATATGAATTACATGAAATGCTAATTAAAAAAGAAACGAGTTCCGAAGAGTTAACACGTTCTATTTTTCAACGAATTCAGAAGGTCGATCCTTATATTCGTGCTTACCTGACGCTTGCTGAGGAAGCAGCGTTGAAAAGTGCAAAAAAGATTGATAAACTACTTGCTGCAGGGGACCGCGTACCTCCTTTAGCAGGTATACCAATGGGATTAAAGGATAACATTTGTACATCCGGGATACGTACTACCTGCTCTTCTAAAATGTTGGAAAACTTTATTCCTCCTTATAATGCGACGGTTGCCGGGAGGCTGATTGAAAATGGAGCAGTGCTTCTAGGAAAACTTAATATGGATGAATTTGCTATGGGGTCGTCTACCGAAAATTCTCGCTTTTTTCCTACACGTAACCCCTGGGATCTGGAACGGGTTCCCGGGGGATCCAGTGGGGGTTCAGTAGCCGCAGTGGCAGCAGGCGAAGCAATTTTTACCCTCGGTTCGGATACCGGCGGTTCCATAAGACAGCCTGCTTCATTCTGCGGGGTAGTAGGCATGAAGCCGACATACGGGCGCGTATCGCGTTATGGTTTGATAGCATATGCTTCTTCTCTGGACCAAATTGGTCCTATTACCAAAGATGTAACTGATTGTGCGTTGGTGTTGAATTCCATTGCGGGGCACGATCCACTTGATTCAACTTCTGTAGACAGAGATGTTCCGGATTACAGCAGTGCTCTGGTCCCCGAAATAAAAGGACTAAAGATCGGTATACCTCAAGAACTTTTCCCAGAAGGTATGGAAAAACAAGTAGAGGAGCTTGTCCGGAAGGCAATTGAAAAGTTGGAAGAAATGGGTGCTGTTTGTGAAGAAGTTTCTCTACCTCATACCCCATATGCTCTTCCGGCTTATTACTTAGTAGCACCTGCGGAAGCCAGCTCAAACCTGGCGCGTTACGATGGTGTTCGCTACGGCTTTCGGGATAAGGATGCAGAAGATGTTGTTACTATGTTTATGAAAACCCGCAGTGAAGGTTTCGGAGAAGAGGTAAAGCGACGGATCATGCTCGGTACTTATGCTCTTAGTTCTGGGTATTATGAGGCGTATTATCTTAAAGCATTAAAAGTCCGGACGCTTATAAGGCAGGACTTCGATCTTGTTTTTAAAAATTATGATGTACTTGTATCTCCTGCTTCTCCTACGGTTCCTTTTAAATTCGGAGAGAAGTCAGAAGATCCGCTTTCCATGTATAAGTCAGACCTGTGCACTATACCTATAAATATGGCAGGACTGCCTGCAATTTCCGTTCCCTGCGGTTTCAGCGAGGGCCTTCCTGTGGGGCTGCAGTTTGTGGGCAAACCGTTTGATGAAGAAACGATTCTGAGAGCGGCTTTTGCTTATGAACAAAATTCCGGTTTTCACCGGCCAGAGCCCTCATTGGAGGTGAATTAATATGAATTTTGAAGCGGTTATCGGGCTGGAGGTACACGCTGAACTCAAAACTAAGTCTAAAATTTTCTGCTCCTGCACGACCCGGTTCGGCGGGGAGCCCAATACCCACATTTGCCCGGTATGCCTGGGACTTCCCGGGTCACTTCCGGTAATTAACCGGAGGGCTATAGAGTATGCCATAAAGGCAGCTCTTGCTTTAAACTGCAAGATTGCTCCCCACAGTAAATTCGATCGCAAGAATTATTATTACCCGGATCTTCCAAAAAACTATCAAATATCTCAGTATGATCTACCTCTGGCTCTCGACGGATATCTGGAGATCGAATTAAATGGAAAGACCAAGCGAGTAAGGATTACGCGTCTGCATCTGGAAGAAGATGCAGGTAAACTTATTCACGGTGGAGCAAGCATTTCCCGGGCTGACTATTCCTTGGTAGATTATAACCGCACCGGAGTGCCTCTTATTGAAATAGTCTCCGAACCTGATATGAATTCTCCCGAAGAAGCCCGTGCTTACTTAGACCAATTAAAAGCTATCCTGCAGTATACTGAAGTTTCGGATTGCAAAATGCAGGAGGGTTCTCTGCGTTGTGACGCCAATGTCTCTATCCGGCCGCGGGGTTCAGCCGAGCTCGGTACAAAGACAGAACTAAAAAACATGAATTCTTTTAAGGCACTGCAAAAGGCGCTGGAATATGAAATTGAACGGCAGACTGAAGTCCTCGAGGAAAATGGAACAATTATACAGGAAACCCGCACCTGGGATGAAAGAGAAGGAGTTACCCTGCCTCTGCGCAGTAAAGAAGAGGCGCACGATTATCGTTATTTTCCCGAACCCGACCTGGTTCCTTTGTCTATAGACAGGAAACGGGTGGAAGAGATCCGTGCTGGCTTGCCTGAACTACCTCAGGCACGAAAAAAGCGTCTCATTGAAGATTTTAAGCTCCCCGAATATGATGCTAAAGTTCTGACACTTTCAAAACACATGGCCGAGTATTTTGATAGCTGCGTAAAAGAAACGGGAGATGCTAAATTGGTAAGTAATTGGCTTATGGGTGATTTTTCCCGTCTTTTAAACTCGCGCGGTATGGAGGTAGAAGATTCTCCTGTCCCTCCGAAAGAAATGGCTTTTTTGCTGAAGCTTATAAAAACTAATAAAATTAGCGGCAAAATAGGTAAAAAAGTATTGGAGGAAATGTTTGAAACGGGAAAAGGGGCACAAACAATAATTAGGGATAAGGGAATGGAACAGATTTCTGATGAAAAAACACTTATACCAATTATTGAAAAAGTTTTAGAAGTAAATGCTAAAACAGTAGAAGATTATCGTAAAGGAAAAGAGCGGGCTTTGGGTTTTCTTGTGGGACAGGTTATGAAAAAAACAAAAGGTAAAGCTAACCCCGAATTAGTTAACAAACTTTTAAAAGATAGATTATAAAAACAAAGGTTTTTAAAAAATCTGATAAAAGAGGATTATGAACTGCATTTTTCTGCAGGCTATTTTTTTCACTACTTGGTCTATCCGTATGTATTTTTAAAAAAAGTGGTTTGGGAAGAAAACCCCAAACCACAAGCTTTTTTACTACATTTTTGTTTTCGCTTCCATTACTTCTCTTTTAGCATCCCCAGCTAGTTGTTTCATTTTTTCGAATCTGTTTTTTTCGGCTGCAAATTCGTTATTGTTTTTTACTTCATCGGCCATTCTTTCGATTTCATTTAAATATTTTTCGGCATTATTCAGATACTGGTTTGTACTTTCGTTTTGGTTCCTGTTTCTTGCACTCCTGTTGGCCGTAGAGTGAAAATGTACTGCATCATTATCCTTCAAAATAATCACCTCCTTCATTTTCTTATTCTTCTTCTAAATAGTGTCTTATATGTGTGGAGAACTTTAGACTTGTTAGAGAAAAGTGGTTCTTAAAAAATTCTTTAAGTATTTTTTAAATGCTTAATTTTATAACTGCATAGTATTAACTGCTAAAAAGGTACAAATAAATCCTGATAACATATATATTGTCAATTAAGGTAGGATTATGTAATTTTTTTTTAGAAAATTATTTTAATTTTTTCATTAATGGGTGTGTTTTTTTTGCCTTTTTTAAAGAAGAAAAATTGTGTCTTTATTCTTTTAATTTTATTTTTCCTGGTGTTTGCAGTGAATAAAACAGAAAATAATGCCAGTGCTGCAGTAAACCCGCTGCGGGTATTTAAGGACATTGACGAAGGTAATGGTGACTGGCGTTATGTACGTTATTTGGCTTCTAAAGGGGCAGTAAACGGATACCCCGATGGCAATTTTCTGCCGCATAAGCCTTTAAGTTGGTCAGAAGCGCTCAAAATGGTGATATGCATGTCGGAAATTAATTTTGATAAAAGAAATAATGTTTCTGACGATATTTCTTTAAAGCACTGGGCCGCCAGCTATATTAGAGAGGCCAAAAGTAGGGGATGGGTAAAGGAAATAATACCCGATAAAAAAATAAGCGGGAAGGAAGCTATAAAAATTATATTGCTTTTTTCAAATTATAAAACAAAAAAGGGTGAAATTTCGGAGTTTCAAATAAAGCTCATTGATTCCTTTTTAAATGAGGTTGAAAGAGAATGGGCAGTTAGAAAATACATTTCAAGAAACGAAATGGCACGTGTTTTGGCTACGGCTGATATCCTGACGGAGAACACCAACAATTATTTCCTTTTTGAAATAAAACCTCTGAAGGGGGAACTTTATTTTTTAAAACAAAACGGTGGTGTGTTTCAAAAGGAGGAAATTCGGACAAAAAGAAATGTTTCGGGGGAAAAAGAATTTATTACTGGAAGTAATAGTGAGGCCGAAATAAAATTAGGCAATAACTGTTCTGTTTTATTGAAAGAAGGAACTCGAATGCGGATATCCTCTATAAATGCTGTTCCCTATATAGATACTGCGGGTCTTGTTGTACCGGAAATAAAAAATTTCAACTTGGAACTGGAAATGGGAGAGATCTTTGTATTTTTTCGAGGTGGAGAGCTCCTGAAATTGGATGATACGAAAGCCGGTAAACAGTTTTCTAAAGAAAATAAAACAATTACGTTTGTTAGCGAGAAAATTTCTGTAACTGCAGATGAGGCTGTCTGGCAGCATAAAATAGGTCCCCGGGGGGATACCTTAAGCGTAGTGCAAGGAGAGATAAAAGTACTTTCCGGCGGGCGGGAGATTAAATTGAGGGCGGGAGATTGTTGGAGAAGTTTTTTAGCGGATAAGTGTGGCAGGAATTTTATTTTCCCAAAAGACGTCTGTAGGTCCTGGCAAAATGTTGGCTACTGGCTCAAAACTCAAGGTCAGGTGGAAGAAGACGAAAAGTTGAATGAGGTTCTAGAAGCTGTAAAAAGTATTGCCGGGTGCGTAAAAAGAGAGGAAGAAGCCCAAAAAGACCTGATTAACGCTGCGATTACTTATACTGGGGAAATTACCGCCGCCGGCGGAGAAGAAATTGTACTGGAAGCCCTGCTCGAAGAAGAAGGGACGAAGAAAGTTTTGGCGGGTGAAAAGATTATATTTAATATTAATTCCAGAGAATTTTCGGCATATACCGATGAGATCGGGAAAGCAAGCGTCCGGCTTTCTTTGGATGGCTGGCAGCCAGGTGCTTATAAACTAAGCGTTTTATATCCAGGGAGCAGAATATACAGTGCTGTTACTATAAAAAAAGTGCTGTACGTAAAAGAAGCTGACAGCGAGGCAGAAATCGAATATGCGGGGGTTACCGAAAGTTATGCGGGGATTCCAATAAAGTGTACGGCCCGTTTGATTTACCTTGGGGAACCAATGGTAGGGGAGCGGCTGCTATTGAGTACCGGGGAGCAGAATTTTGAATCAGTTACAGATGAAAACGGTGAGGCAGAATGGGAGCTGATTTTTAAAAGCAGCGGTAGTCATAATATTAATATCCAGTTTTTTAAAGAAGGCTGGGAGACGGTTTCTTTAACAAAAGAAATTACCGTTTTGCCGCACTTAGAAGATATTTTCCCTTCTGAAGCCCCTGCTGGAGCAACGTTGGATTTATACGGAGAAGGTCTGGGTATGTCCGGGGGGAAAGTTTATATCGGTTCCATGGAAGCGGAAATAGAGGGTGGAGTTTGGGAGGATAAACACGTTAGGGTTAAAGTTCCTGCCGGCCTGGAAACGGGGGAATATTCAGTGTCGCTGGAGCTGGTCGGAACTGGGAGGTCTAATGAATTAACTTTGGTCATAACCTCTCAACCGTTTATTTCTTCAATAAACCCTGAATCGGGTTTTCCTGCTAGTTTAGTTACTATTTCAGGAAGTAATTTCGGTAAGAACCTTTTGGAAACGGGCGGTATATACTGGGACGGTACACGTGCAAAAGTTATTTCGTGGTCTGAAGGCTCAATTACCGCGGAGGTGCCTAGCGGACTTCAAGGGACAGAAGCGGTTAAAGTCCTCGTGGCAGGCGTGGAAAGTAATTCCGTAAATTTTTCCTTGTTATCTCCCTGGCCTATGTACGGCGGCGGTTACAACCACAAGAACTTAAGCTTATATGCAGGTGACTTCAGTGAAGAGGCAGTCTTTCAGGAACTAAACGTAGAAGGAGTGGCAAAATTTACCGGACCCGCCCTTATCGATCAAAGGGGTTATTTGATTCTTTTAGATGAAAGCGGTTGTGTTTGGGAAGTTACACCTGAAGGGGATTATCGGCAGCTGGTAGAAACAGGAGAAGGGGGGAGCAGTACCGTTCCTGCTCTGGATAAGTTCGGAGGTTTGTACGTGCCATCACAGGCGGGGAATATACACTTTTATAATAACGAAAGGGAACTTCAGGAAAGTTATCTAATCGGTGGAGAACTTGCACAGGGTCTCGTTGTGGGGCCGAATAACCGTTTATTGGTATGTTCCCGGGATAATTCCGGGGACACTTACCTGTACCTCTTTGAACCGTATGGTAAACGCTTACTGGGCGTTTCCTGGGTGGGGTCGGGCGAACCCGGTGTACCAGCCATTCTGGGAGACGGAAGTATCGTGCAATCGGCCGGCCCTCGTTTAAATATTTTAAGCGAAGAGGGGGTTTTAATCACTTCGCTTAGCATTTCTTCGGGAAATTGGTCTTCTCCGTTAGTCTCGCTTGATGGTAAAACAATTTTTAGTACGGTGAGAAGTTCCCAAAATTCGGAGGAGAACGGACTATATAGGATGCAGTTTGTAGATAATAATTGGGAAATAAAAAGGTTTACTGGATTATACAACGAAGAAGAATTTACTCCCCCTTCTCTTGGTGCTGATGGTACTATATACGTGGGATCAAATAAAGGTGTGGTTTATGCAATTGACCCTGATAACTGTTCCCCGATTAGAGAGTTACAAATACAAGAAGAAGTAACCATTACAGCACCTCCAGTTATTGATGAAAAAGGCAGAGTGTTTCTTGGTACTCCTGATGGTCACTTTTTTATCTGGGATGTTGAGGAAGACCAATTTTATTCTTTTGATGTCCCGCAGGGAAAGGTTTTTTCTCCTTCCATTACTCCCGGGGGTCGGATTTGGGCGATTATAGATGGAAAACTTTATTTTTTAAATAATTAACAGCATTTAGGATTCGCTATATCTTCAATCGGGACAATTCCCCGAACCTCTAAACGGTCTGGATACACCCACAGTTTCACTTGTAACCTGTCAAGCAGTTCCTCCCAGGTCATTACTCTCTGTGGGAATCCGACCGTTAAATGTTTTTCATCGTGAACCTTCACAAAGGCGATATTTTCAGTAACTGTATTCTCATCCGGCTGGTAGCGAACATCAAATAGTTCCTCCTCAATCGCTTCTTTCACAATAGCGATGTTCTGTTCCAGCTTTGTAAGATTTTCCATCTCCGGCCAGTAATGTTCGTAACGCTTGCGAATAGCAAGTTCTTGTTCCTTCAATTCATTGATTTGACGTTTATACTCTTCATGAGACAAAGCCCCGTCAACATAGACAGTAGCGAGCCTTTTCTGCCTCTCCTGCAGATGAGAAATTTGCTCTGTTATAGGAGAGAGCAGGGTTTCAAGTTCTTCTTTCCGGCGTTCCAACGAACCGACATACTCTTCGATGGCTTTCCGCATCTGGTCTTTATTTTGAAGCATCTCAATAATCCGTTTCTTAACTTCTGTGGTAACTGCTTCACCATCAAGGACTGGGCTGGTACATCTGGGACTGCCGTCAAGGTGGTATTGCTTGAGTTTTCCATTACACTTAAAAACCAGCTTCGTCCCTTTGTTATACATAGTATCGTGAAACGGACGTTGACAGAGACCGCAGAAGATACGACCGGCAAGTATCGGTTTTGGACGCTTGCGGTTAAACCCTCCTCTTGATTTAACTCTCTTTTCCTGTGCTTTTTCCCACAGCATTTTATCAATAATAGGTGGGAAATCTACCTCATACCACCCATCAGTTTTTTCCTTTTTCACTTTTTCAACTTGTTCTGGACTTAACTGCACTTTATCACCCCTCCAGAGATAGTTTGTTCCAGCGTAAACTGTGTGAGTAAGAATACGCTGGATGGTAGCATCACCCCAATGAGCCTGCATCTTACCAGCGCGTCCTTTACGAGTTTTGCGAAGTTGATTAGGTGTGGGTATCCCTAATTCTGTCAACTTTTCCGCAATCCGTACCATACCCATAGGTTGTCCTGACTCGTCTCCATAGACATACCACTGGTAAATGAGTTTGACTATCTTAGCTTCTTCCTCAACAATTTCCCATTTTTCTTTTTCATCGTTCCACTTGTAACCTAAAGGCTGAGAACCTCCTGCATACTTTCCAGCTTTCGCTAACTTTTTCTTACCGGTTATCGTCCGTAACTTGATAACTTCCCTCTCGTATTCAGCAAAGATACTTTGAATATTTGAAAAGAGGTTTCCTTCCGGTGTAGGGTCGGACGAACCCTGTACAAAGATAAATCCGTCTCCTTTATAACCGCAGCGTCTTACTTCACGTGCTGAATCACGAAGCGCCATAAATGTTCCCGGAGAACGGCTTAACCTATCTATACGGTAAACAAAGATAGCGTCATACTCACCATCTTGATATTTCTCCCAAAGTTGATGGAGCACTGGTCTCTCATCAATACCCAGTGCTCCGCTGTAACCGTCTTCTTTGAAAATGTCTTCTTCTGTAACGTGGTAACCTCGTCTTTTTGCTTCCTCCATACAGATTTCAGCTTGAGTATCAAGAGAGGTTCCTTCCGCTTGGTCTTCTGTGGAAACCCTGCAGAGTATTGCGGCGCGTTTTGGTAGTCCTTTCATAGTATCACCTCATCTGCGTTCCCATTACATCACGCACACATATATAAAAGAAGAGGCGCCGAAGCGCACTCTTGCACAAAAACTTACATTTACTCTAAAGATAGTGTGGTATCGAAAGGCTTAGCCTCGAAAGATTTCTCATTGAAAACGTCTCCTAAGTGAAGTGCAATTGACGTGACTTCTTCAGGAGTTAAAGTCTTACTTTCTGGCGTAGTGAAAACTACTACACCGGATTTTTCAACCCCGGGCTGAATATCACCAGAAACGTCACCTTCAGTCATAAACATATTTGCGTCCAGTTGCATACTGCCAACAACAGCACTACCCTGGTCTGGATAGAAAGTTAATTTATCACTGGTTTCGTTCTTAATTGTCATACCAACAAGAATACGTTCTTTTTCTACCTGTACCTCTCCAATGGTAATCTTTAATCCGTTAACAGAAAATTCCTTATTAACAGCTACTTTCTTTGTGTTTTCCTCGGGTTTTGACTGAGCTTCAGATTTAGCGGAATCTGACTCAGCTCCTGTTTTTACTCCTGAAGGTTCACCACAACCAGTCAGCGTCACAATTAAAAGCCCAATTAACAAACCAACAAGCAGTTTTCTAGTATGTAGAAACATTATACTACCTCCTTATCTAACGTTGTTTTATTCTTCTCTTTTTGACCTATCAATGCAAGAATTCCTGCCACTAGCAGGACTGGAAACGCTATAACATAGCCCCACGAAATTGAAATAACCCCTCCAATAGCGCTAATGAGCATCATTATTCCAGCGACATTTGGTTTCTTTAGTGCTAATGCACCACCTACTAATCCAAGCAAACTGAAAAATATAGCCGCAACACCCAGACCAATTATGGAACTCGTACCTGATGCAGAAAATGAAGCATCTACTCCACCAACGAATAGCGCAAAAAGAGCTCCACCAAAACCGGCTATTCCGCCGATAATACCTAAAATCATAGAGGCAACTCTCAAAAACTCACCTCCTCAAAGCAGGCATACCTTTTAGTAATATTCTCCATTGTAGTTAAAAATCCTGCTACCTCGACAAGTTTTTCACCACCTCAAAAAGAAAGTTGCTTATGCCCTATAGAGTATAAATATATTGACGAAGAAAGTTCCGTAGGGCATAGAGTCGTATAATTGGTTGTAATTTGAGAAAAAACGAGAGTGCCACCAATTTTACTAGGCGGCACTCTCTTTTTCCTTGTCTTCGGTTGTCTTTTCATCCTGTAGTATTTCCTTCTTCCGCTCTACCTTGTAACGGGCGATTTCTTCTTCCACTTCTGCGATTTTCTTCCCGTAGAATTCTATCCGCAGTTTCTGTTCTGCAAGCTTCAACTCCAGTTTATCAATTGATAACTGGTCAGCTTCTGTCTGCACAGCTTCTGTCTGCACAGCTTCTGTGTACTCTGTGGCATATTTATCCTGCATCTGCACCGCATAGGAAAGGTTAGCGCGATAGGTCGCTCTCCTTTTTTGAAGTTCCTGCAACTTGGGGTCTTGTTCCTTACCCTCTTTAGTAACCGTGAATTCAACCTTCATTTCTTCTTTCTCCTCCTTCTTGGATTTTTGAACCGCTTGATTTTTACCTGCAGTCTTACCCATTATTTCTTCCTCCCATCCTCTAAAATCTTCTTTAGGCGAGACAAAGTAGTATCCGTATCTCCACCGGAATTCCTAAAGTGACTGTGGATACAACCCAGTTCATAAACTAGAGAAGCTGGAGCCTCTTTAACGAGCATCTCCAGCTTCCGTTCTGCAACTTTGGTGCAGTTGTTTTGTTCTGGGAAGTCTTCGCTGTGTTCTAAACAGCGAATTATTTCTCTCACCCTCTTCCTGACTTCTCTCTTGTTCAATGTCACCAACTCCTTTCTCGCGTAATTTGTTAATTTCCTTAACAGCCTCTTTGGGAAACTTTTCACAAAAGTGAGCATTAAGATGAACTACTCGATAACCAATGTTTTCCCATACTTTGTCTGACGGAAGATTGTAAACATTGTCAATACGTACTCCATCTACTTCAACAATCGACCCATCCTGCGGGAAATAAAAATCTACCACATGCGAAGTAAAGCCATCCTCTACACTATATTGCCAGATGAATTCCTGTCCACTTTTTAATCCCTCATTTATTAACGCATCAAACAGCTTCTTCTCTCCATACCCAATTTTAATTTTGTTGAGATTACCCTTACTTTTGTTTCGACTAGCTTCCCAGTTTTTTCTAACTTGCTGTCTATCAGTATCTCTCCCATAAATGCGAATAGTGTAACTGACCGTACTGGTGGTGAGTTTTAATCTTTTTGCTATGCTTTCTAGCGAGTGACCTTTATAAAGTAGCGGACGGATTTTTGATAAACGCTCGTCAATTTGTTCTTTTGTTAGCGGAA
>DDHO01000095.1:15463-16643 GCA_002352935.1 Firmicutes bacterium UBA1874
CCTCCAATCGAACTAATGTTCTGTTATGCTATTATTTTATAATATTTTCCAATACTTTTAAAGAGGGAACCCAAAAATTTTGTCATATTTTGTAAAAAAATTTAATATCTCTCTATTAAGTTGCGTTGAAGCATCTTAAAATATAAACATAAGACATACTAAGGAGGTGAATTTGCAAGTGGGAGTGAGTATCAATGACAAAACTAAGGTTCTTCGCTTTATTTGGACGTATCCCGGTCTTAATCGTTCTCACATTCAGATTTCTGTACCTATAGGAAAAAGACGTATAGTTAACGCCTTGAAAGAACTACAGGCGGAAGGTGCAATAAGAGTAAGCCGTAAAAAGTGCGGTGATTCCGAAGCGGAAGTATACTACCCGGCACTAAATGAAGTTAAATGTTTTTCATCGTGAACCTTCACAAAAGCGATATTCTCGGTAACATTATCCCCATCAGGATTGTAAAGGACATCGAATTGTCCTTCTTCAATAATTTCCTTCACAACAGTGATGTTTTGTTCCAGCTTCGGTGTACCGTTCTGGAGGACTATGACTGACGGAATAAAGGGCGTGTTAGTGGAGGAAGAACACTCAACCAATGCGCTGATACAGAGGGTACAGCAGAGCCTAAAAAATACTGGTAATATTGTAATCCCGCACAGGACGGGCATAAAACTGCACCCACAAAATTAGGAGTTTCAAGACTTACTGGACTTCATTGATGAATTCCGTCCAGACATCCTTGTCCTTGACCCGCTCCGCAGCCTCTTTGAAGGGGACGAGAATGACTCATCAGAAATGCAGCAGGTAGTCACGCCTTTGAATAAACTCTTACGCAAGTATCCTGACATGGCAATTATCGTTGTTGACCATACGGCGAAAAAACCTTCAGATGTCCTTGTTTACGCCAGCAGGGGTTCTTCCGTCAAAGGTGCTGAAATGGACGGCGTAATAGATATTCGCAAGTTCCAGAAAGACGAAGATGTTGGAGTTAGCTTGACTGGTGAATTTCGAGACGCTGAAACGGTTGAAAACTTGAGCTTGAAGTTTGAGAATGGGACGCTTATATACGATGAAGGGTTCCGTATCAACGTTAAGGTAAAGGACAGTGAAGTTCGTTTACAGAAGCTGGCTAACATGTTGATTAAGCGGAGCTATACCCGGGCTAGCCCCCTAATTATG
>DDHO01000057.1 GCA_002352935.1 Firmicutes bacterium UBA1874
TACAGTATATTGACACTATGCTCTCTTGATTTTTGAAAGAATTCCCTATATAATTGTTTTTAGCTTGGTTAACAAGTGTTTTTTTAATTGATCATCATACCTGCTGATGTAGCTCAACAGGTAGAGCAGCGCACTCGTAATGCGCAGGTCGCCGGTTCAAATCCGGCCATCAGCTCCAGTAGTAACAAGGCCTCCGGGGATCGGTCCCGGAGGCTTTTTATTAAATATTTCTCAAACATTACCCTTAGGACTATAAAGAAGTGTTAAGCAGCTGGAAGTTTACTAATACTGATTTCGAAAAATCAACTATTAAGAATGGTATTTCTGTCTGAACTGCCATAACTTATAATTGATCCAAAAATTAAAAAAAAGAACGGGAAACCACATCCAACTTTGATACCATGTAGAATAAGGTCTAAGCCCTAAATTATGAAAGGTATTATCGATAATAATTCCAATAAATGCAAATAAACTAATGTAAATATAATGTGTCCACGCAGGTAAGTCCTTGGGTATTCCCCAAAAAAAGAGAATTAAGGCAGCACCCCAGGCTAAAAGTATGAAGATTGAAATTCCCCAAAATGAAAAGGGGAAAATTTCGACGTATTTCCACGCTTTAATAATATTAATGGTAATCGCCAGCAGTATACCGGTTATGAATACACCTAAAATTCCATGGGGCAACAAGTATTGGTAATCTTTTCGTGGAACTAATATTAAAGATAAGGCAACCATCAGAAAAGCCCATAAAGGATAAATAGGAGAAGAATTATCAAATATTAGCATATAACTAGACCTTTCATGCGTTAGTTTTTAATCATTTAGAGGTCTAATTTATTATGCTTAAAGCTATGGGTATTTATGTATTTTCTATATAAGTATAAGCGGCCATATATGCTCATTAGATATCAACTCCCGTAAGTCTCTTGATCAGGAGAACTAAAGCTACAAAGGTTTACAGTGTAGTAAAGCAAGTTTTTTTAGTTCTATAAAAATAAGTTATAATCAACACATAAATCAAAGCATTAATAGCATAGAAAGATAAGGCCACCTATAAAGAAACAGAGCGACAGTAACAAATACAACTGCTGTTGGTACCGTCAGGTAGCTGATTTTGTAAAATCTTTTAAATTTGATTGATAAAAACCCCAAAAAACAATGCTAACGCGGATGGGACTATTTTTACATAAGGATTTTTTATCATCATTTTCCTCCTAGTTAGTTTGCTGCTTTGGTTTCCCCAACTGGAAGTTATCTTTATTTTACTAAAAATATGGGTGCCTGGTTTCTTTTCCGAAAAAATTTTCCAGTTTAAAGGAGGATTTTTTAACCTTAAAAAGAATAAAAATTATTATTGACGAATATATGAAGAACAGTTAAATATATCTAAATAATTTCCCATTTCCGAAAAGGCAAACCCGGTGAAAGCCGGGGACGCAAAGCCACGGGCCTGATGGAATTAACCAAGGCAGCCGGGTTACCGAAGATAGATAATCGGGATTCAGCCGATAGGCCCTGTCTGGTAATCCAGTCAGGGTTTTTAATTATAAAAAATTTTCCGTAAGAAAGCAGAATCAATTTTAATTTAAAATCAAAAGGAGGAATTGTTGGTGAAGAAAAAAGGAAACAAGTATTTGGCAGTGCTGTTAATACTAATGCTCACCTTTGTTTTTCCTATTGCAGCGTTTGCAGACGACTACGAAGGTCCGGAACAGGGTCGTTCAGAAAACATGGACTTTGACGATGTAGAAGAAAATGAAGATGAAGACGAAGAAGAAGATGAAGAAGAGAAAGAAGAAGAGCTAGACGAAGAGGGTGAAGAAGAAGAGGTAGATAAAGAGGAAGAGGAGGAAGAAGAGGAGGAAGAAGCCCGGGATCTCATTGAAGAGCAGAAAGAACAGTTGGAAGAACAGTTAGAGGCTATAGAAGAACAATACGAAGAGGCAGAAGAAAACGGAGATTTAGAATTAGCCGCCGAACTCAAGTTGCAGATGGAACAGTTGGAAGCCGAAATAGAAACACTGAAGGAGCAGGAGGAAGAGTTGGAAGAGGCAGAAGAACCTAAGCCGTGGGAACAAGCCAAAGACCTTCTTGAAGGGGAAAAAGATGCAATTGAAGAGTTAAAAGACCAGATTGAAGATCAAATTGAGGAATTAGAAGAACAGTTGGAAGCAGCAGAGGAAAGCGGTGACAGTGCTCTAGTGGAAAGTTTGAGGGCACAAATTGAGCAGCTGCAACAAGAAAAAGATGCATACAAGGAACTAATGAAACAAAAGATTGAGGCCATGCGTGAAGTTATGAAGCAGAAGTATACACAGGAGGAATTGGAACAATTAGATCTGATTTCTCAACAAATTGGTGATTTGAACGGTTTCAGCGTAATACCGGTTTCCAATGTATTTGTTAAAAACGGTGATATTAAATTTGACACTCCTCCCGTGATCAAAGAAGGCCGTGTATTGATTCCCCTGCGGGCAATTTCTAATGCCACCGGGGCCCTGGTCCAATGGGACGGTGGGGGCTGTCAACATTTTTGTG
>DDHO01000032.1 GCA_002352935.1 Firmicutes bacterium UBA1874
TGACTTTGTCAACAGGCTGAGCCGTGCTGTTTACAGCACGGCTTTTTTACTCCCCGCTGTTGTTTTTGCGATTTTTTAGACAGATCCTGACAATAATGTTTATTCTAAGAGGATTCACGATAAGGACGTCGAATAAATTTAAAACATAACAGAAAAAGTCAAAAAAAATAGCTAAATTGTAAAAAATTAGGAAATAACCACCGGGGGAGTGAAAATTCGCTGATGATCCAGTTATTTAATGTTTCCAAAGTTTACTCGAACGGTGTTAAAGCTCTAAGCGATATTAATTTGGAAATTGAAAAGGGAGAATTTCTATTTATAGTGGGAGCCAGCGGGGCCGGAAAATCCAGCTTTATTAAACTTCTAATCCGGGATGAAATTCCTACCAAGGGCCAGATAATGATCGGCGGCCGCAGCATACTGCGTTTAAAGCGTTCCGAGGTGCCCCATCTGCGAAGGAAGATCGGGGTAGTGTTCCAGGACTACAGGCTACTAGAAAACCGCACGGTTTTCGAGAATGTATCCTTTGCATTAGAAGTTCTGCAGTGTCCTTCCTGGCAGATAAAGCCGAGGGCACTGCAGGTGCTGCAAATGGTCGGGCTTTCTTCCAAATGCGATGCCTTCCCTGCCCAGCTTTCTGGAGGTGAGCAGCAACGGGTGGCCATAGCCCGGGCTATCATTAATACACCCCGTATACTGGTTGCTGATGAACCTACCGGCAACCTGGATCCCGATAATTCGAAGGAAATCCTAAAAATCTTATACAGGATAAATAAGCTAGGAACGACGGTAATAGTTGCCACTCACGACCAAGAAATGGTAGACAGTATCAGAAAAAGAGTAATTGCCCTTGAAAAAGGAAGAATAGTCAGGGATGACCTCAGGGGGGCATACAGGTGTGAGGCTTAGGACCGTGTTATATTTTATGCGGCAAGCCTTCGTTTCTTTATCACGCAACGGCTGGATGAGCATTCTTTCGGTAGCTACAGTGGCCATCGCACTGTTTATTATTGGGTCCTTTTTTCTGCTTGTTGCTAACGCAAATGCGATAGCTTCCCAGCTGGAATCTGATGTCCGCATAGTCGCTTTTGTGGATGTATCCGTGCCCAGGGAAGAAGTTCTGGAAATAAGAGAAAAGATAAGTAAAGATATTGACGGGGTAGTGGATGTCCAGCTTGTACCGAAAGAAGAAGGCTTGAAGAAACTGGGAGAAAGATTCGGTGAAAACAATAATTTAATTACTGCTCTGGGGGGAAAAAATCCCCTCCCGGATTATTTTATTATCCGGGCCGAGCAGCCTCAAGAGGTCAAAAATATTGCCAGAGCTGTTGATGGTATAGACCAGGTAGAAAAGGTTGACTACGGGGGCAAGGTAATAGAACGGCTTTTTGAAATTTTACGCTGGGTTCGCCTGCTGGGGTGGGCGGCGATGGTGATGCTGACCGGTGCCGCCGTATTCCTCATCTCCGTAACTATCAGGCTTACTGTCTATGCACGTCATAAAGAAATAAATATTATGAAATATATAGGTGCAACGGACTGGTTTATAAGCTGGCCCTTTTTTCTGGAAGGAATGATACTCGGGCTGATAGGGGCAGCAATTGCCCTTGGTACTCTTTACTTTTCATACGTATCACTTATACAAAACTTAACGCTGACGTTGAATTTTATTCCTTTTATATCAGACCCAGTTTTTCTGGGAAGGACATTATGCTGGTTATTACTGTTAGGTGTGGTTGTAGGAGCCCTGGGAAGCCTGATTTCTGTAAGGCGCTATCTCAAGGTCTAGTAAATTTTAGGAGGAATGCGTTGTGTTTTTTCGCCGTTGCTGGCCCGTTCCAGTGCTGCTGTTTGTTGTATTTATGTTTACTACGGTTGTTCCTGCCTTTGGAGTGGATATCGAGGAACTTAAAAACAAAAGAGAGGATCTGCAGAGGGGGATAGAGAACGACCGCAAGATAATAATTGATGCCAAGAGGGAAATAAGCAGCCTTACGGACCAGATTAGGCTAATCGATAATAAAATTGATTATACCAATGGAGAGATAAACAAGCTTAATAGACAGCTGGAAGAGGTCGAGAAACAGGTAAAAGAAACCGAGACCAAACTTCAAGAGGCAGAAGCAAAATTAGCTGAACGGACGGATATTTTCAGCGATCGGTTGAAGGAAATTTACATGAACGGCGAGGTTAATTATTTGGAAGTTTTACTGCAGTCCACAAGTTTAACCGACTTCCTGGTGCGTATGGACCTGCTGCAGAAGATTGCCGAGCAGGACATGAAATTTCTTGATGAATTAAAAGCGGAAAGAGAACGTATTGCCCGCATGAAAGCTGAACTGCAGGCCAAGAGAAATGAAATTGCTGATTTAAAACAAGAAGCTGTGCAGAGAAGAGCCCAGCTTGAAGAGCAAGAAAGAGAAAAAAACAGGGTACTGGCCAGGATCACGAGCGAAAAGGAAGCTGCTGAACGGGCGCTGGCGGAAAAAGAAAAGGCTTCCAGACAACTGGCGGCAAAAATACGCCAGCTTCAGAGCAGTAAGAACCGAGGCACATATTCCTCCGGTGTCATGTCTTGGCCTGTACCCGGGTATCACCGTGTTACTTCTGACTACGGGATGCGCATGCACCCTATTTTAAATTCCAGGCGCATGCATACCGGCATAGATGTGGGTGCACCTACGGGTGCTAACGTTGTAGCTATGGCCGGCGGGGAGGCCATCTTTGTTGGTTGGTTTGGTGCTTATGGAAATACGGTTGTTCTTGATCACGGTGGAGGAGTATCCACCATGTATGCTCACCTGTCAAGTTGTTCGGTAGGAGTCGGGCAAAAAGTTGCCCGCGGTCAAAAAGTTGGGCAAGTGGGCTCAACCGGATTAAGCACCGGTCCGCACCTGCATTTTGAAGTTCGGGTTAACGGAGACCACGTTAACCCGTGGTCATATTTGAGGTAGCATATCAACTAGTGGAAAAACAGAGTGGTATTGACTTGATTTTGGTCGATCTTTATACTTATAATATTACAAGTGCTTTTCCATACTGCATATTTACAGCACCGTTGCATAAAAATAATGGGTAAAAGATATTAAGCAGGTTGGCGGTGATGTGCTTGCGTTTCAATAAAAAATTTTATTTTGGCCTGGGCATCGGGGTGTTCATCACCCTGTTTTTGTTAGCAGGCTTTTTGGGTTACTACCTGGTGGGTAATTTCCAGGAATTCCAAAGCCTTATTCAGGTTATTAGCCTGATACAAACCCAGGCTTTAGAACCGCTGGATACCGGTGAAATTTTTGTAGGGGCGGCTTCCGGGATTGTAAACATGTTAAAGGATCCGTACTCTGCTTACCTTTCCGAAAAAGAGTACCTGGAGCTGCAGCAGGATCTGAGCGGCAATTACGGCGGGATTGGACTTCTTATAGGTCTAGATGAAGAGGAACGTTTAATAGTCATTTCTCCTTTTAAAGGCACGCCTGCACATCGCTCCGGAATAAGGAGCGGGGATCGGATTTTAAAAATTGACAATCGTGATACCACGGGAATGAAGTTGGAAACAGCTGCTAATCTTATGAAAGGGAAACCGGGGACGGAGGTAACACTGACCATCATCCGTGAAAATGAAATCGAAAATACGCTGGAGTTTAAATTAACCCGGGAAGTCATAGAAATTCCTTCCGTCCAGAGTTTTTCACTGGAAGGGCACCCCGAAATCATATATATTAATTTAAGCATGTTCAGCAACAACACAGCAGCCGATTTGGGAGAGATCTTAGATAAAGAAAAAGGGAAAGGGATCATCCTGGATCTAAGGAATAACCCCGGGGGGACTTTGGATACTGCTGTTGAAGTGGCAGACTATTTTCTTTCCCAAGGACCGATTGTATTTATTAAAAGCAGGCAGGGAATCGAAGAATTCGTTGCCGATAAAAAAAAGGTAGATCTTCCGCTGGTAGTCCTGGTGAATAAAGGGAGTGCAAGCGCTTCAGAAATTGTAGCCGGTGCCGTTAAAGACAGAAAAGCGGGTATTCTCGTGGGTGAAACCACGTTTGGCAAGGGGCTGGTACAGACGGTTTATGAAGTAGGAGGGGGCGCAGCGGTGAAGCTGACTACCGCCAAGTACCTGACCCCCTTAAAAAAAGATATTGACAAAAAGGGCATTAAGCCGGATGTTGAAGTGCCAATGCCGGAAAATAACGGGTACTCTTTATTTTCTGAACCGCTCTCCTTGGATAAAGATCCTCAGCTGGGAAAGGCTGTGGAAATTTTAGAAGAACAAATGGATTCCGCGGCGTAAAAAAGGAAGAAGGTGCAACCGTGGGCTGGAAGTACACGGCCAATAAATTCGAATTAAAATCTACTTTTCGACCTCGCGGTGACCAGCCCCAGGCTATTGAAAAGCTCGTGAGGGGAATTGCTGACGGGTTTAGAGACCAGACCCTCCTGGGAATTACAGGCTCCGGCAAAACCTTTACCATGGCTCAGGTTGTTCAGCGGGTGCAGAGGCCCACCCTGGTAATCGCTCCTAACAAAACGCTTGCTGCCCAGTTGTGCAGCGAGTTCAGGGATTTTTTTCCCAATAATTCGGTGGAATACTTCGTTAGTTATTATGATTACTACCAGCCTGAAGCATATATTCCGCACAGCGATACCTATATTGAAAAAGACAGTTCTATCAATGATGAAGTGGACAAGTTGCGGCACTCTGCAACGGCCGCTCTTTTTGAGCGCCGTGATGTAATTATTGTGGCAAGCGTTTCCTGTATTTACGGGCTGGGTTCTCCCGTAGATTACAGGGAAATGGTACTCTCTATTAGAGAGGGAGAAGAATATGACCGCAACCGGATGCTGCAAAAACTAGTTGATATTCAGTATCTAAGAAATGATTATGATTTCAAACGGGGCACCTTTCGGGTTCGGGGGGATGTAATAGAAATATTTCCCGCTTCTTTTACGGAAAAGGCGGTCCGGGTGGAGTTTTTCGGAGATGAAGTAGAACGGATTGTGGAAATTGACACACTTACGGGCGAAATACTGGGGGAACGCCGTCATGTCGCCATCTTTCCGGCAAGCCATTATGTGACCGAGCAGGAAAAGAAGAATCGTGCCATTGCTTCCATCAAAAAGGAACTGGAGGAAACACTTCAACGCCTGCGTAGAAAAGGAAAGCTTTTGGAGGCTCAACGTCTGGAGCAGAGAACGCTTTATGATCTGGAAATGATACAAGAAGTAGGCTTTTGCCAGGGAATCGAAAACTATTCACGCCACCTTACCGGAAGAAGACCGGGCGAACCGCCATTCACTCTTATTGATTATTTTCCAGATGATTTTTTGCTTTTTATTGATGAATCGCATGTTACTGTGCCCCAAATCGGGGGCATGTATGAGGGCGATTATTCACGGAAGAAAACGCTAGTAGAGCACGGGTTCAGGCTGCCTTCGGCTTTGGACAACCGGCCGCTTAAATTTCAGGAATTTGAAAAGAAGATAAACCAGGTAATTTACGTTTCAGCTACGCCGGGGCCTTATGAATTGGAACATTCCGCGCAGGTTGTGGAGCAGATTATCCGTCCTACCGGCCTGGTGGACCCCGAAGTCGAGGTACGTCCTGTAAGGGGACAAATAGACGATCTTCTTGACGAAATTCGGCTGCGTGTTAAGAAGAAGCAGCGCGTCCTGGTTACTACGCTGACTAAGAGAATGGCCGAGGACCTCACGGATTATCTCAGAGAAATGGGAGTTAAAGTACGCTACATGCATTCGGATATTAATACGATAGAACGTATGCAAATTATCCGCAGCCTCAGGCTCGGAGAATTTGATACCCTGGTGGGAATAAACCTTTTAAGGGAGGGCCTTGACCTTCCTGAAGTTTCGCTGGTAGCTATTTTGGATGCAGATAAAGAAGGTTTTCTCCGTTCGGAGCGTTCTCTCATTCAGACCATGGGCAGGGCTGCCAGAAACGCAGAAGGCAAGGTTATTATGTATGCTGACAACGTTACTTCAGCAATGCGCAGGGCTATTGATGAAACTAACCGGCGGAGAAGCAGACAGATCGATTATAACATAAAGAACAATATCACACCTGAGACCGTAAAAAAATCTGTTCATGATGTGCTAGAAGTAACCAAAGTGGCGGAAGAAAAGATAGAATATTTCGTACCGAGAGAATGGGGCAAGATGTCTCATAGGGATCGTAAAAAGCTCATAAAGAGTTTAAAGGAGGAAATGAGTGAGGCCGCACGTAAACTGGAATTTGAACGGGCCGCGGTACTGAGGGATATTATTATTGAAATGGAACAGGGAAAGAGCAGCCGGATTTCCTGACAATAATTGGCATGGAACAACCCGGTTAGGGTATAATTTTAACCATACTTTACTTGCGGGGGATAGGAAGATGTTTTCTAAAAAGATTATTGTCCGGGGAGCCCGGGAGCATAATTTAAAAAATATCGATGTGGAAATTCCCAGAGACAAGCTGGTAGTAATCACGGGGCTTTCCGGTTCCGGGAAGTCTTCCCTTGCTTTTGATACGATCTATGCAGAGGGTCAGAGAAGGTATGTTGAGTCCCTCTCTGCTTATGCCAGGCAGTTTTTGGGGCAGATGGATAAACCCGATGTGGATTACATTGAAGGGTTGAGCCCTGCTATTTCTATAGACCAAAAAACTACAACGAGGAATCCGCGTTCTACAGTAGGAACGGTTACGGAAATATATGACTACTTGAGGCTGCTTTTTGCCCGCATAGGACGCCCCCACTGCCCGCGATGCGGGGAATTTATTGCCAAGCAAACTGTTTCTCAAATGGTGGATAAGCTTGTTTCCTACCCGGAAAATACCAGGCTGCAAATCCTTGCTCCCGTAGTAAGGGGGAGAAAGGGAAGTCACCATAAGCTTTTGGATGATATCAGAAAAAACGGGTTTGTAAGGGTGCGCGTTAACGGTGAAGTGAAATACCTGGATGAAGAAATTAATATAGATAAAAATAGAAAGAACAGTATCGAAGTCGTAGTGGATAGAGTTAAAATAAAACCGGGTGTAGAAAAGCGTTTGGCCGATTCTGTAGAAATTGCCCTGGGTCTCGGTGAAGGGTTGGTTATTGTGGATTTGGCGGATAAGGGCGAACTCTTATTCAGCGAACACCTGGCATGCCCTCGCTGCGATGTAAATTTACCCGAACTTACCCCACGCATGTTTTCTTTTAATAGTCCTTATGGTGCCTGCCGGCAGTGCGGGGGGCTGGGTACCAAACCGGAAGTTTCGCCCGAACTAATCGTGCTGGATCAGGAACTGAGCCTGGAAGAAGGTGCTATTGCACTTTGGAACAGCAGGAAAAGCCTATATTACTCCCAACTACTGGCAGCGGTAGCGGATCACTATGGTTTTAGTTTAAAAACTCCCTTTAAAGAACTTACCCCGGAACAGAAAAGGGTCCTACTTTATGGAAGCGGTAATGAAAAAATATACTTCCGCTACGTAAACCGTTTCGGCCGGGTAAAGAGCTACAAACGCCCCTTTGAAGGTGTAATTCCAAATTTGACACGGCGTTACCGAGAGAGCCAGTCCGACCAGGTCCGGGAAGAAATCGGACGTTTTATGAGCAATACTGCCTGCTCATACTGCGGGGGAGCCCGTTTAAAACCGGAAATGTTATCTGTGCTCATCGACGGGATGAATATCTATGAAGTAAGCAAGTTGAATGTTGAAAAGGCCTGCGAGTTCTTTGAAAACCTGAAGCTCAATTCTCGGGAAAAAATTATAGCCCGGCAGGTACTGAAGGAGATCAGGGCAAGGCTTTCTTTTTTAAGCGATGTCGGACTGGGTTACCTCACTCTCGAGCGTTCGGCCGGTTCTTTATCAGGAGGCGAAGCGCAGCGGATAAGGCTTGCTACTCAGGTAGGTTCCGGGCTTGTGGGGGTGCTGTACATTCTCGACGAACCTAGCATAGGCCTTCATCAGAGGGACAACAAGCGTCTTTTAAATACTCTGAAAAACCTCAGAGATTTGGGCAATACCGTGATCGTCGTGGAACATGATGAAGAAACAATCCGTTCGGCAGATTATATAGTTGACATCGGTCCGGGTGCCGGGAAGGCCGGCGGTAAAGTCGTTGCCTCCGGAAGCCCGGAGGAGATTGTTAATTGTCCGGCTTCTATTACCGGGCTCTACCTGGGAGGCAAAAAAAAGATCCCCGTGCCCGCTTACCGGCGGCCAGGAAATGGCAGGTTCCTCAGGGTGCGGGGGGCGAAGGAGCATAACCTGAAAAATCTGGATGTAGATATTCCTCTCGGGTTATTTTGTTGTGTGACGGGTGTGTCAGGTTCGGGTAAGAGTACCCTTGTTAATGATGTTATTTATAAAAAGCTGAGCCAAATCCTGCACAGGGCGAAGCAGAAGGCGGGAGTTCATGAAAGCATAAAAGGAGTTGAACACCTGGATAAAGTCATCAAGGTAGACCAGTCGCCTATCGGACGCACACCGCGTTCTAACCCGGCAACCTTTACGGGAGTTTTCGATGTTGTCAGGACGATTTTTTCGCAAACACCGGAAGCCCGGCTGCGCGGTTATAAACCGGGTCGCTTCAGCTTTAACGTTAAGGGTGGGCGGTGTGAAGCTTGCAGTGGAGACGGAATTATTAGAATCGAGATGCATTTTTTGCCTGATGTTTATGTCCCCTGTGAAGAGTGCAAGGGCCTGCGTTATAACCGAGAAACCCTGGAAGTTAGGTATAAGGGGAAAACTATAGCTGACGTTCTGGAAATGACTGTCGACGAAGCTTTGGCGTTCTTTAGCGCTGTACCCCGTATTTCCCGCAGGTTGGAAACTTTACGGGACGTGGGGTTAGGCTATATTAGACTTGGACAGCCAGCAACAACACTGTCAGGCGGTGAGGCCCAAAGAATTAAGTTGGCAGCTGAACTATCCAGACGGAGCAACGGAAGGACTTTGTATGTTTTGGACGAACCGACAACCGGTTTACACACGGATGATATTAAAAAGCTTTTAAAAGTTTTAAACTGCCTGGTTGAAGAGGGTAATACGGTTTTGGTCATAGAACATAACCTGGAGGTAATAAAATCGGCAGACTGGATAATTGACCTGGGGCCGGAGGGCGGCGAGAATGGTGGCCGGCTGGTTGCCAGCGGTTCGCCCGAACAAGTAAGTTCAGTAAAGGAATCATATACGGGACTTTTCTTACAAAAGGTTATGGAGCGTGAAAAAATTGAACGTTTCAGTAAGAGAAAAATTGGAACTGCTTCCGGATAGCCCCGGTGTGTACCTAATGCGCGACTGCTCCGGAGAAGTCATCTATGTGGGTAAAGCAGCTTCTATAAAGAACAGAGTCCGGTCATATTTTAGGAGGGCTTCAACTCAGGGCGCTAAAGTCCGGGCACTTGTGAAGCACATTTCTAGTTTTGATTATATAGTAACGGATACGGAGGTAGAGGCTCTCGTACTCGAGTGCAACCTTATCAAACAGTACAGGCCAAAATATAACGTAGAGCTCAAGGACGATAAAAGTTATCCCTACCTTAAAGTCACCATTCAGGAAGAATATCCTCGGCTCGTAGTCACCCGCTCCTTGGTAAACGACGGATCCCGGTACTTTGGGCCTTACACGAGAGTGGGTGCCCTGAGGGAAACTCTGCGGCTTATCCGCAGTTTATTTCCCGTAAGGGCGTGTTCGGACACCTTATTCAGGCAGGCCCGCCCCTGTCTTAATGCTCATATTGAGCGCTGCTTGGCTCCCTGTACAGGGACAGTTGAACGGGGTTATTACCGTTCATTAGTTCAGGATGTTATTCTTTTTTTAGAAGGTAAACAGGAACGCCTGTTAAAAAATTTAGAAAATGAGATGCAACGGGCTGCAGAAAAACTCGACTTTGAAAAGGCTGCCCGGTATAGAGATCAGATTCAGGCACTAAAAGAAGTTCTTTCCAGACAAAAAGTCGTTGCTTCGGACCGGATGGACAGGGATATTATAGGCCTGGCCCGTATGGAAGGAGAAGCCTGCGGCCAGGTGTTTTTTGTCCGGGAAGGCAAAGTTGTTGGACGGGAAAGTTTTTTTCTGCGCGGCACGGAGGATCTTTCTTTAAAAGAAGCTATAACAGCTTTTATAAAGAGGTATTACGCGCGTGTGGACTTTTTTCCTCCGGAAATCCTGGTGCAGGAGGAAGTAGAAGAAAAAGAGTTGCTGGAGGACTGGCTGAGCAAGCTCCGAGGGGGGAGGGTTCGGATAAAGATTCCGCGGAGGGGAGAGAAAAAAGGGCTTGTCGAAATGGTTAACCAAAACGCAGCAAGTATTTTGGAGGAGCATTTTGTTTCCCGGCAACAGCAGCATGCCCGTAAGGAAGGTGCTATGCATGACCTTAAAGAAGCCCTCGAATTGGATGCGCTTCCCTTCCGTATAGAAGGTTATGATATTTCCAACCTGACCGGTACTGACATCGTGGGCTCTATGGTCGTTTTTGAGGGAGGAAAGCCCAAGACGGATGATTACCGACGTTTCAAAATTAAATCTGTCCGGGGCCAGGACGACTGCGCTTCTTTAAAAGAGGTGTTGAAAAGACGATTCAAGAGAGCGGGAGCGAAAGAAAGGGGAAACGTCAGTTTCAGCCGGTACCCCGACTTAATCGTTATCGACGGGGGGAAGGGACAATTAAGTGCTGCCAAAGAAGTTATGCGCGAGCTGGATGTAAATGATATCCCGGTTATTGCCCTAGCCAAACGGGAGGAACTTATTTTCAGAGGTTCTGGCAAACCTCCGCTTTTGCTGCCCAGAAATTCTCATGCCCTGTATCTTTTGCAGTCCCTCCGCGATGAAGCTCACCGTTTTGCTGTAAGCTACCATAGGAATCTAAGGGGGAAAAAGCAGAAGTATTCCTTGCTCGATGATATTCCCGGTGTGGGTCCGAAAAGGAAACGTGAGCTGTTAAAAAGCTTCGGTTCGGTTAAAAATCTTCGCAGGGCTAAGGTAGAAGAAATTTCCAGGGTAAAAGGGATCAGCGAATCACTGGCCCGCGTTATCGTGGAGCATCTTCGCGGAAGTTAATATTATAGTTAGCTTCCGCCTTTTGTCTTCACAATTTTTGCTTTTTTTATTTTTTCCGGATAAAGACTTCAATCAAATATTTGTGGGAAATTATAAATATTTTCTTGTTACTCGCCAAAAAATTGTGTAACATTAAAGAACGGAGGAATATTAACTACTTTTCTGAATATTTGAGGGGGAAAATTATTGATAGACGTTAAGCCCCAGCAGAAAAAGGAAGACATAGCCCAAATTTTGAGAAATGTACCTCCCTTTTCTTCTTTACCCATTAATACATTGCGAAAGCTTGCACGGAAAATTAAGAGGAGGATGTTTCCTGCTGAGAGCTACGTTTTTCGCCAGGGAGAAGAGTCGAAAAATGTTATATTTATTATTGTTTCCGGTCTGGCAGAAGTAAGCGTCAAAAATGAAAAAGGGAAAGACTCTATTGCCGCTTACAGGCGTGACTACGAATTTTTTGGCGAGACCGTACTTCTTTCCAACAAACCTTATCCTGTTTCCGTTAGGGCCCTCACAGATTTGGACTGCCTGCTGTTAAACCGCGAAGACTTTGAAGAAATTTTAGATACCAACGCGGCTTTTGCCAGTTATTTTAGCCAGTTAATAGTCGATCGTTTTTTCAGCTTATTCCGGGAAGTTGCTTTAGAGCACGGGATGCTGGTTACTGCAAAGGAACATGCGGCCCATAAAAGGGCCAGCGAGCTGATGAGTAGTCCTGTAATAACGTGTTCTCCGGATGAAACAATAAACATGGTGGCAAAGATTATGAGAGACAACCATATCAGTTCCGTGGTAATTACGGGCACAGGAGGAGAAGTCCAGGGGTTAATAACCGAAAAGGATCTTGTGGATAAAGTCCTGGCTGAAGGACGTGCTGCCGAAAGATTAACGGCCCGGGAAATAGCTGACAGCGAACCTGTTTGTATTAGTCTCGAAAGATATTACTACCAGGTTCTGCTTGCGATGATTAAGAAGCAGGCCAAGCACACCATCGTAACCGAGCAAAATAAGCCCGTCGGTATTATAACTATACGCGACCTCATACGTTCCAGAAATACAGGGGTAATAAGCGTGGTCGACAGGTTAGAATCACAGTCTGATCTCAAAGGCATATCGCAAGTAGGACAGGAAATTGACCAGGTTTTAAGAGGGCTTGTTGCTGATAAAGCGCCGGTTCCAGAAATTTTGGACATTATTACGGAATTATACGACAGGTTAACGAGGCAGGTCATCGAGATATCTCTCAACAGCATGATGCCCGAATACGGGCCTCCGCCGGTAAAGTTTTGCTGGCTGTCAATGGGAAGCAACGGGCGACGTGAGCAGTACGTGCGTACCGACCAGGATAATGCCTTGATATACGAGACCCCTCCCGGAGGGGCTTCCGTAGAGGAAATAGAAAAATATTTTGCCCGTCTTGCCGGCCAGGTCGTCCAGGGCCTCGCTTCCTGTGGTTTTGCTCTCTGCCGCGGCTACGTAATGGCTTCTAACTCGTTCTGGCGAGGGGATGAAAAATACTGGCGGAGCAAGGTTTCTGCCTGGGTACGCAAGCCCGAAAAATTTAATATCAGGCTTTTAAGTATTTTCCTCGACTTTAGGCCCGTGTATGGGCATCTTGCTCTGGGCGAAGATTTGCGCGTTTTTACAAATAAATGTTTTTCTTCCCAACCGCTTGCTTTGAGATTCCTGGCTGAGGATGCCTGTCAGGGGAGGCTCCCGCTGGGACTGTTCGGCAGGCCCGTAGGGGAACGTTCCGGTGAACATAAAGACGAGATTGACTTAAAGCATTCAGTATCCGTGCATTTGGTTGACTGCATAAGGCTTTTGGCATTAAGGGAAAATCTGATGGTCACCAATACGCTTGAAAGAATTTACCAGCTTCATCAAAAAGGTAAGTTATCTAAGGAATTGACCGAACTCCTGGAAACTGCATTTCAAACAATTATGCTTTTCCGGCTGCGCTCCAGCCTGGAAAAGATGCATAAAGGCGAAAAGCCTGACAATTATTTAAATTTAGCGGCCATGAGCAGGCGTGAAAAATCGGTTTTAAGGGATGCTTTAAAAGCAATTGAAGAGCTCGTTGCTATTACCAGGGAGACTTTTCTTCCTTACTGATTAAATTAAAAACAGCCAACAGAGATATGGAGGGATTCTATGGAAAAAGGCAGCACGCGTTGCTTTTTATACGGGTTAGTTTACGGAGGGTTGTTAAATGTAGCGGTAATCGGGGGTATAGGCATTTTTTTAAACCCGAGCCTTTTAAATTCAGGAAACATTTTAGGCATGGCTCCGGTAATAATATTTTTGGTTATCTTGAGCGAGATAATATTCTTTTTTGCTTACATGGGATGGAAATGGGTTTTCCGCCTGACGTTGATCGGGAGCACCGCCGGCTGTGCAGCAATGCTGGTTGTCTGGGGAAGAGGTGTTGATCACCAGTGGGGGAGCGTTGTAGGATTGCTTTATTTTTTTGCTTTTCTACTAGCAGGACTGGTGCTGGGAGTTGGCATGCAGAGCATGAAAGTGCTGTCCGATGTTAAAAGGGAGCAGCTGCTGAAGGAAGAAAGGAAGAAGAAAAAAAAGTAGTTTGAAAGTCTGTTTGGCCACCTGCTGCAATAAAAAATGTTTCGTTAAACATAAAACCAGAAGGCCCTAGGGCCTTCTGGTCAGCCTGTTGACAAAGTCAT
>DDHO01000053.1 GCA_002352935.1 Firmicutes bacterium UBA1874
TTATTTTGTTTTGTTATGGCTAACTATCATAATAACATAAAGGAGTTATTCTCTTTTATTTTTTTTCCTACAATAACTTTACTCTAACGCTTTATACATTATAGAGTAAACAAAATAAAAAGCTGTAAGGAATAACATTGCATGATTAGAAAATAACATTGCATGATCAGGAAAGGAGGAAGGCTTTTAAGACAAGAGTTTCTTTTAAATCTGTGGAATAAAAATAATCTAAAAAAGCATGTTCTTATACTCTTAAATACATTAGAGTAAAGTAGCGTCATTTACAACCAACCCAAAATGGCAGCCCAGCATACCTGCCGCCCGGCGACACATAACCATACGCAAAAGAAAAATTTCAAAATATTCCATCACTGTACTTACTTTCGTATCTATTGTCAGCTCTAAAGTTAAGGTCATATCATTTTCATTTACACGGAGAAAAGAATACTCAACCGCATAATTAACACGGTCGTGAATATCAAAGGCAGAAATATCAGGATTCCGTACGCGCGAACGGTGAACGTCCGTTTTGTCAGCCAAAATGAGAGAAGCCGCTACTTCATTTACAGCGTGGCCGCGTTCCTCCTCGTGATTTCCAATAGCTGACATTATAATGGCTAATTCTTCGCTTCCCATACCCATCCTATTGAGGATATTATATGAAAGCAGTGCACCCGACTGGCCGTGGTCATTCCTGTTTATTACATTGCCAATATCATGCAGGTAGCCTGATATAGCCCCCAGCTCCACAATCCTTTCAGGGTAACCCAGCCGCTTCAAAACATTTCGTGTTATTGACGATACCAAAGAAAGGTGCCTGTGGCTATGCTCTGTAAAACCCATTTTTTCAAGATATTCATCGCCTTTAATAATTAAAGTATCAACTTCCTTATCTTTTTTTACATCTTCCAGACTTATCATTTTACGTTTTCCCCTGCATCCTTTCTATACCTAAGACTATATATACCTCAAGTTTGCCCATTAACAGCTCCCGGCAACCTGTAATTTCTTTTAGCCTTAACCTTGGAGCTCTTCTGCTGGCTTCGGGATTGCAATTTCTGTAAGACCGAAAGCCCCAGGCTTATTTCTAAAGCCCGGTCTACCTTCTCCATCGCCTTGTCGTCCAATTTTCCCAAGTAATGACCGTTTAAAAACCTTTCTTTAGGAAGGGTCCGGACCTGGGAGAATATAGCAACGTGGTCGGCAGTTAAACCCGTTTTTTCATCCTTCCTCAGTAAAAGGCAGAAAGATAATTTTTTGACTTTCAAACTTTTGGTCAAAGGAACAACGATAATAGTATCACAATACCTGTTTCCAATATCGTTTTGGACTACCAAAACGGGTCTCCACAAATTTGTACCCTTCCCCTGTCGTCCCAAATTTACCGTAAAAAGATCGCCCCGCTTAATAAGTAAATCAGGAAATATACCTGTTGCCTTCTTCATTTTTAAAACCTTCCTTCTCTATTAATTCCAGCGCTTCATTTTCGGCTGTAATCCAGGCAGCATCCCACTTTGGTTCCCAGCGGGCCAGACACTTATAGCTATGTTTTAAAAATTCAATTTCTTTTCTCGGCCTGTGGCAAAAAAACCTTAAAATATTCAAAATAAATCCCCTCCGCCCCAGAAAAAGAAAATTTATATTCGTACTTTAATTAAGTTGGACAAATTCCTTTTTATTCCTTTGAAGATTTCTGTCATTTTATGAGAAATTTTGTTATTATTTTGTAATTATTATCATATTTGTGGGACCAGACCTGAAGGCTAATAAAAAATATGACGACACACTGCCGGGATGAAACAGAAATAAATAAAACCCCTACCCGTTTTTACCATCAGGAAAGGGGCTATATTTAAATAAGCATATTAAATATTAAATAAGGATTTTTCTTACTCTTCTTCTACTCTACCTACTGCGGCCTTATCTATTTTTATTTCTACCTTATCGGCAACTTTAAGGGTCAGTTCATCTTCATCTATTTTGGTAATTTTACCGTGTATCCCCCCCAAAGTTACCACTCGGTCGTTAACATTTAACTGCTCCAGCATTTCTTTTCGTTTTTTTTGCTGTACCTGCTGGGGCCGTATCATCAGGAAATAAATTAAAACAAAGAAAACAACCAAATAAAGCAATACTGTTGAAAAATCCATTTAACACTTACCCACCTTCCCTATAATTTTATTTAAGAATAAAAAGCCGTTTTCCAGCAATTTCTTTTTTTCTTAAAGTTCTACGAATTTTCCTGAAACCCTTCTTCCGTCCTGTAAGAATTCAAAAATTCAACTGCAAACTTTGGTAAATCATCCCGCTTAATAGCTTTTCTAATCTGTTTCATAAAACTTAATAAAAAATGAAGGTTATGTATAGTAGTCAAACGCACCCCCAAGATCTCACTCGATTTCAATAAGTGGCGGATATAGGCTCTTGTATAATTACGGCAGGTATAACATTGGCAGTGGGGATCCAGGGGACGGTAATCCCTCTCGTACGCAGCATTCCTTACAACAAGCTTACCCCGGCCTGTTAACACGGTTCCGTTACGGGCAATCCTTGTAGGAAGAACACAGTCAAACATATCTACACCCCGCATAACCGCCTCCAATATACAATCCGGCGTACCTATACCCATTAAATATCGCGGCTTTTCGAAGGGGAGCAAGGGTAAAGTATAATCCAAAACCTTATACATCTCCGATTTTGGTTCTCCAACGCTCAAACCTCCAATAGCATAACCGGAAAAGCCAAGCTTTACAAGGCCCCTGGCACTCTCTTCCCTTAGATTTTGAAAAACACTTCCCTGAACTATGCCAAACAGTGCCTGATCTTTACAATCATGAATTTCCATGCAGCGCCTAGCCCACATGTAAGTTCTCTTAACGGAAGCTCGTGCCTCTTCAAAAGAACAGGGATACGGCGTACACTCATCAAAAGCCATAGCAATATCTGAACCGAGCGCCTTTTGAACTTTTATAGCCTTTTCCGGGCTAAAAAAGTGCTCGTAACCATCTATGTGCGAACGAAAAAAAACTCCTTCATCACTGATCTTTCTTAGTTTACCCAGACTAAATACCTGATAACCGCCGCTGTCCGTTAAAATGGGCCTTTGCCAGTTCATAAAGCGGTGAAGCCCACCCGCTCCTGCGATTATATCCGGACCCGGCCGCAGGTAAAGATGATAAGTGTTACTTAGTATTATCTCCGCTCCTACTTCTATCAACTCTTCAGGTGTCATAGCTTTTACGGTACCTAGGGTGCCCACAGGCATAAACGCTGGAGTAAATATCTCCCCATGAACCGTATTTATTATTCCCAACCTCGCATTACTACCTTCTTCTTCCCGTAAGACTTTAAAATTAAATGACAACTGCTAGTTCCCTCCACAGCTACTTCTACTATGTTCAAATTAGTTAGTTTGTATAATTTTTTCTTCTGCCGGTTTCGGATTTTGCTCCCAAGCAACTAATTATTTTATTTAGAGGATAAGCATAGCATCTCCGAAACTAAAAAATCGGTATTTCTGCTGCACTGCTGCCTTATAAGCGTCTAAAATTTTTTCCCTGCCGGCAAATGCACTTACCAGCATTAATAAGGTGGAACGCGGCAGGTGAAAATTAGTAATCAACCCGTCTATTGCTTTAAATCTATAACCGGGATAGATAAATATCTCCGTCCAGCCGCTTCCCGGATGTATAGTGCCTTTCTCATCAGAAACGGTTTCCAATACGCGTGTTACTGTCGTTCCAACTGCAATCACCCTGCCACCCCGCGAACGAGCTTCATTTATTACCGAAGCAGCATCAGCATCAACACTGTAATACTCCGCATGCATACGGTGGTTTTCTACTTCCAACGTCCTTACGGGGCGAAAGGTGCCCAGGCCCACGTGCAACAGGACGAAAACGAGCGACACACCCTTTTCTTCAATTTTTTTCATTAAACTTTCCGTAAAGTGAAACCCGGCTGTTGGAGCCGCTACCGAGCCCTCATGCTTTGCATATACTGTTTGGTACTGCGCGGGATCTTTCGGGTATTTTTTTATGTACGGAGGGAGGGGCATCTTCCCCAAACTGCCGAGAAGTTCTTTAAAATCTCCACTGTAATGAAATTTTAACAATCTTCCGCCTTCTTCTGTATATCCTTGAACGGTAGCACAGAGCTGCCCTTCACCGAATTCTAAAAGTTCCCCCTTTCTAACTTTCTTCCCTGGAGAAACCAAAACCTCCCAGACGTCGGGCATTCTCTGTTTTAAAAGGAGCACCTCTACAGTCAGTCCCTTTTTTTCTAAAATTCCAAAAAGTCGGGCTGGGATAACTCGCGTATCATTAAAAACAAGAACGTCACCTTTGCGTAGATATAAAACAATATCTTTAAATAAGCGGTGTTCTAAAGTACCGTCTTTTCTTGAAAGGACAAGCATACGTGAAGCGTCCCGTGGTTCGGCAGGTTCCTGTGCGATAAATTCTTGGGGTAAATAAAAATCGAAATCTTCTACTTTCATAAAAATCCTCACAATATTTTTTAATGGTTCAGAAATTTACCTTGGGCAGCTTAACCCCCCAGCTTTCTGATTTTCAACAGTCCATCATCTCTACCTTGGTTGTAATAGTATTTTATGATCTGCTGGTATGTATACCCTTGAGCAGCCATGCCCCTGGCTCCCCACTGGCTCATACCCACTCCGTGGCCGTGTCCTTTTCCATCAAAAACAATTCGCTGAAAGATTTTGGGAACTGTTCGTTTTTCGTGACGGGAAATAATACAGTATTCGTCACTGCTGCCGTTTACTTTAGTCTCCGTGCCGTCTGCGCTTACTGCTATCAATTTTTCACCGTTAGTAACCCGTGCCTTCTTTCCCCCAAGCGAAAGTAAATTAACCTCAGAATCCATTCTCATTGTAAACAGTGTACTGCGCAGCCCCATTAAGGATCGGATGGAATCCTTATAGACTGCATAATCACCTTTATTGCCAACAAGCTTTAAAGATGTAGCTCTTCCCGATTCGGTAGGACTTTGGCTCCCGTTTCGGTTTTTTGATATCTGAATATCTTTAACTGTACCAATATCTATTAAGTCTTTACCTGCTTTAAGGTTGTTCCAGTTTCTTATTTTTTCATCAAGCTTTTCTCTAGATAAAACAATTTCCCAGCGGTAAGTATTTGCGGGCCACCCGTTTGTCTGGTAAGGATACTTTAAAGCTTCTTCATCAAAAGGCGAAGGAACCGGCTTTAAATAAGGCAGAGAATAGCTCCAAACATTTTCGCTCCCTTCAGTATAACCCCCTGCATTAGCATGAAAGTAAGCTTGAACAATGCTTCCGTTAAAATAAATCACTTCGCCGGCAGTAGCATCAACAGCATCTCTAACTTTATCCGCTCCAGGCCTTATTTCCGCTTCATATCCCCCGTAAACCTGGCTGCGCGTATCCGGCAGGAGGTCATATAGTGCCTCGTTTCCTTTCATCATACTAACCGCAAACGAGCGTGAAACTACCGCTTGTGCCTTTAAAGCTTCCCGGGGAGCAGAAATGCCGATTTCTTCACCGACCACACCGTAAAGATATTTTTCTAGCCCTAAAGAATTCACTGCAACCAGTCCCCCGGGCTCGTTAAAAATATGCAGAGAACCCCTGTACCGTATGTTTTGATACCTGAAAAGATTTTGACCTTCATTAAATGGTTGTAAACTGATGGGTCCGGTAAAAGTCCCTAGAAAAGTCCCTTCCCGGGCGAGCTTAACCTTTTCTCCATCTTTGATCACCGACCACATTTCACCCGGTGTTGGTTCGGCAATTATATTCCCTGTAGATTTTTCCAACAGCTTGTATTTACCTTCCGCAACTCTAAAATCTACCTGTTGTTTACTCGTACCTAGGGCCACTCTAATCAGCGTTTCTCCGGCAGCAAAAGAACCCGGCACGTGCATTAACAACAGGGTGCAGGTAGCTAAAATAACACCCATCATAAACGGCAGCAGCCTTTTTGTTATTTTTTTCATAACCGTCCCCTCAAAAATTAAAATTTTATTAATACAAATAATGGAAAAATCATTAACGCCTTAAAAAAATATTTAGCAAAACCGTAAGAATAATACTTAAAATTAAGGAAGTAGCAAGAGGAAAAAATAAAGTAAAATTACCCTTTCTAATTACAAAATCCCCTGGCAGGCGCCCGAGATTGACCAGCTTACCCAGGCCCAGTATTAGAAAGCCCAAAATTACTATCAAAACCCCGATAAAAATTAAAATTTTAGCTATCGAACTCCAATCACCCATATCTTGCTCCTCCGCAAATATCTTTTTATTCTATTCTAATCTTCTTCCGAAAAAAGAACAGCCTGCATTTTTTTCTCTAATTTGGGAGTAAGGTTAAAGTGACGGTAAGCACGGGGTGTAGCAACCCTACCGCGGGGAGTTCGCTTAATATAACCTATCTGCATTAAATAAGGCTCATAAACGTCCTCAATAGTGTCCGGCTCTTCGTTGAGAACAGCGGATAAAGTTTCAACACCGACAGGGCCTCCATCGAATTTATGTATTATAGCAGAAATCAACCGGCGGTCACAATTATCCAACCCGTTTTCATCAAATTCTAAAAGAGCCAGAGCTTCCCTCGCCACTTCCCGGTTAATAATCCCACCTGTTTTAACTTCTGCAAAATCCCTGACTCTTTTTAACAGGCGGTTGGCAATTCGGGGAGTGCCTCTTGAGCAACGGGCTATCTCCCGTGCCCCTTCTTCTTCTATAGATACAGAAAGAATCTTTGCAGCCCGCAGGATTATTTCCTTGAGTTCTTCCTCCGTATAAAATTCCAATCTGCAGGTAACCCCAAAGCGATTTCTTAAAGGTGAAGTAAGCAGTCCCACTCTAGTGGTAGCACCCACCAGAGTAAAAAAAGGCAAATCCAAGCGGATGGAACGTGCGCTAGGCCCCTTTCCAATAATTATATCCAGTGCATAGTCTTCCATGGCTGGATAAAGGATCTCCTCCACGCCGCGGTTAAGCCGGTGGACTTCGTCTATAAATAATATGTCCTTGGGCCTCAAGTTTGTCAAAATGGCAGCAAGGTCCCCGGGGCGTTCTATAGCGGGCCCGCTGGTCACATGCATTTTAACGTTCATCTCATGAGCAATGATACTAGCTAAAGTAGTTTTGCCCAACCCCGGAGGCCCGTGTAGTAAAACATGGTCCAGCGGTTCCTTGCGCTTTAGAGCAGCCTTAATAAAAATAGCCATTTTTTCTTTTATTTTTTTCTGACCGGCATATTCTTTCAGGCTTTGAGGTCGCAGGTTCCGGTCCCATTGCCTGTCTTCATCTTTTTCTACTGGGGTAATAAGACGCTCATCCTTCATCCCTGCTCCTCCTCACGGCAAGCCATGCTTTTCAAAACACAGCGAATTATCTCAGAAGAATCAGAGTTCTTATGACGATCATCACTAACCAGCTTCTGTATTAACCACGCTACTTCGTCAGGGTCGTATCCAAGTGAAACCAGTCCTTCCATTGCCTCCTCCTGTACCGTTTTCCTTTCCGGTACATTATCTAAAGTTTTTCCGTTAAAAATTGTCTTTTCAATTTTATCTTTTAATTCCACTATTAAACGGGAAGCTGTTTTTTTGCCAACTCCGGGAAGGCCCATAAGGGCAGCCAGATCTTCTTTTATGACAGCTCTGAAAAAATGTTCACCGGAAATGCTGTCCACAATTGAAAGCGCGCCGCGGGGGCCAATTCCTGTTACGCTAACCAGCAAGTTGAAAAAATCTCTCTGCTCCGTAGTCGTAAATCCAAACAATGTTAGCGAATCTTCTTTTACTTGAAGACTCGTGTATAATACGACCTGTGTTCCAGTCTGAGGAAGGCAGTTTCCCGCACTGGCGGGCAGGAAAACCTGAAACCCGAGGCCTCCTGTTTCTACCACAGCTGTATTTCCGGAAACTGCAACAAGTTTCCCGGCCAAAGACCATATCATATTTTCAGCCTCCCTTCCGCGGAAAGACTGTTGAATCTCAGGGAATGGGCATGGCAAACAGCTACGGCCAAGGCATCGGCCACGTCATCGGGGCGGGGAAGTTCGGACAAATTTAAAAGCAGGCGAACCATATCCTGCACCTGTTTTTTAGAGGCTCTCCCGTAACCGGTCACAGCTTCTTTAACCTGTAGGGGAGTATATTCCCAGGTAGGAATACCTGCACGGGCAGCAGCTAACAGTATAACCCCCCTGGCCTGACCCACACTTAATGCTGTACGAACGTTCTTATTAAAAAACAACTGTTCTATAACAAGATGATCCGGTTGTCTAAGCTTTAACAGTTCTTCAACAGCATCAAAAATAAGGGCAAGCCTCCGGGCCGGTAGTTCTTTAGCGGAAGTACGAATGCAGCCGTAGTCCACAACTTTGATCTTTCTATGCATAAAGCTGCAGAAACCGTAACCGGCAAGAGCTGTTCCGGGGTCTATACCCATTATTAACAAAGCAGGCTCCTCCTTCAAACTTATTTATTCGACAAGAGTAACGACATCCCTTTTTAAAGCTTCGGACAAAAAAAAGAACCCGGCGGCACCAGGTTTACTCTGCTTGCTGAAGCTCTTCTAAACTATCCAAAGCTTCCAGCAGTTTTGCTTCACAGGGAAATTCCAGCAGCCCTTCCGCCAGTTTCACCTGCCATTCAAAAGGAAGCTGATCTACTCTTATTGAAGTAACAAACGCTAAATCTCCTCCGTACCCCGAAGGTCCTAGATATACTGCTACATACCTTCCCAAAACTCCGAGGTGTCGTTTTTCGGCATCTACCGGGCAAAAACCGGGGACTAATTTCTTTATCAGCACGCTGTGCTCATCGCTCTTTATGCTCCAACCGTCTTCCGGTGGGTATTGTTTTTCCAAATCGGCTTTGCTCAAAAAACTGGCTTTCTCTTCCTTTAAAGTCTTGAAATGCCCGCAAAGTTGGTATTCTTCTAAAATCTTCAGTTTTTTTGCTCCGAAAAAATAGGCGAGTGTCTCTCCCCCATTAACTGCAGTTCCAGCAACGTTAGGCTTTTTTTTAAAACTTTCACTTGCATAAAGAAAACCATTATAATACGCTACAAGAAAACTCAGTACAAAAACTGCAAGAGATAACAGCAGTACGTAGCGGTACTTATACAAAAACAACAAAAATCTTCCCTCCCTGTTCCTGCTGTTTCCAGCATTTCCAGGAAAGAAGAATATTATACTCTTAGACTTTCATTTATTTCATTTTTTCTAGTTCTGCCATTATGCTGTCCGGTATCTCATAATTTGCATAAACAGACTGTACATCATCATGATCGTCCAATGCATCAACTAATTCCAGGTTCTGCCTGGCAATTTTAGGATCTTCAATTTTTATGGTGTTTTGAGGAATTTTGGTAATTTCAGCTGCATCAAGCTTTAATCCCTCTCTTAAAAGTTTTTCCTTGACCTCTTCAAAATTTTTGGGAACACAAATAACTTCCACAGTAGTATCATCAACTCTAACATCTTCTGCACCGCACTCTATAGCCTGAAGCATTATATCTTCTGGATCCTTTTTATTTTCCTGTGCATCAATAGTTATCCATCCTTTTGTAGAAAACATCCAGGACACGCACCCGCTCTCACCCAGGCTCCCGCCTTTTTTACTAAACAGGTATCTAATCTCGCCAGCGGTTCTATTCCGGTTGTCAGTCATAATATCTACTAAAATTGCTACTCCCCCCGGCCCATAGCCTTCATAAGTTGCTTCCTCGTAGTCCACACCACCAACCTCACCGCTGGCACGTTGTATAATACGGTTAATATTATCATTGGGCATATTTGCACTTTTAGCCTTCTGGATAGCACCCTTTAAACGAGGGTTGTTTTCAGGATCCGCCCCACCTGTCTTGACTGCAACAATAATTTCCTTCCCCAATTTAGTAAATATCTTTGCTTTCTGTATATCCATTTTAGCTTTACGGTGCTTAATATTTGCCCACTTAGAATGACCGGCCAATTTCAGCCCTCCTAACTCTCTAATTTTTGGATAGATGGTATTTAATTCAAAAACCTTAAAACTTTACAACTATTATAAAATTATAAGTATAATTCCTCCTTCCGTGTAGGGACCGGAGGCATGTGACGTTTATGCTCGGTTTTTCGTATAAGCTCTTTCGCTATACTGCGGACACGCTGGGGAACTTCCTCTCTTCCGGCTAAGTAAGAATCAAGTTCTTCATAAGTAATTCCCATTTCTTTTTCGTCAGTCTGCTCAGGAAACAAGCCGGCACTAGGAGGTTTTTTTATTACTTCCTCTGGAATATTCAAATATTCTGCCATTTTTATAACCTCCGTTTTTAGGAGGTGGCCTATAGGCTGCAAGTCTACCCCCCCGTCGCCGTATTTCGTAAAATAACCTGTTAAAATTTCGCTCCTGTTGCTGGTGCCGATCACCAGGTAATTGTAAAGACCTCCAAAGTAATAAAGAACGGTCATCCTCAGCCGGGGTTTAATATTTGCAAGTACCAGTTCGTTTGCCTGCTTTCCCGTATTCAGCTTCCTGATTAACGTTGTATACACTTCATCTAATACAACGGTCTCCAACGGCAGTCCCATTCCCTTTGCTACTTGTGTTGCGTGACAAACATCCTCCGGAGAGCTCTGACAGGGCATAATAACCCCCAGACAGTTTTTCTGAAAAGCCTTCTTGCAAATAGCGGCTACAACTGCAGAATCTACACCTCCACTTAAGCCAAACACCGCACCCCTCGCACCGGCTTTTTCAACGTTCAATTTTAACCAGCGAATAATTCGTTCTACTTCTTTATTAGCCTTCACTTACATCCTCCCAAAAACAGTTAATAAAGAGTTTCCATACCTCCTCAATTCAATCCACAATTTAACCTAAGGTAACTTTAAATTATTAATTTTTTACTATTAGATTATCACCTATAGTTTATTTTATTGTCAATCTGTTATATCTTCCGCATAGTGTCAATATACTGTAG
>DDHO01000067.1 GCA_002352935.1 Firmicutes bacterium UBA1874
CTACAATAACTTTACTCTAACGAGAAAGCGAACTAAGAGCTTGGAAATATGTTGTTAAAATATATAGAAAAAATAGAACTAATACAACCCGAAAGCTTTAAAAGAAGAGCTTTACTCCAAGCTGCGTGCTATTCTTGATGCTCCGGATATTCAAACGGTAAGGTTATTGTTTTCAAAGACCATCGATATATATCAGGATAAAGCACCTGAGGCAATGAGGGTCTTAGAAAACGGTTTTGAAGATGCTACAGCAGTATTATCGTTGCCTGAGAAATATCGTAAAAGATTACGCACGACCAGTGCTATGGAGCGTCCTAATGGGGAGATCCGGGTGCCGGGAAAGAGTTATCCGTATCTTCCCTAACCGAAGAATCTCTGGTTCGGCTTGTCGGTGCCCTCTTAATCGAGTTAGATGAAAAGTGGGCTAGTGGCAAACGCAATTTAGATATGACCGAATTTGAGTTATGGCTTAAAGGTCGGCCAAATGAGTTAAAAAAGGTTGCCCGTATCTGTTGATTGTTAACGATTCTAACCGGAAAATGTTTTTACACAGTATTTAGTACTTGAGCGTCGCTGGAATGTTTCACGTGAAACAACTTATTTTAAGATGCAGTGTACAATATTTATTCAAACGTCTAGCTCCTGGAGGGCCCTGGCTTTTGCTGTGTCGTATATGAGCTTTATGGGCACCTGATTTTTTTCAGCAAGAAAGGAACAGTCTTCAAATTCTGGCGCCAAATTAATAATTTTCCTTCCTTCATTGTCTTTGCAAAAGGAATATTTTACGGCAACTCTGCCAAATGGAGTATTGATTTTTAAGAATTGTCTGCGCAGCTTCCAGCGATTTTCGCGCCTAAATCTAATTCCCAGGGAAGTTGTTTCTGATAAGATTATAAGTGCGAGTTGTGAGAAATTGTTTTCCGGGCAGATGGCAGTAAGAACAGAGCCGGGCCTGCCTTTTTTCATAATTACGGGTTTCAGGAAAACATCCAGTGCCCCTTTTTCGAAGAGGCGTCTTTGTATAAAGGGGAAAAATTCCGGATTCATGTCATCTATGCTGGCTTCAACTATGACCACCTCTTCTTTTTCTAACGGAGGGGAAAAGTCTTTTTCTGTATAACTTAGGCCTTTTTTTTCCTCTCCTATAAGTAAACGCAAGATATTTGGGAAGGTTCTTTTTTGTTTTCCGGCGCCGTAACCTAATTTTTCAATTACCAGGGGCGGGGCGCTTCCGAAGCTGTGAGAAATAGTTGTTAACAGCGCTGCGGCCGTGGGGGTAATAGTTTCTCCCTCTTCCTCAATACTATATACCGGAACGCCTTTAAGAAGTTCTAAAACGGCCGGAGATGGAAGAGGGATTCTGCCATGAGAGCATGTTACCCATCCTCTGCCCAGCGGGATGGGCGAACAGTATATACGATCAATTTTCAGGTGGTGCAGGCCATAAAGAGTGCCTACGATGTCTATTATACTGTCCAGAGCTCCTACCTCGTGAAAATGCACTTTGCAGGGAGGGACATTGTGAATTTTTCCTTCGACTTCTGCAAGTCGTTCAAAAACTTTTTTACTTTCCTTGATGACTTGGGCAGGTAGGTCGCTATTATCTATCAAATTTTTAATATCAGCTAAATAGCGTTTTGGCTGTTGTTTTTCTTTATTAACACGGACGTCGATAGCAGTTATTCCTTGAACCTTTTTATGATAATACTGCAGGGAAAACCCTTTTAAAGAGAGCTTTTCTATGGCGGCACGCAATATTTCAGGGGCCAAACCGCAATCCAGGAGTGCTCCCAAAAACATATCGCCGGAAGCTCCTGCAAAACAGTCAAAAAAAGCTATTTTCATTCTTCCTCACCTACATTTAAGATTGAATCGGCTAATGCGGCCGCTCCGAAGCCGTTATCAATATTAACAACACCTACACCTGCCGCGCAGCTATTTAACATGCCTAGTAATGCAGAAAGACCATTAAAGCTTGCGCCGTAACCTGTACTTGTAGGAACGGCTATCACAGGCCTGTCCACCAGTCCTGCAACAACACTGGCCAGAGCTCCCTCCATACCAGCCACGACAATATAAACACTATTATCTTCTAACAAATGCCTGTGATTTAAGATGCGGTGGAGACCCGAAACTCCGACATCATAAAGACGGGTTATCACTCGTCCCATCATTTCAGCACAGATTGCAGCTTCTTCTGCTACTGGCAGATCAGCAGTGCCAGCACTACAGACGAGAATCTTTCCGTGTTTTTGGATTTTTGTTTTTTGTATAGTTATCATGCGTGCCCTCTTGTGATAAATCGCCTCCGGAATTAAAGAAACTACTGCTTCATAGTCTTTTTTAGTAGCTCTTGTAGCTAGCACGTTATTATTACGTGCTGCCAGTATTTTTGCTATATTGGCGACTTCTTCGGGCAGTTTTCCTGGGCAATATATCACCTCAGGCCAGCCCCATCTAAGAGATCGGTGGTGATCAATTTTCGCGTATCCCAAGTCTTCGAAAAACGGCATTAATTTAATTTTTTTTAGCGCTTCTTCTATATTGAGACTGCCATTTTGTACGGATACTAATAGTTTTTTGAGTTCGTCTTTCATTGTTTCACCTGCTTCTTTTCCTCAATGTTCTCAGAAAAATAAAAATTAATACAGTTAATATTATATCCGGGCCCTGCATAAAGTAAAGCGTTTCCAGTTATCATTAAAGCCAACACCAGTAACCTTTTTTTAAATTTGACATATCGTAAATTAAGATTGTTGTTATTTAAAATAGCGGTGATATTAATGAACGATAATAGGTTTTATACATTGCGGGGATATGCTATAAAAGATCAAAAACAGAAAATATTAACTCCGAGCATGGAAGACTACCTGGAGATGATTTTCCGTATAACTGAAGAAAGAGGATATACGAGGGTTAATGAACTTGCAGAAGCATTAAATGTACAACCTCCCTCCGTTACAAAAATGGCCCAAAAACTATATAAAAAAAAACTTATAAAATATGAAAAATACGGTATATTGCAACTGACACTGGAAGGAAAGAAACTCGGGGAATACCTCCTCTATCGACATAACACTATTTACGATTTTTTGAAAATTATTGGTTTAAAAGATAAGATTCACGAAAATACGGAAAGGTTAGAACACAATATTAGCCATGATGCTATGGACAGAATATTAGAATTTATTAAATTTTTTAAAAGTGAGCCCGGGTTACTTAAAAAGTACCGGGATTATAAAAAAAGGCTTCAAAACGGAGAATAATGTTATTGTATTAAGTTTAAAATATTTTTACTAAAGAGGGTTTTACTAAAGAGGGTTTAACGAGGCAGGCGTTGAACTAAAAATATAGTTTTGGTTTTGGAAAATCTTACTCTAAATTTTATTGAAATTTAAACGGAGAGGAAATTTATGTCCCTTTTTACTGACCGGCAGGAGGCCGGTGAAAAATTAGCCCGGGCCCTTAGAAAATATAAAGGTGCGGATTCTATAGTTTTTGCCATTCCCAGAGGAGGAGTAGAAGTAGCATACCCGGTAGCACGTGAACTTTGCGCTCCCTTGAACGTGATTGTTGCTAGGAAAATAGGCGCACCGGGTAATGAGGAACTAGCTATTGGAGCAGTAACCCCTGATGGGACCTCGTATTGGAATGAAGCAGTACTTGCTGGCCTGGGCATTCAAAGGGAAGAACTAAAAACAAGGATAAAGAAGACCGTAGAAGAAATCAAGAGGCGTATGGCACTTTATGAAGTAGAGCCTCAGATTCCAGATTTAACAGAAAAGACGGCGATTGTTGTTGATGATGGAATAGCGACAGGCCTTACGGTACTGGCTGCATTGCGTTCATTGCGTGAAAAGAAACCGGACCGCATAATAATAGCTGTCCCGGTTGCACCCAGGGATACCGTGGAACAGCTCAAAAAGGAGGCGGACGAAGTGGTCTGCTTGTATTCTCCTGTAATTTTTTATGCAGTCGGCCAGTTTTATCAAACTTTTCCGCAGACTTCTGATAAAAAGGTAATAAGCCTTTTAAAAAAGTCAAGGGATTTTTTATCATAAAAAAATTTATAAAACTAAAGTTTTGGCTCGGTCAAGTTAGTTATACACGAAAATTTATTCCATAAATCATCACTGCTGAGAGGGTATTTTGATTTTTGTAGGAACATTTGATAGCCTAGTTTAATACTGGAGGCAATACAATTTGCTAAGTTCATAACGACGCTTAAACGAGTGTTTTGCAGCATGAAATATTCCATATAACCTCCGATATTTACCGTAGCAGTAAAGCTAATGTCTCCTACAGCGGGGAGTTCCTTGTGAACTCCAGCACCCGGCTTCAAACTTCCCATGGAAAGAGTAATATACCCTATATTCTCCGAACGTCCAAGACAAGCGTCGATCGCAATAATAAAGGGATCATGATGTCTTTTGTTTATTTCTTCAATTATTTCAGGTAAATTAACTGCATGGACAGGTTCTTCCAGTGTGCCGTATAAAAAAAGACCGGGGCTTGTTGTGTTCTTTAACTTGGTACCTACAAGCGGTCCTAAACTATCGCCGGTCGAACGGTCTGTTCCGATGGCCAGTACAATAACCGGCCGGGTTCTTATAGGGTTATTTATCAAAATATTCTCACATAAAAAACTAGCCATTTTGCGGATGACGGCTGTTTCCTGGTAGTGACATTTTATTTTCGAAATTTGTTCTACTTCTGCCATATAATTACCCCTATATATTATTAATTTTTTAATTATCTAATTTATTTATAGTATTAACCAAAAATGAAAATTATATACTCCCAATACATTTTTTAAAATATTATATAAATTTTATATAAATTCTAAATAGTTAATAGCAAAAAAGAAAAAAAGCTTCCTTTAGCTATAAATCGCAGTTTTGGAGGAGGTGAGCTGGCAAAGAGCCGCCGTTTGAAAATGGGAAAAAGTAAAGAAAAAATAAACTCAATGTTAATTTTTCTGGCATTGTTAATGGTCATGTTTCTTTTTACGCCAGGATGCGGTGTTCAGACAAGGCAAGAAGTTAAATCTGATAAAAGTGATTCGGGGACTTCTCAACAACAAAAGCGTTCACTATGTTTGGATAATAAACAATCACAGGTAGTTGTGTATTTTGCTAACGATTCTGGCCAGTACTTGATCCCGGTGACGCTACCTATAACCCCAACTGAAAAGGCAGCTGAAGTAGCTATTCAAAAATTGCTAGCGGGCCCTCCGGTTAAAAATTTACAGCCTACCATTCCTGCGGGAACTAAACTTAGAAAATTGCTTAGGTACGAATCAATTGCCTATATAGATCTTACCGGTGAGATTGAGAATGTCTCTGGAAAGAATGAGGCAAAAAATGCACTTGAATCGTTACTGTTGACTGTAACGGAGTTTCCCGGCATAAATAACGTTATATTTTTAGTAGAAGGTGAAAAACTAGATAATCTTAAAGGGGTCTCTGTAAAAGATGGAATGATAAGACCGCCGGGCCCCAATTATGATGGGGCGATTAACACAAGCAAGGCATACTTAACTTTATATTTTACTGATAAAAATGCCATGTATTTAGTTCCGGTTACAACTAGTGTTCCTGAGGGTAGTACCGAAATTTTAGCCAGGACAGCAGTCGTTAAACTCCTAAAGGGCCCCCCGCCTGATAGCGGCTTGGGGAGAACAATATGGCCGGGCACTGCTCTTCGGAGTTTAAAATTAGAAGAAGAAGAGAACAGGGTAGTGCTTGAACTAAGCGGGGAAGCTATTGCTTATGGTGGAGGACATACAGCAGAATCGCTTCTTGTTAATTCGCTGGTATTTACTTTAACTGAAATACCCGGAATTTCAAGCGTGCAGCTTTCTATAACAAATGGAAATGAAAGGAAAACCCTGCCGGAAGGAACGGATATTGCTTTGCCTCTAAAAAGACCCAAATATTTAAATTATATTAACGATCGCAATATTTAAGCAAAAAGGGGGATCGCAATGCTAAGCAAGTATATTTTGGATGCAGGAAATTGTGTTTTGCTTATAATTGATATTCAACAGGGGCGTTTACTGGATAAAATGCCACGCAAAGAGCTGTTGCTGCAGAATTGCGTGTCGCTAATTAAAACGTCTGAAGAACTAGAAATTCCCATGCTGGTTACCGAACAATATCCTGAAGCATTAGGCGCAACTATAGGAGAAATAGCTAATCTTTTAGCTCCTGATACTCCAATATTAAAGAAAATGAGTTTTGATGCTTGCAACAAGGATTTTATGAATTTCTTAAAAGAGAATGGAAGAAAACAAATTCTTGTTACGGGAATTGAAACTCATATTTGCGTTTTTCAAACTGCGCGCGGCCTGATGCAGAGGGGTTATCAGGTTCACATTGTTTCAGACGCTGTGGATTCACGTTCTCCAGAAAACCGGAAAAAAGCTTTAGAAGTTCTAAGAGATATGGGAGCAGTGATAACCAGTACCGAGATGGTTATTTTTGACTTGTTAAAGATTGCAGGTACCCGGGCTTTTAAAACTATTTTACCTTACATTAAATAAACAGTTGGGTTTTAAAATAGAAAAAATAACATCATTGTTTTAGTACCGGGGGTCATTATGCTTAACTTCGCGGTTGAAACTGGGCAAAAATTATGGATTATAAGAAAGTTTATTAAAGAAACTCTTGTGAAAGTAGAAGAAGAATTGGAATTCTGGCGCCGATGTGCTCGTAATATACCGCAAAAGGAACTGCAGAAGCAGGCATTAGCCAGCCTCCGTGCCAAAAAATTTCATGCTCAAGGCGGAGCTGTTTTTGCTCTCCTTGGTGACAGGTACAAGAAAGAACTCTATAGTTTTATAGTAGCCTTTCAAACAATAAGTGATTATCTAGATAATCTGTGTGACCGATCAGGCTGCATGGATGAAAAAGCTTTTGAACAATTACACCTTTCATTATTACATGCCCTACAACCTGAAAAAAATATGCTTAATTACTACAAGTTTTACCCTTATAAAAATGACGGCGGTTATTTAAATAAACTGGTTTTGCGTTGCCGTCAGGAAGTTTTAAAATTTCCTTCTTATGCTAAAGTTAAAAAAAATTTAATTGAAATGGCTGAATACTATAAGGATCTGCAGGTAAAAAAACATGTGGAACCAGCAAAAAGAGAACATCTTATTCGTAGATGGGCTGAACCGCAGTTATTGAAACACCCTGGAGTTTTATGGAATGAATTTGCTGCAGCTACGGGTTCCACGCTGGGCATTTTTTGTCTGTTGGCTGCATCAACAAGAAAAGAGCTGACGGCAGATGAAATAAATAAGTATTTAAGTGCTTATTTCCCCTGGATCTGTGCTCTGCACATTCAGCTAGACTATCTTATAGATCTGGAGGAGGACCGCGCGGAAAGTGATTTTAATTTTGTAAATTATTACAAAAATGAAGAGCAAACTATCGGTCGAATGAGTTTTTTATACCGAAAATCCTATAACTTAGCCGACAAATTGCCGGAATCAACTTTTCATAAAACTATCGTACAGGGGCTACTGGCTATGTATCTTTCTGATCCTAAAACGAAGCTACAGGCCGTAGCGCCTACGGCATACAAGCTGCTGTCAGAAAGCGGGAGGTTTACCTGTTTTGCCTGCAATTTAGTAAGCAAACTTCGTATACAAGGGAAGATCTAAAAAAGTTTATTTTTGGTGTTAGAAAGAGCAAAAATATTATTTGCCAGAGCAATTAAGCTATGTTTTTTTGACTTGTCGGGCAGTGGTGCCAGTTGCTTGATGGCCTGCTTTAAAATAGAGTGAGCACGGGCGCAGGCACTGTCTAAAACCCCGGAATTTCGTACTATCTGGCAAATTTCATTGATATTTTCTTCGGTAGGGTTTTTTAAGTTATTTCGTATCTTAGGCATATAATATGGGTTTTGAAGCAACAGGATCACAGGAAGAGTGATGACCCCGCTGTTTAAATCATTTTCTACAGGCTTGCCGGCCTGTTTTTTAGTGGTAGAGAAGTCAGATATGTCGTCCATTAATTGAAAAGCGAGCCCCAACAGTGTGCCAAATTTACGTAGGCACTCTATTTCTTTCTGTTTAAGATTGCCTATTAAAGCCCCTAAGTAACAGGCTGCTTCGAAAAGAGAAGCGGTCTTTTTTTGAATACGAGAAAAATATTTTTCTTCCGTAACATTTAAATCAAAAGCTTGTTTTTGCTGGTACAATTCTCCCAGGCTCATTTCAGCTATAGCCAGGGTCGTGGGGGTAATCAAGTTGTACTCTCTTTCGTATTTTGCCAGCAAATTAAACGCTTGGGCGAAAAGATAATCGCCCATAAGCACAGCAGAGTGGTTTCCGACAGCACAGCTTACCGTAGGGAGTCCCCTGCGCGTTTCTGCTTTATCTACGACATCATCATGTATAAGAGAGGCTAGATGGATCATTTCGATAGCAGCTGCGGCATCATATACAATTTCTTCCGGTGCATTTCCAAAAGAAGCGCTTAATATTAAAAGGTTTGGCCGGATCATTTTCCCGCCAAGAAGGCCTTGAATTGTATAACCCCATATGCTTTCTACTGGTTCCAGTATGCTATCGAGACGCAAAAAAACTTCTTTTAATTCCCGACTTTTAGTACTGGTAGTGTTCAAAGGTGTTCCCTCCGGAGGTTTTCTTTTTATTACATAGCATAGCCTTAGATAGGTCGGGTAATACGCGCGGTTAAAGAAATAAAAAACTTTTAATAAAGTATTAGCATTTATAATTTTTTCAGTGGCGGGGGTTTTCCTTGACAAGCATTATAGCTTTGGTTAGCGCAGCGTAAATATCTGCACGGTATTGAGTTTCCAGAGTGGATATTTTAGAGTAAACTTCTCCTTTGTCACGCACCACATAACGGGAAGGCAGGGAGTTTAGGGCAAGGGCTGCGATGTCGTATCTGCAGGTTTCACAGGAACAGGCTTCGGGGTATTTTTTAAGAACTTCATCCAAGAAAATCCAAACACAATCTTCCATAAAATTTTTTAAGAATATTTTATTCGTAGACAATTATTTCACCCCCATTGCTCGCCTTGTTCAGGCATCTTAAGTATACCAAAATTAGCCTATCGTAATTAATTATCGAAAGGATTTAAAAATCCTTCTTGTAATAAAGATAAATGGGGCTTGTTACGTCTATGAGCTTTTCCGATTTTTGACGGGTCTAAAGGGTTAAAATAATAATTCATCCAATTTGTTTTTCAGTCCAAACATATAATTTGAGCTAGTGTTCGCGTTCTATTGAGCAGCATTTTTGCAAGCGGACCGGATTCTTATCGCTAAGGCCCTGTTCAGGTTTAACTTAATTAAAATAGACTTAAAAGGTTGATGTAGGATTACAATACATGTGT
>DDHO01000080.1 GCA_002352935.1 Firmicutes bacterium UBA1874
AACTATCACCGGGAATTTTTGGGACACAGGCTGGATATCCTGGTAGAAAAAATACACCCCAGCCGGGACTTTGCTGTGGGAGAAGGCTTTTCCGATAACTATATTTTCAGCCGCTTTACACTTACACCCGGAATCCGGATTCAGGCCGGTGAAATTGTAAGCATCATCCCCCGCAAAGCATCGGAATGGGGTGTGGAAGGGGTTATTGCTCGTTAGCCAGGAACTGCTCCAGCGTAATGTTCCTGGAGGCGATTTCGCCGGCAGCCTCTATGCCCACATAGCGAATGTGCCAGGGCTCATAATTATAACCCGTAATGTCTTCCTTTCCCCGCGGGTAACGAATAATAAAACCGTGTTTAGGAGCATTTTCCACAAGCCATCTTCCTTCGATTGTTTCCCCGAAGGCTTCGCTTAAATTATACCCTACACGGGAGCAACTGACATCAATGGCAAGCCCGGTCTGGTGTTCACTCTCTCCGGGGTGGGCGCTGATTTTATTTGCCTCCTCCTCCCCCATTTGACGGGCCTTATAATTAAATATTTCCTGCTGCCTTTCATAGGAACGGTACGCCGAAACCCCTGCAATATCTATACCTTCTTCCCCGGCCTGTTGAAACAGGTTCTCTACGGCGGCAGCAGCCTCTTTTCTCATTAATTTCTTGGGAAGGTCCTCTTCAAAAGAAAATTTAATCTGAGGCTTTACCAAATCCGGAGGTACAAATCCGGCCGGCAAACAGTTCTTTTTATTTACTAAAACCAGATAATCAAGCACATTATCTACGATTTTTTTCGCTTCCTGATCAATTCTGGTCGTCTTAACTTCCCAGGTTGTTTCTTTCTTAATATCTCCCGTACTTTCGGAAACTTGCTTTTGGGGCGCTCCTCCCCCTACATTGTCTTTTGTTTTAATAGCAGTTCCCCCTTCTTTACCTGAAATTTTATCGGCCGCCCCAGCTTTTAAACTCACAGTTTCCATCTTGCCTATTGGAACGTTAAAAATATTATTTATGTTACTATTTATGTAAAAACCCGTTAAAAATAACACTGCCACCGTGACTATTGCTGTCGAAAGGAGAACCAACTTTTTCCCCATTTGTCAAACTCCCCATAATTTTGTCTATTTAAGGGGAGTTCGATAAAAAGGGATGCTATTCCTTCCCTTTCTGTCTAGTATTTTCCTTTGAAAAAACTTTCCCAAAATCAACTTATCCTATTCCGGGGAAGATTGCTTAGAGGGAAGCACTGGAAGATTTCCCGAAATTTTTCTTAAGCTCGAACAAAATTTTCTTCGTTTTTGTGAAACAGACTTTTTAGTAGACAAATTCTTCAAATAACTTTTCATCCACTAATTTGTGAAATTCTTCATCGATCAGAAAATCCATTAAGTCATTTCTAAGCTGCTGATCAACCCAGCTTTTCATAATAAACATCCGGTACATTTCCATGGCCTTTTTTTCCAGAGCAATACCCAGCTTGCAGGTATTAACTGGGCCCGTTAGTTCAACAGACTCACCGAGTATTCTTCCTGCTATTTTAAATAGTGAACCAAAAGCTTCTGGAATCTGTATATTTTCCCGGGCCATTTTTTGGACAAAAAAATTAACGTGCCCTTCTTCTATCTTTGCCATTTTTGAAAAAGCCTTGCGATAATACTTATCCTTGGCCTCGGATAATTGAGCTTTATAATAATCAACCTGAAGTTTTTCTAAAAGATAAAATTCTTTAAGTTTATAAGCAAGCTCCTTTTTTTCCAATACTGACATGCCACCTTTTTGGAAAAGATAGTATTTAATTATACTTTATTCTTTACAATTGTTTAGCAAGTCATTCAACCATAATGCGGGAAAGAAAAGTTAAGTCCGATGTCCAGATCCAAATTAAAAAACAACGGCTTTCAATTTCAATCAAATAGAAATTATATTTCCTTTCAACAAGTCCGCTGTAGCGGGGTCGCAGGTCGTAAAAATTACCTGGTTAGTTTCGGCATATTTTCTTAACAGTTCTGCCGCTTTTTCCCTGCGGCCAGGGTCAAGATTCACCAGGCAGTCATCTAAAATTATAATACTGCTTTTACCCTGAAACAGATAATCCAGCAGGGCAAACCTCAGTGCCAGCAGCACACAATCATACGCTCCCGCCGAAAATAAGTTCTCCGGGAGATAAGTATTATCTCCTTTTAAGATGCCTACTTCGAAGTCTTCACTTATTTCGCCTGCCGTATATTTACCAAGCGTTAGCACCGAAAGGTACCGGCTGAAAGTTGAAACCAGAGGGTCGAAGGAACCCCTGTCCAATTCCTCCATTTTGCTGTCGAAGATCTTTTTAATTTTTATGAGGTTTTGAAGGTAAGAAAGCCGTTTCTGAAACCTAGCTTCGGCCTCCTTTTGTAATGATTCCAATTCCTCGCAGGATATATCTGGAAGGTTTTTATCTATTTCATAAAATTGGTCTTTTAATCTCTGCTCCCTGCTTTCAACTTCTTCTAATTCAGCTTTCAGCTGTTTTAATATTTCACGAAATTGTTCCGGTGTTTGAAATTCCGGCGGAAGTTTAACTAATTTTGAAAGTTCTTTTTCCACTTCTTTAATGCTGGCCAAGGTATCCGCGAGTTCATCTATTGCTTTTTCCGGGCTTTCGTACTTGTCCGTCCATTCGTTGATCTGAACTTCCAGCGCAATAATCTTTTGGCTTACTTCTGCTGTTAAAGCTTTTGCTTCCTCATTTTCCTTATTTATTTCCTCAATGCTCCGGGCGCTTAAGTCCCTCGTTTCTTCTACCAGGCTTTTCAGTTCCTCAATATTTCTACCTGCTTTTAACAGGAACAGCCGTTCCTGCATACTTTCTATTTCACTCACTGTTTTTTTGTATATGCTGAACTTGGCTTTTGCTTCACCGGGGTCAGACGCCCCGAATTTTTCTAATAATTTTTCAAGTTCTTCTTTTGCCTGTTTATATTTATGTACGAGTTCTTCATATTTAATTTCCCCTGCCTTAACTTCCAGCTCCAAAAGGTCTTCAACCTCGACTCTCAAGTAGCCGTCGGCGGTAAATTCTTCACCTCCGCCACAGATTTCCTTTTTCTCTAAGCCGCAGGTTAAAACCATACGACGTTCTCCTGCATTATTAATGCTGCCAATAAGCTTCCCTGCTTCTAAAGCAGCTTTAGCACTGGTCATCTTCGTATATAAGTTATCCATCCTGTCAATTTCATTATCATTTATCGCAGCCAACCCGTCCCTCTCTCTAAACTTATTCTTCAAATCCTCCTCAAGTCTTCGTATTTGCGCAAGCATTTTCTCGGCTTCTTCGGCCTCTTTTATTTTAACAGCATTACCGAGTTCTTTATTTAATCTACCTAATTTTTCTTTAAGTTGTATACTTTCTCTTTTCAGGTTTTTCAGTCGGATTCTCTTTTCCGCAAAGTGCCTGCTGACTTCCCTTAATTCTTCGGCTTTTTTTTCCAGAATACCCTTCCTGTATTCAAGATGGGCACGTTTTTCGATCTCTCCCTCCATTTGACCGTAATCGTTCAGTTTCTTTTTTATTTTAATCTTTTTATCCTTTATTTCTTTTAACAGTTCACTTACAGTTACGTAATTTTCCTCTATCTTTTTAGCCTTTTCTATTTCATTTTTTATCCGTTCCTTCTCGTAAAAGCTATCCAATACCAGGCCCTTGCCCTTTTTCCAAGGGTCGTCGAGATACCTTGCCTTTTCCGGCCGGTTATTTTCCACATCCCACTTGCTACCATAAATTTCTAGCTTCTCTTCTATCTTTTTTTTAAATTTTTCTACCGATATGCCGTCCAAGACCATTACGGCCTGCTTTAAAACATTGTCTACCGTGCTGGTAGTTTCTGAGTCCTCTTTAATTCTTTGTAACGCACCTTTAATATCGCTTTGCCTGGCAAAAATAATGTTTCTATAAGTACTTTCCCCGTAGACCAATAATTCTTGTATAGCAGCTGAAACCGCTCTTTCGTCTTTTATCAACCTATCCTTACAGCGTATATAAGCAGAAGGAGAGGCGCCCCATTCTTTGTTTATCTCATATTCCAGTCCACCGACTTTGAGAACAACCTTAACAGAAGCACAGTCACCATCGGGATAAGGTAAATATTTTTCATAAAATTCCTTACCCACAGTTGTGTTTTTTTTAAGCTTATGACTTCTGAAAAATACAGAAAAAATACTGTCAACTACCGTACTTTTCCCTGCCTCATTGGGACCCAGAATAACATTTAACCCCTCTTTTAGTTCAATATTAAAATCCGAGATCCCGCCAAACCTGCTACAACATATTTCCCTAAGCATCATAGGTCCTTAACCTCCTGAATAAGCTCATAAGCTACCTGCAGGGCCTCTTCATCGTTTCGTTCCTGAAGCTCCGAAAGAAGTTTATAAGGTAAGGAGCCAGCTGTAAATTCACGGTTTATGACTTCAGGTGATATCTTGGTTCTTAACTCCGAGTCATCTACTGCAAAATATGCGAAAATATTTTTAAATTCTTGATAAAGGACCTCTTTACTTTCAAATATTTCCCGGTCCACTCTCCCTTTAAGCCTGAGGCGAAGGAGCGTTTTACCGGCTTCCTGAGATAAATATTTTCTTTTTATTGCCTCCAGTGAGTTCCAATCTTCTATAACTTCCTCACAGTCCAAAAACCTGAACAAACCCGTATCGAGCCTTTTAGCACGTATTTTTTTTCTCTCATCAATTTCTATCAACCAGGCATGTCCTTTATGTAAACAATCCATGCCGTCAGGTTCCGGTGTACCCGCATTAAATATCCTTCCTCCGGTAACCTCAGCCCTGCTGGGGTATGGAATATGGGTATGACCTAACAGCCAGAGGTCCACGGGTATAGACTCCAGTTCCTGCACGGTCATATAGAAGTATTCTCTGTGTAAATCAGGCGAAAGACCTTCCAGTGAACCGTGAGCGACCCCGATCTGTAATTTTGCCCGTGACCTTTTCACATGGTCTTTCATCCAACCCAGAGCGTTCTCGGAGCTTTTTTTCTTGCTGCACGGGGCGGGGTAAATAGCTACATCAATATTATGCGTTTGGGACAATTTAAAAACTCTTTCTTCATTCAAAAGCAAAATTTTGTCCGAAGGATCAGCCTGGAATATTTTCCATAAATCCGTCATGCCGTTGTCAAAGTCATGGTTGCCCGGAATTACAAGAACACAGTCTCCAGAAAATTCTTCAAGAATTCCTTTAACTTTTTCAATTTCATTTCTAGGCACGGTAATCTTATCAAAGAGATCCCCGGATATTACAAACAGCTGGCATCGTTCTTCGCTAGCCCTCGCAACAAGGTTTTCCAAAACCTTATACCTGGCCTCTACCAGCTCTGCTCTCAGATTTTCGGGATATCCGTTAAATTTCATTCCAATATGTAAATCACCGGTATGTAATATTTTTAACAACTTAACCCCGCCCCTTTAAAAATCTTCAAGTTCGGATGCTTTCAGGCAATTTCCTTTTAATTACCACATAAATTACTTAATTCCTTTAATTTTTTAAGCGGAATGTAATTTTTTCCTGTGATTAATTGTTATCAGCTTATTGACTGGTATTCTTCTGATTAATGTTGTCAGGCAGCGTGTTAAAATACGCTGGTCACAAAGGTTGGAATAATTGTATGCATGTAATTTCCAATATTTTTTTTATCTGCTTTTCCATAACTTTAGTAATTTAAAAATATTTGTATTTAAAATGTAAAATATTTTTTACATTTTCGTTGTTTCGTATTGCACTAATGTAAAGTAACCTTGACATTAATCGAGGTGGAAATATGAAAAACAAGATTAGGGACTTAAGAAAAGCTCTGAATTGGACCCAGGATGATTTAGCACGGAAATTAGGTGTTTCCCGGCAAACAATTATTTCAATTGAAAATGGCAGATATAACCCTTCATTATTTCTAGCTTTTAAATAGCAAATAGCTTAAATAAAAAAATTGAGGATATTTTTATTTACAGCGAGGAGGAACTTCATGAATGAAAAATTTAATTAAATTTCATTATCTCTGGACAGCGGTTTTAATTTTGGAAGTCCTAATTCCGGCAATAATCTACAATTCTTATACCAGTGCCCTTCCGTTTCTACTGGCCGCTTTTCTGGTTCTATTTTTAAAACCTCTAAGGTTGAAAAAAAGTTCTAAAAACTTGGATAAAATATATGACGAAAGAGCAAAATTGATGCATTATAAAGCGGCTGCTTACACAATGTACGGTTTATTTTTCTTAATTTTTCTCTTTTATGGTGTGGAACTGGCAAAGGAAGGTACTATCAGCTTCAGGACCAATGTCGAACTTCTAGGGGGGGTACTGATCTGGATTTGTTCAGGGATTTACGTGAAAAGAAAATACTAATAGTATAATTGAAACGTAGAAATCTAGAAGCTATTTATAAGGAGGTTTTGCTCCATGGGAAGAATAGTGGTTGCAAGCTCAATCATTTGGGCCGCTGTGATACTATCCTCAGCTTTCATTATACCTGAGGCTTTTGGAAAACTTATACCAATCATCGGCGGGGGAGCCGCCGCCCATCTTATAATTTTGGGAGCGTGGGGAAAAAAAGAGTAAATTAGTACAAATTTATATTCAAATATATTTAATAAATAAATAAACCTAACCAAAGAAAGAAAAGGCCGATGATCAAAACAACCAAATCAACCAACCAGAGTTTCTTTTTTCCAAGTTGATCAATAAACCTCACAAATTTCCCGGAGGTCTTTTCCCAATTTAAAAATATCCCCATTGATTTTACAGAGGCAAGTGTTAAGATAGCAGTCAACAGCCAGCCGTATTTCACATAATAGAAAAACAGTCCGACCCAAGATAAGGCCAAAAGCAAAAATGCATAAAACAATAACGCGTTAACAGTCCAAGAGCGATAAGGTTTTGCATACTGGTGCCTTGCCCACACATAAAATTTCTCGTGAAAAAAGACGCCGAAAAATACCTTTATAAATGCCGTGAAAGATAAAATATAGCAGATAAATTTAAATAGATTCATATGAATTTATTTCTCCTTGATGGGGCTAGAGTAATTCTCATTTTATTATCTTCTATTTTTATTTTACCCACTACCCCGTTTAATTTTTCAACTTCCCTTTTCGCCTCGATATCCATCTGCGTGTAGACTATATCCGCCGTATATAAAATACCAATCATTATATATTGTTCGGATATGTCTATAAGTATCTTTTAAAAATAACTATGACATTTCCTCCCTCTTTTCAGTACCTTAAAATTTATTGTTGAATAATTAAGGAAAGCAAAGTAAACTATTTTTAACTTATTAGTTTACTCGAATAATTGGGGAGGAGGTTCTTATTTGGGCAAAAGCAAAATACCTGCATTAATAGTCCTTCTTCTTCTTATGACCATCGCTTTTTACCTGCTCTATGAAAACCACATCACCGGGCAGAAAGCATCCCATATAGAGGCAACAGGAACAATAGAAGCAAGTGTCGTTAACCTGAATGCCAAGCTGCCGGGCACTATCAGCTATCTATCCGTAAATAATGGTGACACGGTATTGCCATCGCGAATTCCATTGGGCTGATTAAATCCCAGGAAATGCTGGCCCGGATGAAAAATATCAGCGGTCCACCATATGACATCAGGTACGACCCTGGTATAACCCGGACGGCATTACCGCTTACTATATGGCACCTGGTATTTTAGGCATAATTGTAACCATGACCATGTGATCATGACCTCGATGGGCATTGTACGTGAAAGGGAGCGGGGCACTTTAAAACAGCTTATTGTGACTCCGGTTAAGCCGTGGGAATTGATGCTCGGTAAAATTGTTCCTTATATAGTCCTGGGTTATGTGCAAATTACCGTAGCCTTGCTTGTAGGGGTTTTAGTGTTTAATGTACCCATAGGGGGATGGGACTTGGGCAGAAATACAAATATCAATAAATATTTAGAATAAAATATTTAGCTAAGAGTCTGTAAAATAATTTGTGTAAACTCCTTGACCATA
>DDHO01000081.1 GCA_002352935.1 Firmicutes bacterium UBA1874
CACAAAATATTTTACAGACTCTTCGAATTAAACTTTGAACCCCTTTTTGGTGTTTTGGTACTTGTATTTAAGGCTCTATTTTTATAATTAACATTAGTAAAAATTTATCCTTATTAAAGGTTTTTAAGTTAAAAATATGGAATAAATACTCAAAAGGGGAACTCAATATATGGAAACAGCTTGTTTCTTTTCGAAAATTCTATCATCTAAAACTAATATAACTAAACCCTTCTTTGATCTCAAACCTCCGCTAAAATGGGCAGGTGGAAAGCGCTGGTTGGTTCCCTATCTTAAACCTATCTGGGAACCTTTTAAAAAGAGGCGGCTTGTGGAGCCCTTATGCGGGGGACTTGCTGTTACTCTGGGTTTATTGCCCGAAAGGGCTTTACTTAATGATATAAATTCTCACCTCATTAATTTTTTTTCTTGGCTCCAAAAAGGCCTCGAGGTTGATATTCCGATGCAAAATGAAGAAAAATTGTACTACCGGCATCGTAGAAGATTTAATGAAATTCTTGCCGAAGGAAAAGAACATACAAAGGAAGCTGCTGAGTTGTTCTATTATTTAAACCGTACTGGGTATAACGGACTTTGCCGTTTTAACCAGAAAGGCGAATTTAATGTTCCTTTTGGAAAATATAAAAATATTAATTATTGCCGTGATTTTAAGGACTATAAAAAATTGTTAAGCAACTGGAAGTTTACTAATATAGATTTCGAAAAGTTAGTTATTAAGAAGGACGATTTCATCTATGCCGATCCGCCTTATGATGTTGAATTCCGGCAGTATGCAAAGGAAGGGTTTAGTTGGAATGACCAGGTAAGATTGGCTGAATGGTTGTCTAAGCATGATGGCCCGGTAGTATTATCTAATCAAGCTACGGACCGTATAGTTGAATTGTATAAAAAGTTTAATTTCAAATTATATTTCATAGAAGCACCAAGGATGATAAGTTGTACAGGCGACAGAAAACCTGTACTAGAGGTGCTTGCCTTAAAGGGGGTACCTTTTGATTATGGTACCACGGGATACTAGAACAGGAACAGTCTTAGAACAAATGGTTTTACCCGCCTTAAAATGTGGCGGATATGAGTACGAAACTCAAGTACATATAGGTAACCGCTTTGGAGGTGGCCGTCATGTAATAGATGTATTAGTTAAGGAAAAGAGTGGGCGTCAACATTTAATATCATTGAAATGGCAGCAAGTTTCTGGTACAGCTGAACAGAAAGTACCATATGAAGCAATGTGCTTGGCCGAAACAGTTTTAATGAGTGGAGGAAAATATAATAGTGCTTATCTGGTGCTTGGCGGAGAAGGGTGGAAGTTAAGAGATTTTTTTACTGAAGGAGGTTTAAATCGGCATTTAAGATATGGAGAGCTAATTAAAATAGTTAAATTAGAAAAATTTATTGCATTAGCTAATCAAGGAAAATTATAGATTATTGCCCAAACAGATAGCCAATCATTTTATATAATGCCTATACCTGTTAATATCTATTGTGGATTTAAACTGGTATGCCCCGCCTCCACCAATTTTAGCCACGTTTTTATCCAAATTAGCTATTAAGTAAACAGGAAGCACATTGAGAAAAACCTCGACGTGTTCTTTGTATATAATGACCTTATTAAGATAAAGAATTTATGAGCTGTCGCATCTCATCCAAATTGCCGCTTATAAAGTTCCCTTGCCTGCTTATAGGCCATCCGTATCTGTTCCTCGGAAACATTGTTTTCAACCAGCCTTTCCTGTTCCTCTTGCATCTGTTCCTGGAGCAATGCTTTTTCTTTCTTCAGACTTTCCAGTGCATTTATGAGGGCGCTGCTTCCGGTGGATGCTATGAGTGGCCGTTTATCGTAGCGAAGCGAAGACCCTTTATATGGAGAATCCGTCTATGTTAACCTTTCCTTTTTGAGGAGCATTAGCGGAAGCGGTAGCTCCACCCTGATCCTTAGAAACATAGGCGGCGAGGCTCCATGTAAAGGGCGGCCACGACTAGAAGATATTGTGTATTTCTATGAACGAGTGAGTTGCTAAGACAAGTTGTCCAATCTTAGGGGGTCAACCCGGTAGTAGAAATATAAAACAAATGAATTCTGGCGGTCATATGAGCTTATCAATTGATATTAAAGAAAAGCTAAATATGTCGCATGAATTATGGGAAAAGCATAAAGACAAGTGGCCGCCAATGACTCCTGAACATGGTAAGACTTTTATCTTATACATGATTGAAGAAATTGGAGAAGTGATTTCGATAGTCAAGAAAAAAGGTGAAGATCAGATTATGAATGATCCTGAAATTCGTAAACGCTTCATAGAAGAAATGTGCGATATTATGATGTATTATTCAGATGTACTGAATATGAACTGTTGAAAATGCTATAATCTTTTTGTGTAATTTGTGGTTTTTGCATACTTCAATTATACCATTAACGGAAAAGCTTGAAAATAAAACTGATGAGAGTCGCCGTCAGAAGAAACGTGCCGGCAAAAACTTAGCCTAAGCGGTCCGAAAAGAACAGAGCCATGAGTGGTGTGGTCACCTCTGTCGTTTTTTTTAAAATTTCGTAATTGTTGACACTCTGCATTTTACCACAAATTCAATTTTATGTTGAATGAATTTGTAACATTCGAGATTTTTTCTATGAAATTTGTTGACAATTCCTGCAGGGTGGATTACAATTCTCATATTAATAAATATATCTATTAATAAATATATCTATTAATAAGATATATCTATTAATAAATATATCTAAAAGGTGAAAGGGGAATACTATCATGAGTGTTAACGCAGTATTAGCAAGAAATACGGAAAATGCTCCAAAAGGTATCGGTCCATATTCACAAACTGTAGCTTTCTCTCATTACAATAATCTTTCAGCTCAATTACCTATCGATCCAAAATCTGGTAAATTGGTAGCTGGTGGTGTAAAAGAGCAGGCTGAACAGTGCTTTAAAAATATCAAGGCAATTGTAGAAAGCATCGACCATGTTATGAGCGATGTTGTTAGAATCACTGTATTCGTTAAGGATATCAAAGATATTGACGCTGTAGACGAAGTTTATAAAACATTCTTCCCAAGCTATGTTCCTACACGGACGATAGTTGCAGTTGCAGATTTGCCTATGGATGCTTTGGTGCAAATTGAAGCACTTGTTTCAAACGGTGAAGGTACAATTCCAAACGCACCACAAGCAGGCGACCTCATAAAACTTACATATAACACGGCAAATGCGCCAACAAGTCATCTATCTACGCAAGCTGTAGCTTTTTCTCATTACAATAATCTTTCAGCTCAATTACCTATCGATCCAAAAAATGGTAGAGTGGTACCCGGTGGTGTAAAAGAGCAGGCTAGACAGTGCTTAAAGAATATCAAGGCAATTTTAGAAAGTATGGACGTTCCTTTTGACGATATTGTTAAAATTAATATCTTCCTTAAAAACCTCTCGGATATTGAAGCCGTAAACGAAGTTTATACAACATTTTTCCCAGACTCGGCTATCGCCAGGGCCGCAGCCTATGTCCCTGCACGGACAACAGTTGCAGCTTCAGCTTTACCTATGAATGCTTTGGTACAAATTGAAGCAGTGGTGTCACACGGAGATGGTACACCCCCACAAGCTGTTGAAGACAGGCATGGAATCGTCATAGAAGCAAACAATACGGAAAATGCGCCAACAAGTCCTCTATCTACACAAACTGTAGCTTTTTCTCATTACAATCATATTTCAGCTCAATTACCTTTAGACCCAAAAACTGGTGAAATGGTAGCTGGTGGTGTAAAAGAGCAGGCTGAACAGTGCTTAAAAAATATCAAGGCAATTGTAGAAAGTGTCGACCACGTTATGGACGATGTGGTTAAAGTAAATATCTTCCTTAAAAATATCGCAGATATTGATGCTGTAGACGAAGTTTACACAACATTCTTCCCAAGCGGTGTTCCTGCACGAAGAACAGTTGGCGTATCAGCTTTACCTAAAGATGCTTTAGTCCAAATCGATGCAGTTGTATCAAACGCTGAAGGAACACCTCCAAAAGCATAACAGGCATTTGTTTGTAAATACAGGAACTATCAAAGTTACTTGTTAATGCCGACGGTGAATGCGAAATCGCATATCCTAATCAGGGAGCTGAAAATAGTTTTTCAGCTCCCTTTTTTTCAATGAATGTGGAAATTACACTAATGGAATTGCAAAAGTCCGTTGTCAAACTGTCGCTTTCAAAAATGTCATCAGAGGCAATTTGGTGGAAAAATTAGAGAGTAATATTACAAAAATCTACTGAACAATCGCAGAAAAAACCTATAAATCGCAAAACGAAAAGAGGGCTTCGGCATTTATATCCGGGCCCTGTCGTTTTTAGGCGTAGCAAAAGCATTGATCCAGGTGGACCAATTCAATCCGAAGTTTCTTGTTAAAATCAAGCTGCTTGTTTCTTGTAATTGTGATACAATCCACCAAGAATCGGCTAAGAATCCAAAACCGAATCCGCTGCGAGAGAAACAGGCCATTCCATTGATGGAATGGAGGTTTGGCACTTAATACCCTAGTGAGTCCTGGCGGGATTGTAATATTTACCGATAAATTCAATAAGCAGAGATTAAAGATACTTGACGCTTAACGGAATAACATGATCAAGCAATTCTCTGCGGAGGATGCCGACAACCCTCTCGAAAATGCCATTTTGCCAAGGGCAACGGTAACCAGTCCTCTTGGAGTTAATATTTATGTTATTGAGGAATTGCTGAAAGTATGCTGAGGTAAAAATGGAATCGTTGTCATGAATTAAATATTCCGGCGTTGCGCCATAGGGCGTAGCTTCTCTGATCTGCTGAGTAACCCATGCAGAGGATGGATTGGAAGTAACAGCGACATTTGGTCAACCAGCTCAAAGAATCTCGCTCCGCTAAAGTCTTAAGGGCTTTTGAAGGCAAGTTTGAAAGGTATGACCTGGTTATCGCGGATGAGTTGGGCTATATTTCTTTTGACAAGGAAGGTTCAGAGCTTTTATTCACGCATCTATCCTTAAGGGCCGGCAGTAAATCAACCATTATCACTACAAATCTCTCTTTTGAAAGGTGGGAAGAAATATTTAAAGACCCAGTAATGACTGCTGCCATGATCGACCGACTTACTCATAAATCCTATATTGTGAATATGAACGGAAACTCTTATCGTTTGAAAGAAACCAAAAAATGGTTGGAAGAACAGGAATGAACGTGTTTTTTTAACTATTAGTGGGGGAGTTTTCGATTAAAATATGGGGGAATTTTCGATTGACAAATACATTTTTTTCAATTAATCCACTAGTGTGGGATTTTTCTGCTTCTTTTAAAGTCCTAGCATGGACACTACCTCCTTAAACCATTTTAAATTAGTTTTCTCTCATTAAACTTGCCAAAGCCGTAGAATTGGATACACTTAGAAAGACCTAGGCCAAATTGAATAAACAGCTTTTCCGGCCCCAATCCTATCAAACCTGTTGGTATAACGCTTCTATTACATTATGGGGTTAGTCCGACTATTGCGGTTCGTTGTAAAGTGGCGGCGCGTTTAACCATCCTTTCAACTTTCCATATTTAAGAGCCGCTTCATACATGTTTATTTCATCCTGCCAAAAATTCCTCATCATTTGCCGCAATCCATCATTTCTGATGGCTTCAATAGTAGCGCGGATATGCAAATCGATGGCATCCTGAATACCTTTAAAAATTATATTGAACATAAACCTGTCCTGCATTGGTTCAGGGTCCATGGGAACAGATACATGAGATGGAGGTCGCTCGGGTAACACTAATTCAAATTTAATAGCCTCCTCTTCAAGCTTCCTTACCTGCTTGTCTAATGTTTTCTTGCCCAAAGTTAAGACAGCCTGGAATTCAGTGTCATGTGCAAAGCCGAGAAAAAGGTCTGTTAGTTGTGCTTGTGAATATCGCTGGCTTATGTTATCCCAAAGATGAAATGCTTCCGTCGTGGACAAGGGCTCATTACCAACAGGTTTTGCTGTTTTAAAAGCAGGGGGATCTTCCTGCCACCCTTTTAATTTACCATATTTGTAGAGTGTCTCGAAATCTTTTATATGTTGTGTCAGATCTTCTTTTAGTATTTTCCGCACACCATCATTTGTTGTGCTTGAGAGGTATGCGGTCATCAGCGAATATAACTGAGCCACTAATCCGTTATATATATTTCGATATATATAGGTGTCCGTAATCACATCAACCTGGGCTGATGTTTTTATTTTGTACGGAGGTCTCTTGGGGACTTCAATTTTAAATTTTTTCCCTTCCTGTTCCAGGATGAATGCCTGTTTCTCATAATGATTTAGCAAATTGTTTAAAACTAATTCGAATTCACGGTCATGAACAAAGTTCATGAAAAATTTAACTGTTTCCATGCTGTAATACCTTGCTCTGAGAACGTTCCAGATGTTAAATACTTCCTGTATATCGATTTTTTCACGGTTTCCTTTTTTAAAAACGGAAATGGTCATTGAGATTCTACCTACCTCCATGCAATTATATATAGTATTATCTCTCAAGATTATAAAAAAAATGTAAAAAAATAAAGGTGATGTTATAAAAGTCTTTGCCAATACAATAAGATGCCAAGGTTAGTGTAAAATTACTTGGGGATAATTCAGCGATTACCATGTGGGAGGATTGCAGACAAAAAAGAAGAACCTCCAATATTAACAGACCAAAGCTAAAAAGGAGGTTCTTCAATGAGCACTACCCCGGAGCTAAAGGAAGCCCCGGAGATAGGGTAATCAGCCGAATATTGTGATATGTGCTCTGTTTTTACTGGTAAGGTTGACCATTCTAAATAACAACTATACCTGTGCACTTAATTGGTTTAAGAGGATGTATGAAGAACTCGAACAAAACAAAGTGTATATGCTGATTCATACTATAGACATGTGTATCGGCTTTGTGAATGCCTTCTTTCAACAAAGCGGTAAAATTCCAGATTGGTTGGCTGAAGGTGATTTCAATTCAAATCGTCTCAACTTTCCCACCAGAGCATTCTCCAATATCATTTACGGCAGAGTCCTTTTGATAAAAGGAGAATACTTGAAGCTTCTGGGTATTGCCGAACATTTTAGAGGTATTGCTTCTGTTTTCCCTAATATATTAGCTAACATCTATACCACAATTTATCTGGCAGCAGTCAATGAAAGGATAAACAGGAGGGATGAAGCGGTTGAAGCAATCAAGCAGGCTCTTAATATTGCCATGCCCGATAAGGGATATATGCCCTTTGTAGAGAATTGCGATTACATTAAGCCTCTGCTTGAGGATCTTTATACTCATGGCGTTTTTAACTGTAAAGATATTTTAAGAATACTGGAACTGTACAAACCATATCAAAAAGCAAAGGAACAGATAGAGGGAGCATTTTAAAGAAAGCAAACCTATGCTGACAGCCCGGGAAATAGAGGTTGCACAACTTGCGGCGGAAGGGTTTTCCAACAGGGCAATAGGTGAAAGGCTGTTTATATCACAGAATACGGTTAAAACACAGCTTAAAAGCGTGTTTGAAAAGCTCCGGCCCCATAATATTTTGCAGGTTACAATCCAACTTTTCACGCTTCATTTATTACCACCATATATGTTTAATCAAAAGTAGGGCGAGGGTTTAAGTTTTTACCCTTGCTCCTTAATATACTGTTATTTTTTTCCGAATTAACATTATATATCGTATTCCAAGACTTCTTACTCCTGTAAAGACTGCAAATTTTTTTAGAAATCTTTCATTAAGACAGCGGATTGGCGTCATCTTTCTAACCGGTATTTTAAACTAGCTTTTATTTTTTCAAAAAGCCGTAGGCAAAAAGTTCCACCAACTGTTTTGCAGTATTGTCGAAGTTTAAATTATGCCTGGTTATAAATTCGGGATTGAGTACAGCTTGTACGGAGGCAGTAAATGAAACCGTTAAGATCCGTCGATCGATGTTTTTTATTTTAAACCTATCCGTTAATGCTGCAATAAATTTTTTGATCTTTCCGGTTCTAAAGTCATCAATTTTCTGCCAGAGTTCCGGATAGTGCTCATGTAAATCCTTCATTACCAATGGATTTATGACCGGGTAAGCGGTTATGGCCAGGTGTTTAATCATATGTGTAAGCACGTCTTCAAGATGGTCTTCTTCGGCCAGTATTCTCTCAAAGCCTTCCGATACTTCCTGCATTAACTGCTCCAGCATTGCTTCGATGATAGCGTCCTTACTGCTAAAATATTTATATAAAGTCCTTTTGCTGATGCCTGCCTGTGCGGCCAGTTCGTTCACTGTAACATGATATAGACCTTTGCTTTCGGCCAAGTCCTTATAAGCCTTGATAATTCTATTTTTCATTCCATCCACCTACACTATTTTCTTTTTAAATTTCAGCACACTAAGTGTTACCAGGACTACGGAAAAGACCAGCAGAAAAACAACCTGCCCGACAAGATATTGAAATCCGATACCTTTTAAGATAATCCCTCTGATAATGTCAAGGTAATATGTCAACGGTATGGCGCTGCTGAGGTAGTAAATAAGTTTGGGCATGGCGTCTCTGGGAAACATAAAGCCCGAGATTAAAATACTTGGAAGCATTACAAAAAAAGACATTTGAAAAGCCTGCATTTGTGTTCTGGCAATATTGGATATTAGAATACCCAGGCCAAGGGAAGCGGTAATAAAAAACAGGGTTAAAAGGTAAAGATCCAGAAGGCTCCCCGACACCACTTGAAATGTAGCGTGGAATATTATTTCCACGCTTTATACTTTTCTGGACATAATAAGGATAAAATACAACATTGACCTTTTTTTATCAGGGTCTAATTCCATTCTGCGAATAAAAAGTTTTAAAAAGAATCCTTTTTTGTTCATTAGTACCGGATTTATAAATTTTCCGGAAATCCTTAAATAAGGCATGGGCTTTTTGAGGGTCAATCGTTAACGGCTGCGGTTGGCTCTCTTTTTGTTCTGTTAATTTATCATTTAATTCTATTCGTTTTTCCTTTAACTTAGAAAGGCGTTCATTGCATAAATCAGGGTCTAAGCCTTCTGAAAAAGCCTTAAAAGTGTTCTCAATCTGCAAATCTATATTTTCAAGATCTTTACCCAAGGACTTAATATTATTTTTATATAATGTTAGCTCACTACTTAAACGGGAATTAAGTTCCTTGACCATAGAATCAATAGCCTGTTGTGTTCCGTAATGTTTTTCTATTTCATTTAGTAAATTCATCTCCAATCTGCCTGCTATTAACTAAAAATTTATTTGTGTAGCCTGCATTGCCTTTATAATGGTGTGTACTGCAGCAGTATTTTCCTAAACCTCTACTAGAAACCTTTTTCCCGATTATATTCCGTCCACATAATTTACAAGTGAAAAAAGATTCCCCTTCTAAATTAAGCCCCGTTAATAACCACCGGCTGGTATAACTCCTGGCTGCAGGTGTACGAGGTTGACGGCTCTTTTTAATTGCTAAAGGCAGCTTCTACTTCTTTTTCGGAAAGTATAGCTGGGTGAGCTATGAACTTCTACCCATTCTTCCCTGTCTTTATATCTCTTTCCCTGGGTATTATGGTCTTCCTTATTCCAATAATAAATGCCGGTATATTGCATCAACCTATTTTCTTTTAACATTTCAGATATGGTTGATGTTCTCCACAATTTACCTTCCGGCCCGGGGATACTCATAGAATTTAATCTATCTCTAATTTTTTTATATGAAAGCCCTTCCCCTAATATCCACTCAACTACAATTTTTCTTAATATTGGTGCTGTCTCCGTATTAATTTCCCACAATGTCTTGTAAATATTTTTACCTCTACTATTCTTTCCAAAATGAACTTTTTTCGGTTTATAACCATAAGGTGTCCTTCCCCCATTTTTATAACAGTAACCAGTTTTAGGGTCTCTTTTAGAAGCATTCTCTTTCATACCCTTTGTTGTATGAAAAGCAGTAGTCATGGAAGAAGTCATAGCCATAGTTTCTTCAATGGATTCCCTCCATGCCCCGTCTATAGTCCGAGCATCGTAAGGAGAAGTACGGAAATAACAGTAACACCGTTTTTATATAGCTCGCTTTTGAAGGCAGCAGATTTATATTTATTCCTAAAAAAACGGGAAGTATCATGGACTAAGATATGCTTAATACCTAATTCACTGGTAGCATGCTGAATCATTGCGTTAAAGGCAATACGTTTTCCCTCGTCATGGTAGGCGGAAATACCTTCGTCAATATAATCTTCAACTATATCCATGTTATTCTCTTTTGCATAAGCATGAATTGCTTTTAATTGGGCAGGTATGGAAAGGTCAGCTTCGGCCTGGTCTGGAGTAGACACCCTGGCATATGCTAATACTTTTATTGATTTAGTCATCTAATTTCACCAACCTTTCCACTTTAGCTATAACAATTGCCATTACATTTCTTTCATAAGTTTTATCTTTATCTATTATTGAAGGAGTGACATTTTTAAATTGAACTAATTCATATTTAAAAGAATCTCCTTTTTCAGCTATAACCCAATCATTTTGTTGTATATTATAATTTTTGATTGTCGAATAATACCTACAAATCCAATAATCATAAGTCTCTGTTTTTTCATTAAAAACACGAAGTGCAAAATGATGGTCTTTAGCTATTCCAGGTGGTAAAGGAATCATTGGTTCAGGTTTTTCAATATCTTCTAATTTACCATTTCTAAGTTCCATAAAGTCTGAAATATAAATAGCATCAGTAAATCTTTCTACAGCTTCTTTAAGAGCATTTTGAATTAGTAACGATGGTTTTACACTGGGTCCTAGGAAATAATGAACAGGTTTGCCCAATCTAGAAGCAAGGTCTAAAAGAATATGAACAGGTATCTGCCTAGTACCAGCTTCATAATTAGCAAGTGCAGAAGGTGTTAACCCAATGGCTTTAGCTGCTTTAGCTTGGGTAAACCCAATTCTATCCCGAGCTTTTTTTATTCTCTCCCCTAAATTCTTATAATAGTTCTCTAAAGCTTCCTTATCACTAAAATTCTTTGGCACCACTTCGTTATTTTCTTTTTCCTCATAATAAACTCTAGCCATTTTTATCTCCCCCGAACTGGTTAGTAATGTGATGGTTTCTACACATTTTGTTAATTTCCTCTTGTGATTGGAAAAATTTCTGATAAAATTTATGTTAATAATATTTCACATATTGTGAAGGTGTTAAAAGTGAGCAATGATAAAGTTAGTAAATTAAACAATAAGTTAACTATAGTCTTTTCCTTTGCTTTGATAATAATTGTGAGGAAAAGACATTAAAAATAGTTGAAAAACAGCGTAAGCATACCGTAAAGGAAATTCTTTTAAACCAACTATTGAATTCTTCATACACCGTAGGCCGGCAGGCTGGTGCGGAAGGGTGCTCGGGACATTCTTTGGACATATATTAGCCCAGCACCCATATAACGTGCTGGGCTCTAATTACATAAAAAGAGGGTGAATCCCTTGATAATAAAGGGAATAGATACTCTAGAATTTGGTTTGGATATTGAAGATTATTTGGATTCTTTTGAAACATATTTAGATACATTTAAAAAGCTTAAAGAAGAAGGACAAGAAAGAGGACTTGAAAGTGAAATAATTCTAGGTGATATTAACTTTAAGGTACACCGGTCAGGAATTCCGTTTTACGCTTATAGGTTGTCATGTAATGATTTTTCAATTTGCTTTATGGAAAAGGAAATGTATGAAAACCCACCTATCAGAGTTCGCTTTATGTCCAGTTACTTATGGTCTTATGGATATAAAGATGCTTTTCAATTCTTTATGGAATGGTTCAAACATTTTGACTGTATAGTTACCGGTAATAGAATATCACGTGTTGATATATGTGCTGATTCCGATAAAATCTATTTTGCTGAAAACGATATTAAAGGGATCATTACAAAGGCCAGATCCAAAACGAAACATTATGTAAGTGATAAATATACAGAAGGAAGAAAATTTAGCGGTTTTTCTATTGGTCGTGGAGCCCATTACTGGCACGGATATATAATAAGTCTTTAGACCGTAAAAAAATCAGGTAAAAGTTGGTTTCACCAAGTTTGGAAGGAAAACGGTTGGCAGGATACAAAAGATGTTTGGAGAGTTGAATTCCAAATTCGAAGACAAATTTTAAAACGGTTTAGCATTAATTCAGTTGGGGATTTATCAGATAAAGAAAATAGAATCTGGGCTTATTTAACGCAAAATTGGTTGCTTGTTAAAAAGCCCGGAAGTGATAATGTTTCACGCTGGTCATTAAAGAAAAAATGGAAATTAATTTAGAAAGCAGACCTTAAGCAAAACCCTTCACCCTTGGTACGAAGAGAGGTTAAAAAAGGTAATCTTGATAAGCTTTTAGACCAAGGCAGCGGTATTTTGATTTCAGTCGCCTCATTATGTAGTCACGAAAATATTGATGATACCGCAAGCTTATTCCGTAATTGGACTAAAACAAAGTTAGAAAAAAAACAAACTTCATTTGAACTAGAAACAGAACGCAGACGTGCAAAGTACATAAATCCCGAGGTGTAGGCTGGGCCGGTCACGATAGCGCAAGCTAAGTGACCGGCTCGGCGATTTTTGTATATATTATTTATACTAAATGAATATTAGAGTTTGTTTTTTTGTGCTCATAAGTTAAAATAAATAAAAAACGTAATAGTGGAAATGTTTAACAAACTAATTCAGAGAAAAAATTTTTCAATAAGAAGGTATCTCTTTTTTTCCTTTAAAATAGATAAAGCTACTCCGTTAGCAATAAAGTGAGGTATCAAAAAAATGAAATGTCAAGAGGAATTATTGATTAGAGATTTTGAACAATGTTTTAGCCATATGAGACATTACGACAAAATTTTTATGAGAATATTTAATTATATACTAGCTGGTTATTTTGCTGCCATTACCGGAGTTACAGCATTGGTTGGCTCAAATATTAATAAATCAACATCATTATTAGGTACAAGTATGTTATTATTTTTTGTTTCAATTGCATCTACAATTTTAGTATGGACTTTAATGAGAAACCGCATTTATTATATATTATGTAGCAAGGTATGTAAATGAAATAAGAAATGAATTTTTAAAAGAAAAACCAATTGGGTTTATAAATAATACAGGAATGTATACTGACTATAAAAAGCCAAATGCTTTGAACTGGGGAAGTTTGCATTTAATTGTTTTATATTTCACAGCTTTTCTAAATGCTATTGGGTTAGCATTAGGTATAGAATTTTTACGTGCTAGATTTTGTGATATATATGAATTTGATTTTTGCAATATATTAATACCTTTATCGGTTTTTATAATTTATTTATTTATTCAAGTTTTATGGATAAAAAAATATTTGTCGAAAAAAGATAAAAAAAATAGTGCAGAAAAAGCAGTATTTAAGGAATAAAAAAATTAATAGTATTCGCATTTTTCAACATTTTTCCCTAATAATTTATGTTAGGATATTATGAAATAAATGAGGTGATAAAATGTTGGAAATTGTATTTTGGGATGTACAACACGGAAGCGCCGCATATATAAAAACACCGGAAAATAAACATATCGTTATTGACTTAGGAACAGGTTCAGTAAAAGGAAGTAAAAGTTTTAGTCCTCTAATGCATCTAAAAAATAAATATGGTATAAATCAGCTTGACGAAGTTATAATTACACACCCACACTTAGATCATATTGACGATATTTTAGATTTTGACAACTTGTCACCAAAAGTTTTGAGAAGACCCAAACATCTAAAAGAAGAAGATATAATGAATGATAATCCTGATAAAGCTAAAGACATTGAAAAAATAAATAAATATCTTGAAATAAATAGTAGATATAACGTTAAAGTTGACAATTCTAATGACCCTGAATTACCTAGTAATAATGGTGAAGTAAGTTTTAGTTTTTTCGTTCCAAAAAATTGTAGTAGATCTGTAGGGTTGTCAAACATATGTGACACAACCGGCAGAAAAATCAGCAAGGAAATCCAAAGGACTTTTCCATCCAAGGGGCCGCA
>DDHO01000092.1:0-23631 GCA_002352935.1 Firmicutes bacterium UBA1874
CACATGTATTGTAATCCTACAACTCTTCTAAAAAGGGGCAACATTTTAACTAAAAGATTCTTGATAAATTTGGGTTACTGTTTGCCTGTCAGCAATTACCGGAGCTACATCTAGCAGGGTTTTTAGGCTGGGAGTATCAAAAACGAGCCGCGTCAATTTTTCTATATCTTTTTTTTCAAAACCTATATCATCTAGTTTCTGAGTTATTCCCATATTGTAAAGCCAGCATTTGATACCTTCTGCCGCAAAGCCCGCTTCTCCGGGAACCCCCTTCAACCCCGGAACAATGGGCGAAAACACATCCGCAAGGATTTCCGGGACAGCGTTATAAATCCGCTTTACTATTGGCGGGAGTATAATCCCCAAACCTAACCCATGGGGCAAGCTTGGTCTCACGGCACTCAGGGGATGTTCCAGGGCATGCGTAAAATGCAGCAAACCGTTATCAAAAGAGATCCCAGCTATCATAGATGCATAAAGCAAATAATACCTGGAAGTTAAGTCCTCGGGATGGGTAATCGACTGTGGCAGATATTTGGATACCAGACGAACCGCTTCCCTTGCCAAAAGAATCGTATAAGGGCTTGTTACCGTAGTGGTAGCTGCTTCTACAGCATGGTTTAAAGCATCAACGGAAACATAAACTGTTTGATCTGCAGGAAGTGTTACGGTCAGCCGGGGATCATCTATAGCATAAAGCGGGTAGATACAGTCGTATGCCAGGGATGGTTTGTACTCTTTTTCGGGTATAGTAGCAACCGCAAACCGGTCGACTTCCGTTCCCGTACCATGAGTTAAATTTACAGCAATTAGGGGGGCAGCTTTTTGGGGTATAAACTTAAGCTCATAAATATCCCTTGCAGAGCGTTCAGGATAAGATAGTAGTATGGCTACACATTTTGCTGCATCTATAGGGCTGCCCCCGCCGACACCTATTACTGCTTTGCAGCCATTCTGACGCGCTAGGGCAGCTTCTTCATCGATCTGGTCCACTGTGGGGTTAGGTGTAATACTGTCATAGAGCAAATAATTCATACCTTTTTCATTCAAAGCTTTTTGAATACTATCCCAGGCGCCTGATTTTTTGTATGCCTGCTTGCCGGTTACTACCACCACTTTTAAGATCTCCCTGTCTTCTTTCAGCTCTTTTGCTATCTCGTTTATCTTTTTAATAGCACCCGCTCCCAGGTAAACAGTAGTTTTTGCTCTAATCTCTCTGATCTCGTGAATAGGGATTTTGGCTTCCCACATAAAAAATGCACCCCTTTAAAAAAAATCATACAGCAAAACGAAAATGTATAACGTCCCCCTCTTGGACACGGTACTCCTTCCCCTCTAACCTTATTAATCCCCTCTCCCTGGCAGCGTTTATACCGCCGCATTCAGCAAGTTCCGGAAAGGAAACGACTTCCGCACGGATAAAACCCCGTTCCATATCCGAATGTATTTTCCCCGCCGCCTTTGAAGCCGGAGTACCTTCTTGAACTGTCCAAGCACGGATTTCTGACCCATCGGTAGTAAAAAAAGTAACAAGTTTAAGCACTCGGTAACTTTCCCTTATCAGCCTTTCCAGCCCTCTTTCTTTTAAGCCATAGCCTTCCATAAATTCCTTTCTGTCTGCTTCTTTTAACTCGGCAAATTCTTGCTCTATTTTTGCACAAAGAACGACCAGAGAAACTCCCCTTTTTTGAGCAAGGAAGGATAACTCCTTCACGTCAGGTGATTTTTCTCCATTAGGAAGAAATACTTCAGAAATATTAGCTACTAGCACTTCAGGTTTTACCGTCAGTAAAGGCACCTCTGAAAGTATTTTTTTTTCTTCTGGGGACAATATGTCTGCAGCTTTTTTACCCCTTTCGAGAGAATCTTTTAAGCTTTGTAAGACTTTCTGCTTCTCAGCAACGTTTTTGTCCCGGGTCTTAAGCTGTCGTTTATTTTGTTCGAGATTTCTTTCAACAATTTCCAGATCAGCCATGATCATTTCCGTTTCTACTATATCCAGTGCCTCGGCAGCATTGGCCGCACCTCCTGCAAGGCTCACATCGGGTTCCGTAAAGCACCTCAATACATGGACCACTGCGTCAACGTTTCTAATATAGTCGAGGAACTGATTGCCGAGACCTTCACCCCTATGGGCCCCCTTGACCAGTCCCGCTATATCAACAAACTTAATTACAGCAGGGACTGTTCTCAGCGGTTTAAAAATCCCTTTTAGAACCTCTAAGCGTTCGTCCGGGACTTCTGCAACTCCAATATTGGGTTTTACAGTACAAAAGGGGAAATTTTGAGCTTCCGCCCCTGCCAGTGTAAGCGCATTAAAAAGGGTAGATTTTCCTACATTGGGCAGTCCTATGATCCCCAGCTGCATTTTTAAACCTCCTCATAAACACCCTTTTTGAAAAATCTCCCGAACCGCAACATTATTGTACGGAAAATTTTAAAAGGCCGTCTTTACATATTTTTACAACTGCTCAGATCCTTTACGGAGAATTTCCTTAACGCTCTTTTCAAATTTGGTGCGCGGTAGCATTACCTGACGCCCGCAGCCAAGGCACCTTATACGAAAATCTAACCCTGTGCGTACAATCTCCCATTCATCATTTCCACACGGATGAAGTTTTCGCATCTTTACTATGTCTCCCAGGCGTAGGTCCTTCATTAAAACTCCCTCCATAGGATGAAAACATTTAATACTCACTTTCCGGAAGTTTATGTTCTTCGTCTGCCTCTTTTTTGGGGGGCATTTTTTGAATCTGCACTTCATGCGGGTAAGGTATTTCTATTCCGTTATTCTCCAGAGCAATTTTGAAATATCTGCGCAGTTCCCGTTCAACCTGCCACTGCTCGCCCGGTACCGTTTGAGCAATAACACGGATGTCTACCGAATATGCTCCCAGAGCCACAACACCCTGCACAACAGGTATCTCAGTAATTGCCTCAATCTCTTTAAAAGCACGCTCGCTTTCCTGTCTTAATACCTCCAAAGCAAAGTCAATATCGGTTTCGTAAGAAATACTCACTACTACCAGGGCAAGCATATGACCGCGGTTGTAATTTGCCACCTTATCTATAGAACCGTTGGGAATAATATGAAGTTGACCCGTCCATTCCCTGATCTTGGTAGTACGGATTCCAAGTTCCTCTACTACTCCGGTTACCCCCGCAGTAGAAATATATTCCCCTACAGTAAATTGATCCTCAAAGAGAATAAAAAAACCGCTAATTACATCCCGAACAAGGTTTTGCGCACCAAATCCTATTGCCAGCCCAACTATGCCCGCACCGGCCAGTATCGAAGTCGTGGGAACGCCAAATGTATCCAGAATCATGAACCCGCTTACAAAATATACCACATATTTCAATACGCTTTTTGCGAGGGCCTTTAGAGTATCCGCCCTGCGCTTATCAAGCCATTTGCCTTCCGTTATGCGCTCTTTGAAAGTATAGTCCAGAAATGTACCGCCGTACTTTAGTACCACAAGAGAAACGGCAAGAATCGCTCCTGCCTGAATGAGTGCCTTAATAATATTATGTAAAATTTCTGGATCAACAAAAGCTAGTTTTAATATTCCCAGAATAAAAATAACTGCTAAAAAGTAAACGCCATAAGTCCACAGGCTTTTAACCACAGGGCCCCATATACTGACATCCTCAGCACCCGGCTCGAATCGTTTTCCACCAAAGCGAACTAGAAGCTTCCCTATTAACCACCGCCCCGCCCAAACGAGCAGCTGGGCACAAACGAGTACAATCCCTATTTTAAGAGCAAGCAATCCCCAAAACTGGACTTTTTCCCAACTTAATTCCAGCCCGAATAAATTATGTAATATTTCAGCAGATTCCCCGAACATTAAGTTTCCTCCAGAGGCTTTTCTTCCCTGATAATTTTTTCCAGGGCTTCCTGAGCATTAACACGCACACACCATTCGGGGTCTTTTTGAGCCTTTTTTAATGTTTCTATCGACTTATGTGTCCCTACTTGACCCAGCGCTTTGGCGCTCCTGCATCTTACCTGCCAGGAAGCATCCTTTAAAGATGCCTGCAAAGCTTCTTCAGCATGGAAACCGCCAACTTTTCCTAAAGCTTCTGCAGCTTTCGCCCTCACGCAGGAAGAAGTATCTTTTAAAGCACCCACAAGAGCCGAGGCCGCTTCTGGAGAACCGATTTCACCCAATATTTCTATTGCTCTCTCCTTAACCGATTCTTTTTCCTGGTCCAGCGCGCTTACAAGGTAAGGAACGGCTTTTTCACCGTAAGCTGCCAGTACTTCCCCCACGCGTGCAGGAGGCCAGCAGCCAGGTTTAGCAAGCATGCCTATCAAAAAAGGAAGAATATGCTTTTTTTTAAGCCGCGCCAGGGATTTGGCTGCCGCCAGTGAAACAATCTCTTCCCTATCCGCCAGCGCCTTCAGCAGTGGTTCTACAACCCCACCTGTTCCCAGCAGCCCCAATACTTCCGCTGCCTGTGCCCGAACAAGAGGCTCGCGGGAAATCAACAAGCCCAAAAATGACCCGGTTATTCCGCCTTTTTGCAGCACTTCTTTTAAAGAACTCCGTGCACCTTCGTTAAGGTGTGGAAATATCTCTAATAAAAATACGGTTAACTCCTGAGGCTCCATATTCTCCAAATAACTAATGTCTTTAGGGGACATCTGCCTGCATCCTCGCATTAACTCGCGCTTCAGGCGTTCCCTTATTTTTATTTTTTTTCTTTCCCTCCTGCTAACGTAATTAAACTTACTGCTCACATGAGGCAAAGCACCAAGCATAATTCACACCCTTTATTCTTTTTTTATTTAACCTTTATACAGCCAGGCCTGCCGCGAATTACCCTCCCTACAGCAGCCGCAGTTTCTCCGTTTCTATGGAGCTGGCTGACGATTTCGTCCGCGTCTGCAGCCGGAACAGCAGCCAGGAGACCGCCCGATGTCTGGGGATCGTTTAATATATCCCTCATTTCAGGCGTGATCTCAACCTCCCATTCCACCTGTTCTTCAATAAATTCCAGATTCCTTCGCGCCCCCGCCGGAACAAGCCCCATGCCGGCCAGCTGAGAAACGTTCTTGAGGAGAGGCACACGTGAAGAGTTGATTATCATTGTAACTCCACTTCCTAAAGCCATTTCATAAGCATGTCCAAGCAGACCGAATCCTGTAATATCTGTACAAGCGTTAACTTGAAACTTGGCCAAAACCTCTGCTGCAGTTTTATTAAGCTTAACCATGCTTTTGACCGCTTCGTCCAACGCCGAAGAGGGAGCAAGGTCTCCCTTGGCAGCGGTAGTAATTATTCCCGTCCCGATCGGTTTGGTAAGTACAAGCACGTCCCCATCCCTGGCGCAGTCGTTTCTTAAAAGATCTTTCGGATCGACAACGCCGGTTACCGCCAGGCCGTATTTGGGTTCCTTATCTTCAACGGTATGGCCTCCTACAAGCAGCGCCCCGGCTTCTTTTATCTTATCCGCACCGCCCTTTAATATATCCCTTAAAATTTCCAGATCCAGAGAGCATGTGGGAAAAGAGGTAATATTCAGGGCGGTCAGAGGTCTTGCTCCCATAGCATAAATATCGCTAAAAGCATTTGCCGCCGCAATTTGACCGAAAATATAGGGTTCGTCAACGATAGGGGTAAAGAAATCCAACGTCTGAACTAAAGCAACATTATTGTCCAGCCTAATTACTCCTGCATCGTCCATACCTGACCCGCTGACTAACAGATCAGGGTGCTCAAATTGCGGCAAATCCGATAATATATTTTTCAGAGCACCCGGCCCCACCTTGGCTGCTCATCCAGCAGCCGAAGCATACCGGGTCAGGCGAACTTTTTCTGCCATAATCACACGCCCACCCTTAAGAATTTTTTTGAACTTTCTTTCAACGGACTCTAAATTTCTTGAAAAAACGCCTTATAAGCCTTCCAGGCCATGTACACATCTGCCTTACTCGTAATTTCTAACGGCGCATGCATATTAAGTACTGGAACCCCGCAGTCAACTACATCCATACCGTAATTAGCCAGGAACTGGGCCACAGTGCCTCCCCCGCCCTGGTCGACTTTACCAAGCTCTCCTGTTTGCCAGATAATGCCACCCTTTTCAAAAACTCTTTTTACATAATTCACAAACTCGGCACTGGCGTCATTGGTCTGGTATTTACCGCCGGAACCGGTGTATTTGGTTAAAACTACTCCATTCCCCAGAGAAGCAGCATTGTCTTTATCCATTACGTCACCATATAAAGGATCCCAGGCAGCATTTACATCTCCGGAGAGTGCTTTGGAACGCGAAAGGACGTGAAGCGCGCTATAATATTTTCCCCTTTCCGTACCGCATATCTGCCCTATTACATGTTCGAGGAAGCGAGACTGGGCCCCTGTATTGCCGGTACTTCCGATCTCTTCTTTGTCGAGCAGGAAAACGAGGCAGGTTTTTTCAGGTTGCTCTAAGTCTGTTAGAGCTCTGATTGCAGTATAGGAACAAACCCGGTCATCCTGCCCGTAAGCTCCAAGCAGCCCGCGGTCCAGCCCTATGTCCCTAGCCTTCCCCGCCGGAACTGCTTCTAATTCTGCACTTACAAAATCACCCTCCACCATCCCGTACTTGCGGTGAAGATATAACAAAACTGCGAATTTTACGCGTTCATTAACTTCTTCTTCCCCGTACGGTATACTCCCCGCCACAAGGTCCAGGTTTTCTCCTTCTATAAACTCGCCCATTCTTTTTTTGAGCTGCTTGCGGGACAGATGGGGCAATAAATCTGTAATGCAAAAAACGGGATCATCTTCATTTTCACCTATGGTAATATTCAACGACTCACCGTCAGCTCTGATGACCACCCCATGCAGGGCCAGAGGAATTGTTGTCCACTGGTATTTTTTTATCCCGCCGTAATAGTGAGTGTTAAAATATACAAGCCCTTCTTTTTCGTAGACCGGCTGCGGTTTAAGGTCAAGTCTGGGCGAATCAAGATGAGCTACAACCAGGTTAATACCATTTTCGAAGGGCCTTCTTCCGATAATACCCGCCGCTAGAGCTTTGCCCCTGTTCTCGACGTAAAACTTTGCTCCACTTTCAGGGTTAAAACCCGACATGCCATCAAATCTTTTAAACCCTTTTTCGCAAATATCTTCTATTACCGCCGCGACCGCTTCTCTTTCTGTCTTTGCATTGTCCAAAAAGTGCTTATAATCCTCGTTAAAACCGATAATTTTTTCTTTTTCCGGGGCCTGTAATCGTTCCCAAACATTTCTTTTTTTAAAAAACAAACGTTCAGCGATCTTTTCGGCCTCCGTTTTTTCTTTAATTTTCATTTTTAACCTCCTGCATTTTACGGGGATTGCTTCCGTACGGGCACACTGCCAAGCAGCGCCCGCAGACTCTTTTACCAAATGATACCCTTACTTTTGATAAGTATGCGTCGCACTCCCCTGGGTCAAACCTTTCTTTCAAAGGGGCGCGGAGTTCAAAGCTACCCTCCTTAAGTGCACCTGCGGGACACGCCTTAATACAGGCACGGCAGTTTCCGCAGAGGTTCTCTATGGGTTCGTCTGCAGGAAGGGGGGCATCCGTCAGTACGGTTACCAGCCTCAGGCGAGGCCCCACTTCCGGATTTATTAACGAGCAGCTTTTTCCGATCCAGCCCAAACCGGCCAGGCTGGCAGCAAGTCGGTGCGAGAAAATGCCCGCAAACTTGTCTTTGGTAACCCTCTGGGAGGCAGGCACAGGAAAAGCTTCGTATCCTGTTTTTTGAAGAAAGTTAGCCATAGTTAAAGCAATATTGTCAAGACGAACATTAATCACCTGGTAATAATAAAGGTAAGTATGTGTGGGGCCCTCCTTGAGTTGGTTTATAACAGGAGCGGGGAAAAACACTGCAGCCACAACTCCCCGATTTAGATGGGAAAGTTCTTCACCATAAATTTCCTCAATGTAATCCCTCTCTAAAGTTAAGTCTGCCACTCCGAAGAGATCTGCTCCCCACTCTAGCGCCATACTCCGAAGTTCTTCTTTTTTACGATCGCTCGTCTCCCTTTCCATTTTTTATCCTCCCATTAATTAGTGAAACTAGGATATGAAAATTTTGGTATTTTTTAATTATACACTACACAACCTGTCAAGAAAATCCCCGTTTTCTCAACTATATTAAAAATAACTATACAGCCAGCTACTGAGCATACTGAACCAACCGAGAAAATACGGGACCAGCAGAGAATTATCCAGTCCTTTACCTAACCACCCCAGGAAACCTCCTGCTGCTTCCGAAGATCCAAGAGCGAGCAGCGGACTTAGAAGACCCAAAACAAGAGTAATTAATAGGGCCTTAATACCGGCTCCCGCAAATAAACCGGTTAAGCGGTTGATGCCCCTAAGCGGGGTGTACCGCAGGCCGCGTGTTATTAGTCCGATTAAAAAGCGGATAACCACCACGGTAATAAAGAACAATATTATAAACGCCAGAGCCTGGACAAGCAAAAAAGCAATTTGTTCAGCCACAGCCTGTCCCGCGTTGCTCATTAAATTTCCTCCCGCTGCTGCCTCCTCCTGAATACGGTTAAACAGATGCTCTTTAACAAACAAAGGCAAAGGAAGGTTGTTTACCAGGCTTCCCGTTTCTGCTGACCCGGAGTTTCCGGAATAACCGCTTTCCACAGGAAAGGGCAGTACGCTTTCCAGCCAAACAGCAAGCGAAGTAGTTATTGCCCAGTTTCGGTTCATGATTTCCGTTAACGAACCGGTATAAGCAACAGCTACAATCAGTCCTACTGCATAACTTAGAAACCCTCGAAAAACGCTCAATAGACCCTTTCGATAGCCTTGAAACGCACCGGCAAACAAAATAATTAACAAAATCCAGTCAATATAATTCATGGCTCTCCCTCCCGGTTGGTTTTAGTAAACCCGTAACGACCTTATTATCACCGGAAACACATTTACTAGGGGTTGCTAGCTGTAGGAATGTTTTTCGGAGGGAAACCGCCCTTCACGAACCTCGTCTCGGAATTCCTGGACCGCTTTAGATATGCTGGCCCCCGCATCGTAGTATTGTTTGACAAATTTTGGAGTAAATTTGGGGAACAAGCCCACCAGATCGTGAAAAACGAGGACCTGTCCGTCACAGTAAGGGCCGGCCCCAATTCCAATTGTTGGTATTTCCAGCTCTCTTGTTATTTCCTGTCCTAGGGAAAGAGGTACACATTCTAGTACCAGGCTAAAGGCACCTGCCTCCTGGAGCATACGAGCATCTTCCATAATTTGACGGGCCTTTTGGGAGGTCCTTCCCTGAACCTTATAACCCCCAAGTTGAGATGCGGTTTGTGGTGTTAGTCCCAAATGGGCCATAACTGGAATACCAGCATTTACTAGAGTTTTTACAGTCTTTACAACCGGACCTCCGCCTTCCAGCTTTACCGCCTGAGCCCCGCCTTCTTTAATCAACCGTCCTGCATTTCGAACGCTTTCTTCGCAGCTTATGTTGAAAGACATAAAGGGCATATCCGCCACTACCAGTGCCCTTTCTGCCCCCCTTACAACAGCTTTAGTATGGTGTACCATTTCATCCATTGTTACAGGGAGGGTGTCTTTGTAGCCCAGTACGGTCATTGCTAAAGAATCTCCGACCAAAATAATATCAATCCCAGCACGGTCTATCAGCATAGCTGCAGTATAATCATACGCAGTGAGCATGGTTATTTTTTTATTATTTTTCTTCATTTCCTTTAAAGTTGAAATAGTAATTTTTTCATCATTCATAATATATCACCCGCAAGAATTTATTTACTAATAGTGTTATTATAATATATTTTCGAGTTATTATCTAAGAGTTAATCCCTTGTTACTTTTGTGTTATTAAAAAAACCGGGTGCTGAACCCGGTCGAATTGTTTCTCTATTTGTTTTTTTCATCTTCTTCTTGTTCCGAAGGAGTCTCCGGGGGATTAATTTCGGGGCTGGGTCTGAAATCCGGCTGCCTGGAATCCGGTGGATAAATATGAGGATGACTGCGCCTTGAAATCCTAGCGTAAATATTCATTATTTTCCCTCCAATATATAATAAATTATTATTTTACTAATTAGAATTCCACTCTTTCTTTTCTACTATACACAAACAAAACCGGACCAAATCACCTAAAAAAATTTAATACCGCCAAAATAGCGGCTGCAATACCTGCTGCCATTAAAGGGCCAACGGGAATCCCTCGGAAAAAAGAAACCCCTATAATTGAACCCAGAACCAAGCCTACCATAAGACCTGGTTCCCGCTGCAGTAAGCCTAGACCACGCTCATTTAAAAGTGTAGCAATTAAACCACTGATAAAAGCTATTAAACTGGAAAGGGTGAAAACCGAACTGGAGATCTCATTAAAAGAAATTCTTCCTGAAGCAAAAGGGACTAAAACCGATATAACGAGAAACAACAAACCCAAATCTAAACCCCTGTCTTCAAGTACAGGAAAAATAAATTGAATATTGGCTATTTGAAGGACTAGAAGAATTCCCGCTGCAGCTGCAATGATATTGGACCTTCCAATTATACCCAATAAAAATATTGCTAACATGAAAAGTACTGACGAAGGCACAATTTCTCCTCCAATCGGGCTGCAACATTTTGTCCAAATAATATTATGCTGCATGTACAAACCCTAGAAGCTTTTCTGAAAAAACAGAAGAAAATATTTTAGCCCCCGTCACATTCGGGTTAATTTTTTCTACGCTCCGTTTTTAAGGACTAACCCCGTCCCGTCAAATACCGGAACAGCATGAAAAACATTTTTTCTAGAACAGAAGTAAATGTCTTCTACCAAACCCAGCTCTAAAAGCCTTCTTCCGTGAGGTGAGCAAATAAAAGCACAGGCAATATTACGAGAAAAATTTAAATAGCTATTCATTGCTTTGCGTGCCGTTTTGCTTAGTTTCAAGTTTCCGTACCTTATATTAATTTCTTCTACAAGTAAGCCTGCAGTTACAAAATCTTCAAGAGCAAACTTCCCCTTGAGTCCAGCACAAACAATTACAGCCTCCTCTTCGTCCTCCAGATAAGAAGCCAGAGCGCCAGCATTTAGGGGACTGGCTACCAGAACGCGGCCAGCCATCTTTGCTGCGTGCAGGACAGCCAGCGTACCGTTAGTTGTAGTCAAGACCACTTCTTTCCCTTTTACTGCTTCAAGAAAATACTCTCCGGGCGAATTGCCCAGATGAAAACCTTCTATTTTTTTACCTGCCCTCTCCCCCCCCAGCAGCCTTCCGGAATCTTTCTCCAAAAGCTCAAAAGCCTGCCGGGGCTGGGTCACCGGAATTACCCGACGGCAACCGTTGGCCAGTGCAGTAATTATAGTACTGGAAGCACGCAAGGCATCTATGATGACAGCGGTCCTCCCTTCAGCTTTCTCCGGAGATAGCTCCCGCCAGGTAACTTCAACCTCTACTTTCAATAAAATTTCCTCCTTTCAAGGGCTATTTCCGGGAACTTTGCACTGCTGCCCCCATCCTGCTGAACTCGATAATAAATTTCTAAAGGTATCCCCCCGCAGCCCTACCCTCAGTGCCTCTAAAGCGAGAACTTCATCCGGTGGAACATTACCCAAATTAACATTTGGACCAAACTTAAATATCAATTCCTGCTGTTGATGTTTGAGAGGGGCCTCCCATATAACGCTATCACTTCCCGGCAAGCCCGTCTCCAGCTTATCCAGTTCTGGCTTCTTAATCCCCCCCCGAGCATCGTAGATTACCACACCTTTACCCGACTCTCTCCCTTCTACTATTACTTTATAAACTCCCGCTTCCAGGTCCCTGTTTGCCTGTTCAATTAACTTTTCCAAACTAACCTCATCCCGGTTATCCTTCTTACCAACCTCAGAAATGACCCCAAAGCCTAACTCCCGTGCTTTTAATATGGTTTCCAATCTTACTTCAGGGGGTAAAGATATCGTCCCGTCCGATACCTCAATAAACGAATACCCGAGCTCACAAGAAGTTTGAAGAAAAAGATCGACTTTGCCCTGATAAAGCGCTACTTCGAGAAAAGTACCCCCGGGGAATATATCTACCCCGTACTTTCGTACAAGCTTTACTTTTTCCTTAAGTACGAACTCTGGATAGAGAGCAGATGTTCCAAAACCCAGCTTAATAAAATCAATATAATCTGCTGCGATGTCAAGGAGTTCCTTTAATTCCGTTAAGCCGAGCCCTTTATCAATAACCATAGTCAATCCCCTATTGCGTGGTTTAATTTGCCTCTCAGGACAAGGATAGTTCAGTAAATCCCACCAAGATTTAAAATGCTCCTTTTTTTCCACCTCAACACCCCCGTAAAAAAATAACTTTTAAGTTTAAGCTGTTAAACTTTGCTTCTTAAGAAGGATTTTTTTGCCCGTTCTGTTAATTCGCATCTTTTTATCTTATTATTTACCTTAAAATTTTGACTAGAATTAAATTCTTTACTTTTTTGCTAATTCTGACGTACTCCGTATAAAATCAAGCCCACACCCATGATAATAAAAATCATTTTATGAAATGGAACCTTTCCGGCTAAACCTGCAATACCCAGCCCTGTAACAGCGGTAAGAACTACAGGGCCCACAATAGCCAGCACTGCATTAACTTTCATGGCCTCTTCCACTTTATTAAGCTTTAACATCAATATTGCAGCCGAAAATTCCAGCGCTGCAGATAAAAAACGTATGCTCGCCATACCTGCAACATATTTATCCTCTATTAAAAACATTAATTGCCCTCCCCCTCCCAATTTTTTTAATAAAAAATTTTTATTAAATTTATGAAGACATTAAAATAGTTAGAATAGACTTCAACATAACTTTGCAAATTGCGGGAACACTAAGTCCGGTAATTATACCTTCTTATTTTCTTTTTGGAGGAATTCTAAATGAAATCAGAATTAAAAGCTTCTTTTGCTATCCTTTGCTGTGTACCTTTTATCATGGTCCTAGGAAATTCCATGCTTATTCCCATATTGCCCAAAATTAAAGCCGCTATGGATTTGTCCTTCCTCCAAGTCGGACTTATTATTACAGCCTTTTCAATACCTGCAGGTGTGGTAATTCCTATTTCAGGGTTCCTTTCAGACCGTTACGGGAGAAGAATAATAATGGCACCCTCGCTAATAATCTACGGTCTTGGGGGGCTGGGTTCGGGCCTGGCAGCCCTGCTGTTGCCAAACCCTTTTCCCCTGCTGTTGGCAGGGCGGGTAGTCCAAGGGATAGGAGCAGGAGGTACATACCAATTGGCTATGGCACTTACAGGAGATATATTTAAGAGCCGTGAACGCACAAAAACACTTGGCATCCTAGAATCATCCAATGGGCTCGGTAAGGTCGTCAGTCCTATAGCCGGTGCCGCTTTAGGTCTCATTTCCTGGGTCGCGCCATTCTTTATTTACAGTATTCTTGCACTGCCCGTGGCAGGAGCAATATGGTTATTTATTAAAGAACCTTCTAAAAATCAGCAGCACAAACCCAGTTTCTCTGAATATAAAAAACAGGTAATACAAATTTTTCAAGAAAAGGGGGTTTCACTTCTTGCCTGCTTTATCGCCGGAATGCTTGTTCTTTTAATTCTTTTCGGTTTTTTAAGTTATCTATCCGATTTTTTGGAGGCCCAGTACAACATTAGCGGCATGCGGCTCGGTCTTTTAATCGCAATCCCGGTTGGCGCTTTGACTCTGACATCTTATCTTTCAGGTAATCTTTTGCAGAAAAATAGCACAATTTCGTTAAAAACCGTAGTTATTTCCGGCCTTTTGGCCGTAACCCTATCCCTGGCCGTTGTGACTGTTTCCCGGAATATTTACATTATTTTTGTAGCTATGACCATTTTAGGAATAGGAACTGGTTTGGTGCTTCCTTCTATAAACACCCTTATTACAAGCGCTGCTCCAACAAGCGAAAGGGGAATAATTACCTGCCTTTACGGTTCTATGCGTTTTTTTGGAGTAGCCATTGGGCCTCCTGCATTCGGGGCTCTCACTCGGTTTAAAGAGTTCCCCGCTTTTTTAGTTGTTACTTTATTTACTTTAGCTATTACAGTTATTATCTTAAGCACACTTCGGGAAAAAAGCTTGCTACCTTCTCAATTGCTTCAAAAAGGAACACAGAATTAGAATTTTTTATTTTTTAACAGCGATCCCATATTTTAAAATCAAAGATCCGTATATTAAATTTTTAGGCGGACAAACTATTCATACAGGGTTTCGCAACAGCAGACCCCGCAGCAGATATATCAGCTGACTGCGGGCTAAATACGGGGTTTTATGTTTTAGATTAAGCAACTCAGGTGAATATTAAAAACTGGACCCCGGAAATGCTGTTGCAAACCCTTTTAAATAGAGGCCACTCTCCATCCTCCAGCGTTGGAGAGTGGTTTCTATTTAAGTAAAAGGAGGTGAAAATTCTTGATAGTTAAGGTCGACAAGGACTTGTGTATAGCATGTGGAGATTGTATAAACATTTGTCCTGAAGTATTTGATTGGGACGAGGAAGGCCTGGCGGAAGTTCAGGTTGAGGAAATTCCCGAGGGAAAAGAAGGTCTCGTAAACGAAGCGGTAGAATCTTGTCCTACGGATGCGATTTTAAAAGAAGAATTTGCACACGTTAAAAGTACGGAAAAAGAATATATATAATATAATTTTTATGGTATGAGAGGGCTGGGAATACAGCTCTCTTTTTTGTTTACGTATAAATAAAATGGACAGTAAAAATCCTGTCCAAAATAGTTACATTAAATTTCCCATATAAGTTTCTAGCTCTGATTCTCTCCATTATTAGCCTCATTTTCCTCAAAGTTACCATTGGGATAATCGATTACCCTTCCTTCCCAGGTACGTATCTTAATCCTGTCTTTTCCAGAAGAAATAAGGTAATCTGGGAAAATAGGAGTTTTACCGTAACCCTGGGGAGCATTAATGATATAGGTAGGTATTGCCAAACCCGAAGTATAACCGCGAAGCTTTTCCATAATTTCTATTCCTTCTTCAACTTTGGTTATAAAGTGGCTCGTGCCTATAACATTTTTTGCATGAAATATATAGTAAGGACGTACCCTAATCTTAAGGAGTTCATGATTTAACTTTTTCATAACGTGAGGGTCATTGTTGATTCCTTTAAGTAAAACCGCCTGGTTGCCCAACGGTATTCCCGCCTTACTTAAGCGCTCACAAGCCTTTTGGGCATCTGGTGTTATTTCCTGCGGATGGTTAAATTGAGTGTTTAAATAAAGCGGCGCATGCCTGGACAGCATATCACAGAGCTCTTCGGTAATCCGCTGGGGAAGAGTCACCGGAGTACGGCTCCCAATACGTTTAATCTCGACATGAGGGATGTTATCCAGCTCTGTCAATAACCAATCCAGCTTGTCTTCTTCCAGTATCAGGGCATCCCCGCCGGTTAGCAGGACATCTCTAATTTCCGGTGATTTTCTAATATAGTTCAAGGCTTCTTCAAGATCTTTCTGTGATTTAGACCGGTCAATTTCCCCAATATTTCTCCTTCTTTGGCAGTGCCGGCAATACATGGCACACTTGTTTGTAACATTAATAATCAGCCGGTCCGGGTAACGACGCGTTATACAGCTGGCCGGGGAAGTAAATTCTTCGGCCATTGGATCGGCAGCTCCTGTTACATCTTCTATCTCTTTTAACATGGGTACTGCCTGCAAACGAACCGGATCTTTAGGATTTCCCGGTTCAATAAGGCTGAGATAATAAGGTGAAATAGCCCAACGAAATTGGCTGCCAACTTTCTCTATTTCACTAATTTCCTGTTTCGTGAGCTGCAGTATTTTTTTCAAAACGCTGACATCTTTGATCCGATTTTTAATTTGCCACTTCCAGTCCTCCCAGTCTCTTTCAGTACCCCCCAGTAAATCAAGAATATTCTTCTTGCGTTTGGCAATCTTTTCAGCCTGGGTAAAACCGGTAGGAATTTTGTCTCTAGCCTCAAGGTAGTCCTCTATCCTGGCTTTTAGTTTTTGGGCTCTCCAGCGAGCAATTTCACGTTTTTCCTCTTCAACAAATTTAGTATCTTCTTTTTCCCCCATAAATTTGGGCTCCTTGTTTAGCAAATTTTTTTACCCTCCTTTCAATTAAGGTAATTCAAGAGTAACGTTTAACACAAATAAGCGCTTTAATTATAACATGGTGTTTATATTACTGTCCATTAATTAGGCATTTAAGGGCAGGGAATCTCCTCCTGTTATCCTTTCCCCCAATCAAACAAAAATACGGAAAGAAAGAAAAAAGTTCTAGCCCCGGTGTTAAGCCCATAGATTCTTTGTGGAAGAGCTTTGAAAGGTGGATAAAATGTATTATTCGCGTCAAAGAATTTATATTTTACTGCTGATATTATTATTGGTCCTGGGTACCCGTAATTTTTTAGAAAATGCTAGTCGCACAAAAATCGTCAGTTCGGACGAGGGGAAAATTCTGCTTAAAATAAATTTTTTATTACCCGTAAAAAAAGAACAGGTAATGCCGAATCTTAAAATTATCCCCGAAATTCCTTCTTCTTCAATAAAAACTGATTTAAAATGGAATAATTCAACCACCTTGCTGCTTGAACTGACTCAAAACTCCCTGCCTGGAAGTCAGGAAGTGTCTATAGTTTTAAATAACGTACCTACCCATATACCATTTGTGGCAAAAAATATTCATAAAAAAAAATATTTCCCGGCCGGCCACGGCGTATAGAAATTATACATAAAAATAATGTCCCAACCGGGGGGCCCCTGACGATTAGTTTTGATACTGTGATGGCACCTGAAAGCATATATAAAAATATTATATTGCCCGTTCCCGGAGAATTAAAACCGCTTATAGTTAAGTCTCCAGAAGGAAACTCATATACTGACCACAGCCGTTGGTTATTTTTTCCCGAAAAAAAAATGCCCGGGGGCAAAAAATTTAAAATTATTTTTAAGCCCGGCCTAATGAGCAAAAGCGGAATACCTATAGAGAAAAAAAAGGAACTTTCCTTCACCACGGCCAGGCGTCCACAAATAATCGCTTCCTCCCCCGAGCCTGGAAAAAAAAACGTAAATCTTTTTCAGGAAATTAAACTGCACGCCAACGAAAAACTTAGCTCTGCAGATATCAAGCTGGTGTCATTTCAGGGCAGCATTGTAGAAGGTACGTCAACGGTAAGAGAAAATACGGCAGTTTTTCGTCCGGTAAAAACTCTTGTTCCCGGCACATCCTACACGGTCCATGCTCGGGTAACCAGTATAATCGGCGAAAAGTCCCTCCCTTATAATTTCAACTTCAAAGTTAGAGACATGGAAGATAAACTTTGGGTAGAAGTATCGCTTGGAAAAATACACACTTTAACCGTTTATAAGGGCCGTTTCCCCATTAGGCACATGCTGGCCTCGGGAGGGCTGGAGGACAGTAAAACCATTACCGGAACATTCTATACCCGTGACAGAGGCGAAAGTTTTTGGTCTGCGCGTTTCGGAGAAGGCGCTTGTTACTGGGTACGGTTACATGAACAATATTTAATTCACGGGGTACCTCGAGGTGCCGGCTGGAAAACAAAGAAAGAAGAACATGCAAAGCTCGGCCTGCCAGCAAGCCATGGTTGTGTGCGCCTGGCAGATCCCGATGCTCTGTGGTTCTATAAAAACATTCCGCAAAACACCATGGTAATTATTCACCTGTAGGAAGAGGGGGCAGAATATTGAATTGGATATTCGGTTTTTTAATTATTAGCGGTATCCTATTTGCTGTTTTTAACGGGAAAATAGGAGAAGTAACCTCTATAATAATAAATGCCACTTCTGACGGAGTACTTAGAACTTTTAACTTAATAGGGATCCTAACCCTATGGTTGGGTGTAGCAAAAATCGCCGAAAAATCGGGCCTCTTAAAAACTTTCACCCGCATCCTTGAACCATTAGTGCGGCCTCTTTTTCCGGATATTCCCAGAGGGCACCCCGCCCTGGGTGCTATCCTTATGAATTTCAGCGCTAACCTTTTCGGCTTCGGAAGTGCCGCCACGCCTTTCGGGCTAAAGGCCATGCAAGAATTACAAAAAATTAATCCCTACAAAGATACGGCAAGCGCTTCCATGTGCACTTTTCTGGCTATCAACACTTCAAGCATTACTCTCATTCCCACTACTATTATAGCAATCCGGGCAGAAGCAGGTTCCAGCGATCCCGCTGAAGTTATAGGAACAATCCTTTTCGCAACTGGTTTTTCAACCCTGGCCGCTGTGGTTGCAGATTACTATTTCCGAAAACGGTATTCTGCATATAGGTGAAAATAAGATGTTTTATCCAATTCTGACCACAATGTCTCAATGGCTTATACCTTTATTTCTTCTTTTTGTTTTTTTGCACGCCTACTGGAAAAAAGTTAAAGTATATGACGCTTTTATAGAAGGAGCCGGAGAAGGTTTTTGGATGGCTCTTAAAATACTGCCTTACGTTGTGGGAATATATGTCGCCATTTCACTTTTTAGAGAATCCGGAGCCCTAATTGCATTGGGGAAAATTTTTGCTCCGTTTCTGGGACTTCTCGGTGTTCCCGAGGAAATACTCCCTCTTGCCCTGGTGCGTCCTCTTTCCGGCCCCGCAGCCCTGGGACTCACTCTGGAAATTCTGGAACGCTTCGGACCCGATTCCTTTATCGGCAGGCTGGCGACCACCTTAGACGGGAGTACCGATACGACTTTTTATATCATTGCCGTCTATTTTGCATCCGTCGGAGTTAAAAGGCCACGATATTCCATACCGGTAGGGTTAATTGCTGATACAGCCGGTTTATTGGCAGCTATTTTCATATGTCACCGGGTCTTTGGATAACGGGCTTTCCGGAAGTACAAGAAGTATAAAATTTTAAAAGTTGCTTGTGAACAGAGCGATTAACCTTTAAAATTTTAATTATAAAAATCTTATAACTTTTTACCGCGAGAACTTGTACAAGGTTTTGTATAAAAAATAATAAGGAAGGAGCCTAAAAATTGTCTCTTCCAAAAAAGGTCGTCGTCCTATTTGGAGGTCGCTCCGGCGAACATGAAGTCTCACTGCAATCCGCTGTCTCCGTTATAGATGAACTAAATAAAAACAAGTATGAAGTTATTCCTGTGGGTATTACTAAAAAGGGCAGCTGGGTTGCCGGAATTACCCCGGAAAAAGTTTTAAAACACGGTTTCCCTAAAAATCTGCCTTCTATAACTCTTCCCCCTGACCCTGAAAAACAAAAACTGATTAATCCGGCGGAAGGTACAGTTTATGTCAGCCATATAGACGTTGTTATGCCTTTACTGCATGGCACTTACGGAGAGGACGGAACTGTGCAGGGTCTCCTGGAGCTTGCCGATCTTCCTTACACTGGTTCAGGTGTAGCTGCTTCTTCTTTGGCTATGGACAAAGTTTTATGTAAAGCATTGCTTGCCAAACACGGTTTTCCCCAGGCCCGGTACCTCTATTTTTTGAGAAAGGAATGGGAACAAAACAAAGAGCACATTTTCAGGAAAATAGAAAATGAAATAGGATACCCCTGCTTCGTGAAGCCAGCCAACCTCGGTTCAAGCTTAGGAATTTCCAAAGTACATAACAGGCAGGATTTGAGCCCTGCAATTAACGAAGCAGCAAAATATGACCGGAAAATCATAGTTGAAGAAAATATAGATGGCAGGGAAATCGAAGTTGCCGTTCTAGGGAATGATGATCCCCGGGCTTCGATACCGGGAGAGATCGTACCCTGCAACGAATTTTATGATTATCGTGCTAAATACCTGGATGGGAACTCTCAACTGCTTATTCCTGCCAAATTACCTGCTGACACTGTTAATGCGGTTAAACATATGGCAGAAAGTGCATTTAAAGTAGTAGATTGTGCAGGTTTTGCCCGTATAGACTTCTTTTTAGAAAACAACAGCAACAGGATATTAATAAACGAAATAAATACCATACCGGGGTTCACAAAAGTAAGTATGTTCCCCAAGCTCTGGGAAGCAAGCGGTATCCCTTACGCCAAGCTGCTAGACCTAATTATTGAATATGCCCTCGAACGTCATGAAGATAAAAACCGTTCCTTAACTACTTATGAATAAAAATAACGGCATGCGGGAAATCACGGCTCGACCTGCCTGCGGTTGGCTGAGTAGCGGTACATGTATTCATAATAATTTCGTATCATAGTCCAAGAAGAAAATTTTTCGCTGCACATATCAATACTCGCTCGCATCATTTCCTCCCATTTACTCTTTTTTCCGTAATAAAGGGGCATTACTTCTTCTGTTAAAACCTTGTTTAGCGCTTTAATGTCCTGTTCATCCTGCTGTTCCTCCCCTTCCACCTTTTCAATATATTCATCAAGGAGCCAGCCGTTTTTCCCGTGAACGATCCCTTCAGCAACCCACCCATCTTTTACACTTACATTAAGCACTCCGTTTAATGCAGCCTTCATTCCTGAAGTGCCGCTAGCTTCTAAAGGCCGGAGAGGAGTATTAAGCCAAACATCACACCCACGGACCATTAAAAGCGCAATGGACATGTCGTAATCTTCCAGAAAAACCACACTATTGCCGTACTTGCGATCCATTTGAACCAGCTTTATTATGATAGATTTTCCCAACTTGTCATCTGGATGTGCCTTACCGGAAAAAATCAGCTGTATTTTCCCTTCCTCAAGCAGAGGGCCTATTATTTCAGCATTGCGAAAAATAAGCTCGCTCCGCTTATAGGGTGCTGCCCGGCGAGCAAAGCCTATTGTCAAGCTTTCCACATCCATCTTGTTCCCTGTCATTTTCAATACGTGGTCTAAAAGTTCTTTTTTTACAATTAAATGAGTCCTCCAAAGGTCTTTCTTTTTATTCAAAGCCTCAGCAATACGCGGGTCTTGCCAGGTAGGTACGTGTACCCCGTTGGTAATGGATATTAAAGGTCCAGGAGTATCTATATCCTTCCACATCCGGCGAGCCGTCTTACCATGAAGTTCTGAAACAGCATTAGCTATTCCAGCCATCCTCAGCCCCGCAGCAGTCATGTTAAAAGGATCTCCCCCCAAAAAACGCATTTGTTCGTAATTAAGGCCATTGTAAGCCTTCATATAACTTAATAAATCGTGCCCGTGAATTTCATTACCCGCTTCAACGGGCGTATGCGTAGTAAAAACCACTTCCTGTCTCAAACTTTCAACTGCACTTTTAAATTCCATGCCTCTTTCTTCCATTTTTTCTCTCAGCAATTCCACTCCAGCTAAAACGGCGTGCCCCTCGTTAAAATGGTACTTATCCACCTCTATACCCAGTTTTCTGAGTGCTTTGACCCCGCCTATCCCTAAGACTATTTCCTGAGCAATGCGGTCTTGCTCAGACCCGCCATAAAGTTTTGACGTTATCCATCCGTACCTGCTGCCAGGATAATCCGTATCCAGAAGATAAAGAGGAGCATTACCATATTGATCTACCAGATGAATCTTGCACTTCACCACTGCTTCTCTTACATGGACATCAACAGTGACCCCGGTGTCTTTTATAAAATCAAAATCATAATCCGGAAAATAATCATGAGGGTAACCGTCTTCACCAATAAGCTGCTTAGTATAATTTTGACGCCAAAGTATACCCAGCCCGACCAAAGGATAATTGAGATCAGCTGCCGCTTTAAGGTAATCACCTGCTAGAATTCCCAGCCCCCCAGCATAAATCGGAAGTTCTTTATGAAGACCGTATTCCATGCAAAAATAAGCAATGCGTGGTGTATTGGTTTTTATATCTTTCAAGCCAAAGGCCGGTCTATATATAAAATATTCCGGCCGTTTCACCTCCAAATAAACTATTAAAAATAAAATTTTTAACATTTTAACATGCTGATCCTTTGAAACATTCCTAATAGCACTTGATGATAATTTCCTAATTATTTTTGGTTGATACACGCTAATTTATACAGAGAAGAAGGTAAAAGCTTCCGGGGAAAAGAATTACGTTTTTTGAATGAAAAAGATTGGGAATTTGATGAAGAAGGGATAGTTTTGAAGAAAACTGCTAAATGGATTACTATTTTTGCAATTTTATTGGCCAGTTTTTTTATTTTAAACACAAATACCGAAAAATTAAAAAATACTTTAGAATACAAAAACGGCAAAGAGTACAGGCTCTTGTTTACAGACATTGAGCTCCTGACCCTGTTCCACGGCAGGCGCTCGGGTACCGAAGATGAAGCCAAGGTAGTCAATTACCTGACTGCCCGCTTCCAAGATATTGGCCTGAAACCTTTTTCCAATGGTTACGTGCAAACCTTTGAACTTCCAGGCGTCCAGCTCGCAACAAACCTACCCCGGCCTTGCTTCAGGCATATAAATAACCACCGTTTCAAGGGCCTTAATGTCATTGGGTTTATCCGGGGAACCGATTCCAATCTAACCAAAGAATATATACTGGTCACCGCACACCATGACCATTTAGGCGTTCACCAGAAGACGGTTTACGAAGGTGCTAATGACAATGCTTCTGGAGTAGGAGTTCTATTAAATACCGCCGAGCATCTAGCACGCCAAACCACCAAACGCAGTGTGGTATTCGTTGCTTTCGGAGGGGAAGAAATGGGATGTATAGGCTCCCAGAAATTTGTAGACGACCCGCCCGTCCCCCTGGAAAAAATAGCCGCGGTTGTTAACCTTGATACGCTCGGGGGAAACAGTAATGCATTCAGCGTCTGGAGTAAAAATAAAATGCTTCAGGAATATATTTCCAAGTTCGCAATTCAGAATGGTTTTCAGGTTGTTAATAAGAATTACCCTGATCATATGAGTGACCATTTTCCTTTTGAAGCAGCGGGCATACCAGCTGTTACGCTAACATCTCCTGACTGGATTGAATTAAGCCATACCACCACGGACACTTTTCAAAACCTGAACAAAGATAAGATAATACGGGCCTGCGAATTAAATAATAAACTCATTAGCCAACTGGCTAACTCCGATATTGCTTTCTGAAACAAACATAATAACTAGCAGATACGTGGTAACTGTTTGCCTGAAAGCATATCTATAAATTTAGTTCCTCCGAGGGCCGTCTCCATATAGACGTTCCCCTTTCCTTCCCGTACTTCTCCAATCATGCGGGCCTTCTCTCCTATCGGATAAGACCGTAAAAAAGAAAGAATTTCTTCTCCTTCCTCCGGGGAGGCTACAATCAGAACCTTGCCTTCATTAGCCAGATAGAGCGGATCCAGCCCCAGCATTTCTGCCGCTCCGGAAACTTCCGGACTAACAGGTACGTTTTTTTCAAAAAGCAAGAAATCAGTACCGCTGGCCAGCGCTGCTTCCTTAAGAACAGTCGCCAGCCCCCCGCGGGTAGGGTCACGCATAAATCTTACAGAATTAAATTTTTGAAGCAGTTCTACGAGCATATGATTAAGAGCAGCGCAGTCGCTTATCACAGAGGTTTCAAAAGAAATTCCTTCCCTCTGCGAAAGAATTGCTATGCCGTGTTCCCCGATATTTCCGTTGATAATTAAGACATCTCCCGGTTTAATCCGCTCGCTCCCTAAAAATACCCCGTCTGGCACAGCTCCTATACCGGTTGTGTTTATATATAAACCATCCGCATTACCCCGTTCCACTACTTTTGTATCACCCGTAACAATTTCCACACCCGCTTCCCTGGCGGCAGCCGCC
>DDHO01000092.1:23841-38214 GCA_002352935.1 Firmicutes bacterium UBA1874
CCCCCGTAACAATTTCCCCCCCCGCTTCCCTGGCGGCAGCAGCCATGGAAGCAACTATTTTTATTAAATTATTAAAGTCAAACCCTTCTTCTATAATAAAAGATGCAGCCAAAAAACGGGGGATTGCCCCGCTTACAGCCAGGTCGTTGACAGTCCCGCAAACTGCCAATTTACCGATATCGCCCCCTGCAAAAAAGAGCGGTTTTACAACAAAAGAATCGGTAGTAAACGCAATGTTCTCACAGGAAACTGTTATATTTGCCGCATCCGTTAACTTATTTAAAGTATTGTTATTAAAATATTTCAGAAAAAGACCGGTAATCATCTCATGGGAAAGAAGCCCGCCGTCGCCATGTGCCAATTGAACTCTTTTGTTTTTATTCAAATATTTCCCCCCCTTCTGTCGTACTTGTAATACGCAGCACATGCCCCTTCCCCGGAAACCATACAGGGTCCAACAGGTTTTTCAGGTGTACATGCCTTCCCAAAAAGTGGGCACTCCGGAGGAATTTTATTTCCTTTTAAAATCTCACCGCATATACATCCGCGAGGAGAAGAAAGTTCAAGGGGCAAGCTAACCGGATACCTTTTTTTAGCATCAAAATGAGCATACTCTTCTTTAATTTCCAACCCGCTTTCGGGTATCAAGCCTAATCCCCTCCAATAGGCAGGAACAACATCAAAATATTTTTTTACCATGCTCCAAGCATTGGAATTCCCCTTTTCTTTTACGGCCCTGGTGTAACCGTTGACAACTCTTGCTTCTCCTTTTTTAATCATGTTTAGCAGTATTTCCAGCGCACCTAGCACATCGTTTGCTTCAAAACCGGCAATTACAGCGGGAATACCGTATTTACTGCCCAAAAAATCCCATGCTCGGCGCCCAATAACGGCACTAACGTGTCCCGGGCAGAGAAAACCTTTAATATTTATCTCTTTCTCCTGCAACAATGCCTCTACAGCAGGGGGAGTGAGCTTGTGCGCGGAAAAAATTGAGAAATTATTTATTTTCTGGGCGAGAGCCCTCTCCAAAGCAAGGGCTACCACTGGTGCTGTAGTCTCAAAACCCACCCCCAGAAAAATTACATCTTTATCCGGGTTTTCCATGGCAAGGCGGAGAGCATCCAGGGGAGAATAAACCACCCTGATGTCCGCACCCCCGGATTTTTCTTCCGCCAAGCTCGTCCTGCTGCCCGGTACTCGCATCATATCACCGAACGTAGCCAATATCGTGCCAGGAAACCCAGCATATTCAATTATATGGTCGATATCTGAGGAAGTGGTTACGCAGACGGGGCAGCCCGGCCCGCTTCTTAAATCTATCTTTTCCTTTAGTAAGTCCCTGATAGCCAGGCGGGATATAGCCGCGGTATGCGTCCCACATACTTCCATGATAACAACGTTGCTGACATCAATCTCTCTAATACGTTTAAGGATATTCCTGCCCAATTCGGGGTCTTTAAACTTATTTAGCAGCTGATTCATAAACTTCCTCCAGCAGCTTAAGAGTTTCTTCCGCTTCCTTTACATCAATTTTTTCCAGTGCGTAGCCCGCGTGAAGCAAAACATAGTCCCCCCTGCGCAGTCCAGGAGTTAGAATGATACTAATCCGGGTCACGTTACCGCTTACTTCCACCCTGGCTTCTTCTCCCATTACTTCCAGTACTTTTGCGGGTACTGCCAGACACATATTTCTTCCTCCTTATGACTTAATTCAAACACTTCTTTTTCTTACGGTAAAGATTTGCACCGATTACGGCCTGTCCCAGGGAAAGGCCGCCGTCACCGGTCGGAACCTCACGGTGATAAAAAACCTGAAAACCTTTTTCTCTCAGCCCTTTCAGAGTTCTGCACAATAGGTAATTGTTCTGAAATACCCCACCGCTCAGTACCACCCGATGCAAATTTTCCTGTTCCCCTGCCAAAGAAACTGCATTAACTATCATAGATACAACAGAATTGTGAAATTTGGTCGCTGTTTCCTTTACATCTTTATGATTACGAATATCCTTTACTATTTCCACGATCATAGGACCGGGATCGATCTCGTCGTTTTTTATCAAAAACGGATATCTGCCATCTACAGACGGTTCAATTACAGAATTTAACTCTGCCGCTGCCTGTCCTTCGTAGGTGCTTTCCTGGCAGATCCCCAGCAGGGAAGAAACTGCGTCAAAAAGCCTCCCGCAGCTGGAAGTAAACGGGGAATTGAATTCTTTTTCCTGCATCTTAACAGTTAACAATATTTCCTGCTCCATCCGGGGAAACAGGTCAAAAGCCATTTCCACACCTTCCTTGCCAAGGTACTGGTTAAGGTAGGATATTCCCATCCTCCACGGTCTTCTAATAGAGCTTTCCCCTCCTGGAATTGGCAGGTATGCTAAATGAAACTTACGTTCAAAATTGCAGTAATTACCCTTTAAAATTTCAAACCCCCAGATACAGCCATCTTTCCCGTAGCCAGTTCCGTCACAAACTACCCCTATAACTTCGCCATCAAGCTTGTTTTCAGCCATACAGGCAGCCATATGAGCGTGATGATGCTGAACCGGAACATGAATTTCAGCAGGAAGCTCACGTGCCAGGAAGGAAATCCGGTATTCTGGGTGCAAATCGTAAGCAATAACACGCGGTTGAATACCGGTCAACCTTTGAAAATTTGCCAGAGTTTCGCAAAAATTGTCCAGTCCTTCTTGGACGCTCATTTCTCCCAGGTGCTGGCTCAAAAAAGCCCGGTTATTTTTAAGAAGACAAAATGTGTTTTTCATCTCACCGCCTGCTCCAAGCGTTTCAACACTACCAAGCGGGACGTTGATTGGGGAAGGTGTGAACCCACGAGAGCGCCGGTAAACATGGAAATTATTGTCGACTACCCTGCCCAGGGAATCGTCGCAGCGATTAATTATTTCCCGGTCATGCAGAAGAAAACAATCTGCAATGTCCCCCAGGTATTCCAGCGCAAGATAGTTATCTATGACCAGCGGTAAATCACTAATATTACCGCTGGTCATCACCAGGGTTTCTAGTTTGTCTCCGAACAAAAGCATGTGCAGCGGAGTATAAGGAAGCATTACTCCCAGCGTGCTAATATTAGGCGCCAGTAACGCGGGCAAACAGCTATCACCACGCTTTTCCAAAATAAGTATGGGCGCTTGTGGAGAAGATAACCATATCTCTTCCTGCGGGCTGATTCTACAGTGCTTCTTCACTACCTCTATATCTCGGCACATTACTGCCAAAGGCTTATAAGGCCTGTTTTTTTTTCGGCGCAGCTTCTCAACAGCTTTAATGCTCCCGGCATCGCAGGTAAGGTGAAATCCGCCCAAACCTTTTACTGCTATAATCTTATCCTCTAAGATGAGCCTACGATAACTGGAGGCCCACTGCCGGGAAATTTCCTTCCCTTCTCTGTCAACCAGCGAAACCCGCGGGCCGCAGGCAGGGCATGCATTAGGCTGGGCATGAAAACGCCTGTTTCCTGGGTCGTTATACTCCCGCCGGCACTCTGCACACATAAAAAATTTGTCCATAGAAGTTTGTTTCCGGTCGTATGGAACATCTCTAATTATGGTAAACCGCGGCCCACAGTTGGTACAGTTGGTAAAAGGGTAGTGAAAATGCCGGTCAGAAGGGTTGAAAATTTCATCAAGGCAATCCCTGCATACTGCCATATCAGGGGATATCAAAGTATCTTTTTGGCCTTCACAAATACTTTTTCTAATTTTAAAATCGGTATAGCCTTTGGCCGGGTACTCCTTTTTAACTATCTCATTAATTTTTGCCAGGCGTGGCGGTCGGCTGCTCAGTTCCCGTAAACAATCCTCAATAGACCGGGGGGTCCCTTCTATTTCCAGGGTAACACCGCGAGATGAATTCAAAACCCACCCCTTTAAACCGTATTTACGAGCGAGATTATAGACAAAAGGGCGGAAGCCTACCCCCTGGACAATTCCCTTGATATTTACCCTGCAGCATATTTTCTTTTTATCTTTATGAACCTCTGACAATATCTCCGAATACCTCCCTAAGGCTGAGCATATAAGGGTTGTTCAGGCACTATTTGTAAGTAACTATTCCCCTTCGAAGTAATCTATATAAAACTCTTCACCGCTTATAACTTCAACATCCGTAGCAGCACAGTACGGGCAGCCATAATTTTTGGGGTCGGCAGAAAACTTTTTACCGCAATCTTGGCATTTAGCACTGGCTTTTCTTAACTCCACTTCTAAACTGGTATTGTTAAACAATTGCTTTTTGGGCAGCATTTCAAAACAAAACTTCAGGGAATCCGGAGAAATTCCTTTTAGCTCTCCAACCACAAGTTTTATTTTTTTGATATTTCTGACATTATTTTCAGCAGCTTGCTTTTCAACTTTTTCCATAATTCCCTCCATCATTGAGAGCTCGTGCATCGTTAACCTCCTCTCAAAAACACATTTATATTTAAGATATTAGACAGAATTCGGGCAAAATCCTTTATAATGCTGCAGCCAGTTTTTGTGCAATTTAAATGAAGTAAGGCCATATTCTACTAAATTATTTAATTAAACTACAGGAATTTGGAAGGTTTTCTGAGCTTAGGGTAGAATATATTTATAAGGTAAAGGTCTTTAATATTAATTAAAAATAGATTATTATTAATATAGTGGTACTTAAAATAGTTACGGCATTTGACCCCTTTCAGGGGTATATGCATGAAAGAACCTTTGATAAAGGAGGTGAATTTATGTATAAAATCTTAATGGCTACTGACGGCTCAGAGCATTCCGAGAAAGTAACGGAAAAAACAATTGAGCTTGCCAAGGCTTTAAAGGCTGATGTAACTGCAATTTGCGTTATTGAAGGTACTACTTCTACTCTCTTGAGTGTTGCTGCCTCGGGCTCGCCATATTTAGGGGCTTCGAAAATAATTGAGGTGCAGGAAGAGGAAGCAAAAAAAATATTAAACAAAACAAAAGAAGTTTTTCAGAAAAACGGGCTAGAATTAACAACTTTATCCCCTGAAGGCAACCCGGCAAACGTTATCTGCAGAACGGCAAAGGAAGGGGGATTCGATCTTATAGTTCTCGGCAGCAGGGGTTTAGGAAAACTAAACGAGCTATTTTTAGGAAGTGTGAGTAACAAGGTCGCCCATACCGCTGAAACTTCGGTTCTCATTGTTAAATGATATTCTTAATAAGGTTCCTTCTTTATTTAAATTTGTCACACTTGTAAATTTCCGAACTCGCCCGTAATAACTCACCTATAAATCTACAACTTTAGTCCTTCGTTTAACCCGAAAGGAATAATCTATTTTAAGTACTAAGGATTTTTTATAGGTTGCCCCATAGCGGTATATACAAAAATTTAAAGATAAATTAAATTAACACTTCCGGCCGCTACTTCCGGCACCTTTTAAGCGGAATTAGCGGCCGGGAATTAGATATCACTCCTAAATGCAAAAACTGATTTTCGACAATTCTCTTAATAACGGGGTTCTATAAGGGCAGGCATATTTCCTGTCCTACCTGCAGGTTGCGCGGATCGATACCGGGGTTTGCGTTTATAATATCCTGGACGCTTATTCCGAACCTTCTTGCTATAAAGAAAAGTGTATCTCCTGCCCTGATCGTATACGGAGTAAGTTCCTTGGGACATAAACCCGTACCGGGAATACAAATTTGCTGGCCGACCCGCAAATTATCGGGGACGATTCCCGGATTTACCGATAAGATAGCGTTTACAGTAGTATGAAAGCGTAGCGAAAGTTTATAAATCGTATCACCGCTCTTAATTTGATAAAGAAAACCCGGGCAGTCTTCGAGGGGTTCCACGGGAACGCAAACAGCCTGGCCAATTCTTAAGTTCCTCGGGTTTATCCCCGGATTCGCCTCTATTATTTGTTCTACAGACACTCCGTAACACAAAGATATGGCATAAAGGGTATCGCCGGGTTCAATATAACGTATAACACCTTGGGGACAAAACTCATTATCCACGGGGACATGACCTCCTCAGAGTTCTTTTTAATTACAGCATATTTTATATCTTTTTTTTTGACACTAAGAGTACAAAGTTCAGAGTAATTAAATAAATTGTTTGAATAATTTGTTAACCACCGGTTGACAAATTGCTGAATTGGTTTATACTGAAAATAGAAAAATAAAATAATTTAAGTTAAATAATTAAGTAATCTTTAGATTTTATCACTTCACTTAATCCCGGTAAGGAAAACAATTTCCTTGCAAAATTCTTTCATTAGTCAGTTGCCTTCCTTTAGCAACATAATTACTAGTATACTTGCATCTCTTGAAAAATTCTCCGCAAGTACCATTTGTTTTTTCATGTTTAGTCTTCTTCAATCATAATACGAGCTATTAAGCAAGAAAAAACTTAGTTGAAATTGATTGTTTCTTTAAACTGGCGTCCTAGATAGTAGCAAAATAAAAGTTATTTCCGAGAAATGTTTTTTTGCAACTTTTAGCGGAAGAAATTAGTAATATAGCCTATTAAATACATATTTTGCTATGAATAAATTATTATTAGCGGTTTAACTATATGGTGTAAGGAGCTATTACACTCCGGGGCATATCACCAGGGTCCTACAAATCCCCATTGGTATATGCCACCTCTCATCCCGTAGAGAGGAAGTTCTCTTTGGCCTAGGACCCTGGTGATATGCCCCGAAACGGTCACTAAAATACAAAGTGCTGCTTAAATCTCAAGCATATGGGGTAATAAAAAGCTTCAATTTCTGCTTTCTATATTTTAGGGAAGGGGGGGACATATATAACCGGGAAACCAAACTGAAGGGGGTGATCATAAAAGATTGGCTGTTTAAATTTAGCAGTTATTTTTAAGTATCTTAAGTTCAATAAAAGGACAAAAAATGGGGTCCAACAAAATTAAACTTAAGAAGGTGAGAACATGGAACACACTGCTCCATTACCCCAGTGGACGATGTACGCAATCCTGGCTGTTCAGGGAATAGTTTACACCGGTGCAGTGTATAAACTGGGTAGAGCAAGGGGCGCAACAGCCGGGGCCTTTTTATCCGGTGGTAGGGACATCGGCCACGGTATGATTAACGCTTCGATTGTGGCAACGTGGATCTGGGCTGCGACCCTTATGGTCAGCAGTTATACGGGATATCAGTGGGGATTTGTAGGTCCTTGGTGGTACGCTTTGGGAGCTACCGTACCGCTACCGATTATGGCTTATATGGGTAGGCATATTAAAACTTTGATGCCCAAGGCCACCTCATATCCTGAATTTGTAAGGTTCAGAACGGATAAAAAGAACCACCTCCTGCACTCTATCATAACCATTATCGTGTGTTTCTGGGTAACTTTGATGATTATCACCGGCGGTGGCGTAATGGGCGTTTCGTTTACCGGAGCCCCATTCTGGGCTATCGCATTAATCATGGTTGTTATTTTTGTTTCCTACGTTTCATTGGCAGGATTATGGGCCAGCATTTTTGCAGATACGATTATGTCCCTGGTAATGTACGCCTGTTTGATGATTATTGTCTGGACAGTAGTAATTAAAATAGGACCTTCAACTATCTATGACGGGCTTGTTCAGGTCATGCAAGACAAACCCTATCTAGCAACAGATATGCCTATAGAAGCGGCAAGATACCAGTGGGATCCTCTTAACTGGCTCAATGCCAGGGGTTTGGGCTTCCTGATTGTGAACACCATCGGCAACCTGGGTGCCGTTCTCTGTAACCAGACCTACTGGTCTCGCGTAACCGGTGCCAGGGACCCGCAGATCGTTTTCCGCTCCTTTATGACCGCTGCGTTCTGCTGGTGGCCAATTCCGTTTGCTACGGCTACCGCGCTCGGTGTTACCGGCCTCTCCATGCAATTACAAGTCGGCGAAATGTACTACTGGGGAGAACACGGCATGATGTTCACCGAATCCGCAGCGGTAGCACCTATGGCGGCATTCCTAGTTTTAGGATTTCTAGGACTGGCGCTCTTTGTTATCGCCGTCGGCGGCGCCACGATCAGTACCGGTGCCGGCGAAATCATGGCGGTAGTTACGGTTATCATCAACGATATTTATAAAGGTTATATTAATCCCGATGCTAAGGATAAGCAGCTCCTCCTCCAAAGCCGGATCTGGCTGTATATCGTAGCAGCAGTACTGCTGGCAATAGTTATCTGGTGGCGGATGATAGGCTTTACCTTCGGCGGTATGTATGAAGCTATGGGTATTGCTTTCTCCTCAGCTGTTATACCGCTGATCATGATGGTATTCTGGAGCAAGACGAATTACAGCGGTGTCTTCTGGGGAACTATTATCGGCGCCCTCTGTGGTATCTATTACTGGGTAGTAGTTACAGGGTTCGACATGCTCTGGGGCGTAGTATGGGGCAACGTTATCGTTATGGGGGTCTCGGCTATCATAGCGATACCCTGGACGCTGGCTAAACCCCAGCCCTTCGATTACAGCACTTTGAAAGATGCCGGCTTTGAATATGAAAGCGTTGAAGAAATGCTTGTCATCGGTGAAAGTGATGAAAGTGAGGAAAAATAATAGGAATAGCCAAAGAAGAAAAGAAGGGGGGCTTCCGTATGTTCTCCGAAATTACCTTGGGTGTGCTCTCCCGCGGAGAATACATCATCAATCACTGGTTTACGGTGTGCTGGATAACGCTGGCAACAATTTACACGTACTGGGCTGTAATTGCAGATATTATAGAAGCTAGAAAGCTGAGAAAAGAAAAAGAACAGAGTTCCTGAATGTTATTTTGATCGCAACCTGAAGCAGACCTTCCTTTCGGAAGGTCGCTTTTTTTTGTGAATACCCATGTTGCTATCTTTATTACTTAACGATTTATATTCAGTCTATATTTAATCAAGGAACCCAAAAGTAACCCCATTTCCTTACCGGCGATAACATCGCCCGGATAATGAACACCTACATATACACGTGATAAAGCAATGCAACCAGCAAGAAAGTAAAAATAAGGGGCCAGACCGGTATATAAATGACTTAAAATTGTGGCGCATGTATAGGACGTTAGTGCATGACCGGAGGGAAAAGACTTGGAAGAAGGCGGTTTTGAAATTAAAAGCCTGGTTTGCGGTAAGGTTTCAAAAGGACGGCTGCGTCTGAAGAAAGGTTTAATTAAACCTTCGGTTAAAAGGTGTGCGGTCAATAACGATAACAATACTATTCCAAAAGGCTGTTCTATCCCCCGGTCGTTTTGGGTGCCGCCGATTAATCCTAAAATTAACCATACCGCTCCGTAATTGCCCAGGTAGCTAAAGAAGGGCATCAGGATGTCCGCGAGGGGATGAGCCGCTGTACGGTTAATCATGTAGAAAAGTTTAGTATCAATATAATTAATTAAATAGTAAACGGTTGCTTGTGGTGGACTATTTCTCCTATATTCATTTTTTGTAGAGGGGTATTTAGGAAAAAGCATTAGCTATTCCAACCTCCATAAAATACCAATGGAACTTATTATATTATTTATGCAAAAAGCTTCACGTTTGTTGCTTTTTTATTTTTTATGTACACAAAATAATTCTTTCTATAATCTTTTCTGTTTATTGCCTCACAAAATTATGCTAGACTAAAATAAGCAAAGTTAACTTTCAGCACCTTATTTTATTATTAGTTGGGTTTTTAAAGGGGGCACAATTTTGAAAATTTCCCTCATTCTGGGTCACCCAAATCAAAACAGCTTTAACCACGCAATTGCCGGGGTAGCTAAAGAAACACTGGAGAAAAACGGTCATTCAGTTTATTACCATGACTTATATCGTGAAAAATTTGACCCCGTACTTCCAGGCAGTGAAATACCTCAAGACGCTCACTTGGATGCCACTATTAAAAATTATTGCCGGGAAATATCAAATTCCGACGGGATTATCATTGTGCACCCCAATTGGTGGGGGCAACCACCCGCCATTTTAAAGGGGTGGGTAGACCGTGTACTTCGAGCCGGAGTGGCATATAAATTTCAGGAAAATGACAGCGGCGAAGGTATTCCGTTAGGGCTGCTCAAAGCAGGTACCGCCCTGGTATTCAACACCTCAAACACTCCTGAAGTTAGAGAACTGGAGGTTTTCGGAGACCCTTTGGAAAAACTATGGAAGGATTGTATTTTAAACTTTTGCGGTGTCAAAACATTTTACAGAAAAATGTTTAGAATTATTGTCACCAGCACGCAGCATCAGAGGTCTTTGTGGTTAAAAGAAGTGGAAGAAACCGTAAATACTTATTTTCCTGTACCGGCTGACCTTTCCCAATAAAAAAAGTACGCCCGGCAAGGGCGTACCTTCCTATTTCGTTTAATTTTAAAACTTAAAAATCCACTGCTTTTTCTGAAAAGAATTTCATTTTAATCGTAAATAATTTTTCTTCTTTAGCAAAATCGTTTCTTCTTTTTACACAAATTTTTAAGAAGTAATACGCGGTCTGACCAAAAGATTAATCGTCCAGACCCCGGCAACCCCAATAATAATATAAATAATACGGCTTATTAAAGTAGTTTGTCCAGCAAATAAATAGGCAACTACATCGAAGTTAAATAACCCAACAAGCAGCCAATTGAGTCCCCCTATAATCACCAGTACTAAAGCAATCCTGTTTACACTCTCCATGCTTTCAACTCCTTTTTTTGCGGTTTGTTCATAATATAACCAACACTGAGATTTATATACTTTTGTTACAATTGCTCTTCACGTCGTTTAAGGAAACCAAAATAAATGATAACTTTACTTTATAAAAGTTAATTCAAAATATCGTAATTAATTGGAGTGTAAAAATGTTTTATATTATTTTACTTGTATCTTTAATAATTTTTATGGTATCTTTTTTTACATTAGCCAAGAAAAGAAAGCGTTCATTTTTTTTCTGGATACTCGGAGTTATTGGCTGTATAATAGGTGCTTACCTGACTACTTTCATCGCTTTTTGGGTTTTAATGATAAAGTATTTTGTTTAACATTTTTATAAGGGTAATTAATTTTTAATTAGTTCTTGCAAAATTTGTTCTGATAATTTATAATATTGGCAATATTAAGAAGGCTTTTCCACCTTTCTATATATATATTTTGTACCTCCTGAAGGCCCTATTTAGATTTAGGGCTTTTTTTTGTCTCCATTTAAATTTAATGCGCTTCAGTAATATACTAAAAACACCGTAATGCAATCCTCAATGTAGTAAATTATGCAGACAATAATTGTACGCAACCCCATACTTTGTGCTTTATAATAAAAATTCATTGTTTTAGGCCGTAACTTGTGGACACCAATAAAACCCTGCTTCATCTTCATTGGAAAAACGATTCTTTAAAAATAATTATCTTCTAAGAATATCCAGTTAATAAATATGATGGCACTAATGTTTCATAATGGCTTGAATTTAGATTGAAATTTTTTTATAATTATAATCAGCACCCGCCGTTGGCGAGTGCTAGCAAATTGTACTGATTAAATAATATAAAATATAAAAAAAGGAGGGTTAAACATGGGTAAAATTAACATAGCCATTGTAGGCGTGGGCAACTGTGCGAGTGCCCTGCTTCAGGGAATCGAAATGTACAAAAATTCACCGGAAAATACAATAGGCCTAATGAATTACGACCTGGGAGGATATAAACCAGGCGACATCAACGTCGTTGCTGCATTTGACGTGGACAAGCGCAAAGTAGGTAAAGGCCTGAAGGACGCAATTTTCGCCAAGCCCAACTGTACCACTATATTTTATAATGAACTGCCGGATTATCCCGTTCAAGTACAAATGGGACCAGTTTTGGACGGTGTATCTGAACACATGGCTAATTATGACGAAAATAAATCCTTTGTCGTTGCCAATGAGGATCCCTGTGACGTAGAAAAAGTGTTGGAGGAAAGCGGTGCGGAAATCCTTATTAACTACTTGCCAGTAGGGTCTGAAAGGGCAGCAAGGTTCTATGCCGATGCATGCCTAAAAGCCAATGTAGGATTTATTAACGCTATGCCGGTTTTTATCGCTTCTGATGAAAAGTGGGCTGAGAAATTCCGCGAAAAAAATATTCCTATCATAGGGGATGATGTTAAGAGCCAGGTAGGAGCTACCATTGTCCACAGAACTTTAACCAAACTATTTGAAAACCGTGGTGTAATCTTGGATCGAACTTACCAGTTAAATTTTGGTGGAAACACTGATTTTTTAAACATGCTTAATCGTAGCAGGCTCGTATCCAAGAAAAAATCAAAAACCCAGTCTGTACAAGCAGAGCTGAAGGTTTCCCTGACGGACGAGAATATTCATATAGGGCCCAGCGATTATGTTCCCTGGTTAAAGGACAATAAAATTTGCCACATCCGCATGGAGGGAAAGGGCTTTGGAAATGTACCATTAACACTGGATGTAAAACTTTCCGTAGAAGACTCTCCAAATAGCGGAGGCGTAATTATTGATGCTATCAGGTGCATGAAGCTTGCACTGGAACGAAATATTGGTGGTGTTTTAAATTCCATTTCGGCTTATACAATGAAATCGCCACCCGTTCAATATACCGATACTGAAGCCAAAAAGATGGTGGAGGAATATATTGCCGGCAGGAGGGAACGTTAATGCGAGCAGTTATCCTTGCTGCCGGCGGAGGAAAGAGGCTATGGCCCTATTTTAGCAGGCCTAAGCCTCTCGTGAGCTTATTGGGCCTTTCCTTAATTGAAAGAAACGTCCTAGCTCTGCGGGAATGCGGCATCAAGGAGTTCGTAATTATAACCGGCTGCTATTCGGGTGAAATTCAGAACTACCTCGGCAGCGGCAGTAAATTCGGAGTAAATATAACTTATTTACACAACCCGAATTGGGAACTGGGAAACGGCGTATCCGCTTATATGTTTCGAAAAGGTTACCGTCAGGGAGAAACATTTGTCATAATAATGGCTGACCACGTGTTCGAATTAAAAATCCTAAAAGCTTTTGTTTCTGAAGCCCAAAATATCAAACAAGACGAAATCTTACTGGCTGCCGACCGGTGCCTGAAAAGTATCCATGACCTTGCAGAGTGTACCAAGATAAAAGCTGAGCAGAATTTGGCTGTGAAATTAGGCAAAAGCCTGCACGATTTTAACGCCGTCGACTGTGGACTTTTCATATGCACCGGCGCTGTTTTGGAAGCCCTCTCCAAAACTGTTTCACAGGGCCGCTACACTTTCACCGATGCAGTAAACGTGCTGGCCGAACAGCGTAAGGTCAAGTTACATTATGTTAAGGGTGCGTGGTGCGATGTGGACGACTTTTCAGGCTACAAAAAAGCTGAAAAAATCCTTCTAAAATCCCTAGTAACTTCTAAAGACGGTTTTGTTTCCCGGGTTTTTAACCGCAAGGTTTCAATCCAAATGACTAAACTTTTAGCCCGAACCAACATAACGCCTAATCAAATTACCTTTCTTTCGTTTTTGATTTCAGCCGCCTCAGCTGTATTTTTTGCTGTAGTACATCCCCTTTACGGGGGCCTGCTAACCCAGTTCAGTTCTATCCTGGATGGAGTCGACGGAGAAATTGCCCGTTTAAAGTTTCTAAAAAGTAATTACGGAGCACTTTTTGATTCCGTGCTTGACCGCTATGCAGACTTTTTAATTGTAATTGGCATGGCGTATTCCTGGTATTCTCAGACAAGCAACCCCATGGTACTACCAGTGTGCGCCGCCGTTCTCACGGGGATACCTATGTCTATGCTGCTGAAGGAAAAGTTTCATGCCCTTACCGGCAGACCCTTTATACCCGAAGCCTATGACGGAATATTCCGTTACCTCCCAGCTAATCGCGACGGCCGCTTAATTATCGTAATGCTGGGCGGCATTTTTAACTTGATTCCGGCTGCTTTAATCTGTCTTGCTGCCATTACTCACCTTCAGACTTTAGTTCGACTGTATAACACCCGCAAATTAATGTTTTAAATCTGCGCAATATCTGCTACTTGCCCGTTTCTTTCACCTGTTTTATTTACCGACGGGTATGAAATCATTAATCCCCACCGCAACTTAAAGTTGCTGAATTTCAAGGCCCGCCGAGCACCCCATTTATTAAAATTAGGTTTGTTACAAAACCCGGTGGACAGTTAGTATCAAACAGTAATTTTAATTCCCTACTGCCATAAAATGTCAATCTTACATCCAACTATGTAATAAGTAACTTTTCTTGATCCAAAACTTACTTTTCTGTATCTGTTTATGGTCCGAGCACACTGTAGGATTACAATACATGTGTGACAAGCAGAAAAAAATAAATGCAGGAAACATGACCTTCTGGTATTGTTAAGTTGCTAAACAAAAACAATCCGAAAGGAGGCCATGTGCCTGCATGGACAGCATAACACAAAACACTCGCTTTCGTCTATCGGCAATTAAACATGCATAGTGTCAATATACTGT
>DDHO01000006.1:0-19147 GCA_002352935.1 Firmicutes bacterium UBA1874
ACCTCCATGGGCATCTTGCCCGGGAGAAAGTGAGTAGCACAGGCAATACAGGGGTCGTATGCGCGGAAGGCCATTTCTACCATATTCAACAGGCCTTCGTTTACTTCCCCCCCTTTTATCAACCCCTGTGCTGCTTTTTTGACGGACATGCAGATGGCCGCATGGTTATTGCCCGTTGCAACAATTAAGTTAACCGCCTGTAAAATTCCTTTTCCATCTGTCTTGTAATGGTGAAAGAGCGTCCCCCTGGGTGCTTCTACAATCCCCACGCCTTCGTTCGGGCGTGTATCAGGAATATTGCGGACATGTGGGTCAGTAATATCCTTATACCGGCTCAGTTCCAAAAGCCTCTCGGAAGCGTATAGTAGTTCTATAAGCCTGGCCCAGTGATTGGCAAGAGTAGCATGTACCGGTTTGCCCCCCAAAGTGCTATAAAACTGCTCGTATGCCTCCTGTGCAAGCGGAGTGGCCATTCCCGCCGCGGCATTTAACCTCGCCAGAGGGGCTACTCTGTAAACCCCGCTATCATTTCCATCTACAAATCCTTTCCACCCTACATTTTTGAGGTAGGGAAATTTCAGGTAACTCCACGATTCGACATGTTCTTCAATATGATTTAAATAATCGAGTCCGGCAAACCGGGCAACTTCTTCACCATCCGGATTAACCACTCTTACTTTTCCTTCATAAAAATTCACCCGGTCATTGTCGTCCACCAGGCCCATGTAATACGTTTTCATTGTATAACAGTCGCTCATTATAAGGTCAACGTACTTCTGGTTTTTGAGCACAACTTCGTTAAAAAGGTCGAGCGACCCCTGGGAAAATTCAACCAGAGACTCAGCCTTTCTTTCTATATCCTTCCTATCTTCTTCAGACAAAGCCTTGCTTAGCCCCCCGGGCACTCCGGAAACCGGGTGGGTAGCTTTGCCGCCGATAACTTCTTGGATTTCCTGGGCATAAGCCCGGTGTTTGATAACTTCTGCTCCTTTTTCTAAACCGACCTTCGCCACTACACCGAGGATATTCCTCGAAGCCGTATCCGCGTCAGGGCCTACCACAAAATCCGGTGCTGCCAAGGCATAAAAATGGGCTATGTGAGAGTGGATCATATGTGCGCAGTAAAACAGTTCCCTCAGCTTTTTGCCGGCTGGTGGTGGTTCCACCCCGTAAAGGTCATCCACCGCTTTTGAAGACGCCATGTGGTGGGCACCGGGACAGACCCCGCAGATACGAGGGGTTATGCGCGGCATCTCCTCAGCCGGTCTTCCTTCGCAGAACTTTTCAAAGCCCCTTAGCTCCGGAACTTGAAAGTATGCATTTTTAACTTCTCCTTCGTCATCTAAAAATATTTCAATTTTTGCATGTCCCTCTAAACGTGTAACGGGGTCTATAGAAATGCGTTTCAACGGGCAACCTCCTCCTTTTTCTCTTCCGCATTACTGCCTGTACCACCGGTTATCTTCTTGCGCAGGAAAGAGTCAGACATGTAAAAGCGGTAAAATGTGCCTGCCGGGTCAGGTATTTTGCTGATTATACGCCTTATTTCATCCTCATCTTTACTGTCTATAACGCTAGCCACTGCGCCCAGCATTTTAGAACCCTGCTCTACTGCCTCAGGTGTAGGGCCGAAACAGCCCCGGCAAGGCATGTTGACATTAATACACCTTGCGCCGCAGCCGTCCCTGGTAACCGGACCCAGGCATATTATACCCTGTTCGAGCAGGCAGGTCTCAGCATCGGGCTGTGCTTCCCAGATAGACTTAAATTCCTTGATCTTTTTTTCGCCCCTTTTGCGCGGGCAGGAGTCGCAAAGCGACTTTTCACCGGCAATCACGGAACCGGGCGGAGGGAGCTGGTTATTGGCAATAGCTTCTACGGCCTTCCCTATCAGCTCCGGAGGCGGGGGACAACCCGGCAAATAGTACTCTACAGGGATGATGTCGTCCAGTTTATAGACAGAATTATAGAAGAGCGGGAGAGAAAGCTTCCCCTCCGGCACTGTTGTTTCCACAGACGGGAAAACACGTTCTGGATTTGTAGTTGAAGGGCTAGTATGATAAGCACGCTCAAATATCTCCGCCCTGCTGTACAGGTTTGCCAGTGCCGGAATCCCTCCACCGCATGCACAAGAACCGAAAGCAACCACAGCCTTACTTTTTCTTCGCAAGAGACTAACTATTTCCATTTGCTCTGAATTTCGGACTCCACCGTTTATAAAAGTCACATCCAGATAGCCGTCCTCTAGTTTCTTTATGTGTTCGTATTTAAAGTCCATAGCTACGGGCCACATGTTAATATCTGCAATTTCCGCTACGTCTAGAATTTTCTCATTAATATCGAGCACGGCGACATCGCACCCCCCGCAGCTTGCGCACCAGTAAAAAGCAAACTGCAGCTTGCGGTCGGATCCGTCCTTAGAGCCGTTATTTTTATTTTTAGACAACTTCTGCACCTCCCTTGCCTTCAGCCGTGCTTGCTGCAGGGTTTTCCAGCTTTCCAGTAGCGGGGTTAAGCACAAGGCCGTCGGTCTCAAAATTTTCCTTTTTGATTTGGAGCGGTCCCAGCTGCTTTATTTCGTTCACCATTTCCTTCACAATATCTGCAAGTCTGCTGCCTTCTGAAGCTGAAATCCATTCCAGCCGGAAACGCCGTCGGTCTATACCGAACTGCTCCAAAAGGGCCTCTAGCAGGGGGGCCCTTCTCAGAGCCTTATAGTTTCCTTCCATATAATGACAGTCTCCCGGGTGGCATCCTCCTACGAGCACACCGTCTGCACCCTCCGCAAAGGCCTTGAGGACCATCGCCGGCTCCATTCTACCCGAGCACATTACTCTGACGATCTTTAAATTCGCTGGGTACTTTATCCTCGCTGTACCCGCTAGGTCCGCACCCGTATACGAACACCAATTGCACAGGAAACCTATTATCTTCGGTTCGTAGCTACCGGAATTTACTCTTTCTTCGATATTTTTATTCATACAGCCATCAACCCCTCTATTTGGGCCATTAATTGTTTAAGATCAAAGGAACTTACTCGACAGGCGCCGGAAGGACAGGCTGCTGCACAAGTGCCGCAGCCCTTGCACAGGACCTCGTTGACCTTACAGACATTCTTCTCCTCGTTATATTCAATAGCACTGTACGGGCAGGTGTTCAAACAGATCCTGCAGCCCGAACACAAATTTTCATCAATTGAGGCAGATATAGGAGATACTGCCACTTTTCCCGCACATATGTTGCTGAGCACTTCCGCCGCTGCTCCCGCTCCCTGGCTTACCGTGTCCGGTATGTCTTTGGGGCCCTGACAGGACCCTGCCAGGAACACTCCCTCGTTGCTGGTTCTCAGCGGCTCCAGCTTGATATGAGATTCCATAAAGAAACCGTCGTTCCCCGCCTGTATCCCGAAGATTTTTGACACTTTGTCGGATTCCCTATCGGGTTCTACTGCTACGTTAAGTATTACCATATCTACCGCAATTTCTCGAAAACGCCCAAGCAGGGTATCTTCTGCTCTAACCGCAATACCATTCTCCGTCCGCACTACTTCGGCTCCTTTTCCGCGGATAAAATGGACTCCTTCCTCCTGAACTCGGTTGTAAAATTCCTCGTACTGCTTTCCGAAGCAGCGCATATCAATATAGAAATTATATACTTCCGCCCCCGTCTTTTCTTTAATTAAATGAGCATATTTTACGGCAGTCATACAGCAAACACGGGAGCAGTACTCATGAAAATTAATGTCACGACTTCCTATACAATGCAGAATGCCTACCGTTTTTGGTTGAGAACCATCAGCGCGAATTATTTTACCTGCCGTCGGGCCTGAAGCATCCACCATTCTCTCAAACTCCAGGGAGGTTATCACGTTAGGATAGCGCCTGTACCCCCACTGTGGTCCCGCACTGGCGTCAAAAATATTATAGCCCGTAGCAACTATTATTGACCCTATATTTAAATCTACTAATTCATCCTGCAGGGCATGGTCTATCGCTTTCGGCTTACAGGCATCAACACACTGCATACACTCAGCACAGCCTCCGCAATCCAGGCATCTGCCTGCCTCCTTCCTCGCTTCTTCCTCTTCAAGTTCCTTTACCACTTCTTCAAATGAAAGCACTCTTTCCCGGGGAGGGAGCTCCGGCACTTTTATCCTTCGAGCTTCAAAAGGTTTTTTATCCTCAGGAAATGCAGCAGTACTTTCGTGTTTGTCCTGCGGTGTTATAGGGTTTCCCCTGAGATAAGCATCTACAAACTCTGCAGCTTTCCGAGCCGTTCCCACCGCCTCAATGACCGAAGAAGGACCGCTTACGAGGTCTCCGGCAGCAAAAACTCCTTCTAATCCGGTACGGTAACAGGTATCAACTTCAACCTCTCCCTGTTTTCCTGCCTTCAGTTCACCTTTAAATTTTTCAGATTTCAGGGATATTTCCGGACGCTGACCAACTGCAATAAATATTTCATCCGCCTGTTCGCTTAAGAAGCTATCCTTGAGAGCTACGACTTTGCGTCTCCCTGTCTGGTCTAATTCCTCGGTCAATCGCATGCGCTGCAGTTCCAGGCCAGTGACGCGGCCTTTTTCTCCTCTAAAACGCACAGGGGAAACAAGCATTTCTATTTTCACACCCTCTGCCTCCGCGGCTTCAATTTCTTCAGCAGAAGCCGGCATCTCTTCACGCGTCCGGCGGTAGTAAATTTTAACTTCACCGGCTCCCAACCTGAGGGCAGTACGGGCAGCATCTATGGCCGCATTTCCTCCGCCGATCACCGCAACCTTTTTGCCAACTTTGACCTTTTCCCCTGAATTAACCTGCCACAAGAAGCTCAGGGCAGGCCTTACTCCTTCCAGGTCTGCACCTTCAATTTCTAAAAAGTCCTCCTTCAGGGCACCGGTCGCCAGGAAAACTGCCCGGTACCCCTGTTCATAAAGCTCATCAAGCGAGATATCCTTGCCGATTTCAGTGCCCGTTTTAATTTCAACGCCCGCAGAGCGGATAAATTCTATTTCCCTGTCCAATATCTCTTCGGGCAGGCGGTACCTGGGTATTCCGTAACGCAGAATCCCGCCGGGCTTATCTTCTTTTTCGAACAGAGTTACTTTATGTCCCGATTTAGCCAGGTAATAAGCCGCCGTCAGGCCAGCTGGACCGGATCCGATGACTGCCACGCGGCCTGCATCGTCTAATAATTGCGGGTTCTCATCCGTTTTTTGCTGGGGCAACTTTTTCATTTCATAATCGGTCAGAAAACGCTTGAGAGCATTTATAGCTACCGGTTCATCTATCTTCGCCCGGTAACATTCTTTCTCGCAGGGGCGATAACAAACCCGGCCGCAGATAGCTGGAAGAGGCAATTTCTCCCGTATAAGCTCTAAAGCTTCAGCGTATTTCCCCGCCCTGATTAAAGCAACGTAACCCTGCACGTTTACCCCTGCCGGACACGCCTGCCTGCAGGGCGTTGCTCCCCTTTTATCAATCTGATAAGTGTTGGGTACTGCCTGGGGAAAATATTTGTATATTGCCTTGCGCGTGTTCATTTTTTCATTAAAGGGGTCCGGCATTTCAACGGGGCAGACTTCTTCACAGTCCGAGCAAGCAGTGCAGACATCCTCTTCAACGTACCGAGCCTTTCGCCTTATGCGGGCTGAAAAGTTTCCAACATATCCGGAAACTTCTTCCACCTCACTGCAGGTAAGCAGCTCTATGTTAGGGTTTTGAGCCACACTAACCATCTTCGGCGTTAGTATACATGCCGAACAGTCCAGGGTCGGAAAAGTTTTATCAAGTTTAGCCATGTGACCTCCTATTGAAGGTTCACGTTCCACAAGATATACCTTTTTACCCCCTTCGGCAATTTTTAGAGCCGCCTCAATACCAGCAATCCCCCCGCCAACTACCAGGGTATCGGGGTTTATGGGAACAAACTTCTCCTCCAAAGGCTCAAGTAGAGCGGCTTTCCTCACCGCAGCACAGACCAGGGCCTTTGCCTTTTCCGTAGCTTCATCTGCATCCTCGGTACACCAGGAACACTGTTCCCTGATATTAGCCATTTCAAACAAAAAGCCGTTTAATCCCCCATCAAAAGAAGCCTTGCGAAAAGTAGGTTCGTGCATGCGCGGAGAACAGGAAGCCACAACTACCCGGTTAATAACCCCATCTCGAATGTCTTTCTTAATCAACTCCTGACCCGGTTCCGAACACATATACTGGTAATCCCTAGCCAGCGCTACTTCACCCATCCGTTCTACGAACTCACGAACTTCTTCTATGCGAACTTTCCCTGCAATATTCGTTCCGCAGTGGCATATGTAAACACCTACCCGCGGAGGGGTTAATTCCGTCATTTACTTTATCAACTCCTTCCCAATACTTTTGCCAGCACCGGTTCTGCCGGCACAAAATTTCGTCCAGCTTCAACTGCCGCTAAACTCAGTCCGAGAGACAAACCTAGAAGCTGAGTAAAAAACACCACTGGAATCTTATAAGAAGTCCCGAGTTTTTTATTCACCGCGCTTTGGTAAGTATCCAAATTCATATGACACAGCGGACAGGTTACTGCTATGACTTCCGCTCCTCGCTCTACTGCTTCCTTTAGCAGTTCATTCACCAGGGAAATTGCTGTATCCTGGTTAAATGTTATTAAAGCCCCACCGCAGCATTTGGTCTTCCGGTCGTATTCCAATACATCGGCACCCAGGAGGCTGAGGAGGCGATCCATCTTTTGGGGGTTTTCCCCTTCCTGCAGATTTGAATAAGGTCGACTGAACTGGCAACCGTAATATGGTGCTACTTTCAGGCCTTCCAGACTTCTTTTCTGCTTTTTGGCTATTTCATCCCATCCCAGGTCGTCAGCCAGCAAATCAAGAACATGTACCACTTGGCTCCTTCCCCGGTACTCCCTGTTTATTTCACCTAGACCTTCTCTTACCCTGGATGCTATAGGAGAATTGTTTTCTCGCAGGCAGCGTTCTGCCCGCTTTAAACTTACAAAGCACGCGTTGCAGGCTACTGCCACATCGAGGTTGCATTCTTCTGCCAGGGAAAGATTCCTCGCCGGTAATAGGTAGGAAAGTAAAGAATCCGCAGAGGGCAAGGCGGTAGCGCCACAACAGTTCCAGTCGTTTAATTCTTTTAGACTTATACCCAACAGCTTAAAAGACTCAATTATGCTGCGGTTAAACTCTACAGCCGTGGAAGTCAGCGAACAGCCTGGATAGAAACTATAACTTAAATTAGGGGAGTCTACCATTTGCAACCTCCTTTTAATTTTTCAACCTGGCTCTATTAGAAAAACGGTAGAGTTTTTCTATTTCTTCCAGGCCTCTTATACGATCTGCCTTTAACTGAACTTTTCCTTTAAAAAGCATCTTAGCACCCAATGGTAATAATCCTAATAGCTCCAAGGGAGCAGTCTTCAACTGGTAATGCATCATAAGAGCCGGCTCGTGCATCCTTCCGAAACGGCGGATGATCTCCTTAAAAGTATTGTAAAAAATAGAACTCTTACCTTTTTCTTCTCCAATAATGGCAATGCATCGGAGAGCATACATGACATCTGTAAGTTTTACCCCCCGGGGACATCTCACGCTACAGGAATAACAGGAAGTACAGTACCATATGCTGTCACTTCCCAGTACTTCCTTTCTCATGCCTGCCCTGACCATTTCGATTATCTTGCGAGGCGTGTACTGCATGCGCGAACTTACCGGACAGGAACCCGTGCAGTTGCCGCACTGGATACACTGTTTTATTTGTTCACCACCAGGAAAGGTCGCAACAAGCTCATAAAAACCTCGATCAATTTCTTCTTCCCGGAGCAATTCTAAATTTGCAGCCGTTTTCTTCGCCCTCCTTTCAATTTAAACTGTTGACCATTAGAATTTTTTGAGTATCTTTATAACAATTTTATTTATATTTAAAGTATTTCAAATATTCATAAAATAAACTTTTAATACTCTTAACTATAGTACAAGAACCTTTTTTTTTCAATATATTTTTGTATCCTCTTATATTTCAATTTTTGCTTATGCTGTTTTTGCTTCCCAAACCGCTACTTGCCGTAATTCGTCAAACTTTATGAAGCGGGCAGGTAACGAAGAAACGAAGAACCAAGCAGTTCGCCAACTTGTTCATCTTTGGTAAACCAAATGACCTGGTGATTGCGGGAAATTTCCCTTAATAAAAAGGCCATTTTTTCCAAGCGCTGAAAATCAAAATTTACAAAGGGGTCGTCCATTATAAGCGGGTACTCAGGCGTCCTGCACAAAAAACTTCCGACCCCTATACGCAGCGCCATATACAGCAGGTCCAGGGTCCCCGTACTCAAGTATTCCGGTTTTACATAACCGTTTTCCGGAGCTTTTACGCTTATACTCAGCTCCCTTGTTTTTGCATTTATTTTTACATCACGGTAGCGACCGCGTGTTACTGAAGCTAAAACTGCGTTTACTTCCTGCTCCAGTGCTGGAACCAGTTGGTTCTGAAACTCTTCGTATACTTCGCGTATTAACGTAACAGCTTTGGTAAGACCCGCTCGCTTAAGCCGAAGCTCTTCGCGCCTGCTCCTTGCCGCATTTAAAGACGCTTTCAGTTCAATGCGGTCGTATTTGAGGATAAAATCGCTGAAACTTCGGAGCCTCTCTTCGCAACGCTCCCTTTTTCTGAGCAGCTCTTCAAGCCTTTTTTCCTTTTCATGAAGCTGATTTTCATATTTATACACTTCCACAGCTTCCACATCTACAACATTTCGTTTTATTTCTTTCTGTAGTTCTCTAACCCTGCCAGCAGCTTCCCAGGCCTGGTCTTCCCACTGAGAAAGCTCCTTTTCTTCCAGCAGGCTGTCAAGAGTTTGGCTCATCACTTCCAGTCGCTGCCTTTTTTCCAGGTAGGCGCTCAATTTATTTTTATATTCTTCCACACTCCCACACCCTGCTTTTTCGAGAAAATCAAATAGCCTTTTCCTCAGGTCTTCGGCACAACGGACAGTGTCTTCCAAGTTAACTCCCTTTTCCTCCGCCCTTAAGGCTTCCAATTCACCGTTTAGTTCCTCATACCTTTCGAGCAGCCGCTGCCTTTTTCTAAATTTACAACTTAACTCGTCAAGTGTTTTTCCGCCAGAAAGCCTGTTAAATTCTCTGGCAAGCTCCGTTATTTTCTGAAGACAAACCCGTTTCTCTCCTTTTAAAATCCTCTCGCGGTCGGCCAGCTTCTTTTGAAACCGGATTCTGCGCCAAAATAAAGTTCCTAGCAGCAGAACTCCGGCCAGGGCCAACAGGAAACCGGCCAGATGAGAATATGTCCAGACCGGCGGTGATAGGGAAATAACCATGATCGCTGCACCCCAAACAGCCAACCGGTCGCGCTGCAGGAAATTGCTTCCTAGATGTTCCAGTTCGCTTTCTAACTGCCTGAGCTTCTGCTGCGAACTTTCAAGAAGAACGTTTAATTGTCTGGCTCTCAGAAGCTTTTCCTCCGAACACTTATCTTCGCTGTAGTTGCCAGAAAGTTCGGCTTTTATTCCTTCTAATTTTATTTTTAATCGCTCCTGTTTAATATTCAGTCTCCCCTGGCGTTCCAGCACCCAGGCTGTATCTTTTTCCGCAATTTTAAGTTCGGAATATAGTGCTTCCAGCTTTTCCCTCATTTGTGGAGTATAATACTTTTCCCTCCTACCGAACTGCTCCTCAAGTTCTCGGCGTATATTCTGTATTTCTTTCTGCGTCTTATTAATATCCCCAACCTTTTTCATCAATTTTTTTTCCCGGTCTTTAAAGATTTCTAGCTCCTTTTGTAACTCCAGAAAACGGTGATGCTTTTTGATCACCGGGCGATAATCGTTGCAAAACTGCTCTTCCTTTTGTATTTCTTCTTCAATTTCTTGGAGAGAAGCCTTCATTTTTTGAAGTTCATCCTCGTATTTTTCCACTTCCCTCATTTTGTTTTCCAGTTCAGATATTTCACAATCGACAGACTGTATCTCACCGAAAGCCCGGGGGGTACGGCCTTTCTTTTCGAGCTCATAGAGACGTTTTTCAAGTTTCTTTAAAACAGCAGTAACAGGTATTTCTTCAGAGCCCTCAGTCACTTTCCCGCTTATAGCTTCACCTAGTTTGCTTCTGTCCAGCACAGCGACTTCCTTTTGGCTTACAAGCAAGGTGCTTTGAAAAAGCGGCAGGGTAGGAAGTCCTAAATTATCTAGTACCCCAGAAATATCATTCAGAGGCTTCAAAGTTCTTTCCTGGAGCTTGTAAAAACTAGATCTGTTGTTGTCAAAATCCCTTTCAATAAGGTACTGAGAACAGGAGGAATCCTCAATTTTCAGGGTAACTTTATATGGTACTGAAGATTCCCAGGGTCGGTACCTTTCCTTAATTTCCCTATCATATTTTCTTCCTCCGTGCAAACCGTAAAGCGCAGCAAGAATAGCGTTTACTACCGTAGATTTCCCTTCCTCGTTCGGTCCCCTAAAAATTTGCAGGCCCGGGCGGAAAGTTAAAGTATGGTCGCGGTATTTTCCAAAACCGTGCAATCTGATCTTTATTAACCTCATGGAATTTCTCTCCCCTGCAGTGCAGCGAGCCCGTACCTAAGAGCGTACCACAATTCCTTCTTTTCCTCTTCGCTTATTCCTTTCTTTTGCAGCTGTTCGCGTAAATGCTTGAGAAAAAGCCCTTTCACAGTGTTTACTTCTTCTTCAAGCCCCGTAAGTTCCAAATATGTCTCCTGAATTTGAAAATAATAAAAGGAATCATAATAGCGGTTTCTAAGGTCTTCACATAAAAGTTCTCCGCCTTCCGGCTTGAAACCTTTTAATTTCAGGCGCAGGCATAATTCCTGATTCTGAAGTTTATCCAGCTCCCGGTAGAGGCCGGCTATGTCTCCCCCGGTCATATCGTATTCCAAAGTAAGATATTTCCGGTCCGGAACCGCCACCGGTCTTATTTTCACGACGTTTTCGGTAAGAGAAACGAGAAGTACATAGCGTTCTCCGATTTCATTAAAAGACATTCTCGCAGGACTTCCAGGATAACAGGCACGAGTCATGCCTGCCGAATACTCTTTATAGTTATGATAATGTCCCAGGGCAAGGTAATGTAAATTGCTGTTTGCAATATCTTCCTTGGATATGGGGGCATAACTTTCCTGCCAGGGCGTGCCCTCAATTACCGAACCGTGCAACAGGCCTACCCGGAAACAGTTGCTTTTTCTACAGGATAATTCGCTTAAAACCCTCCGCCTGCTACATGCAGAATCGTAAGCAAAACCAAAAACCAAAAAGCCGGGAATGTCTTCCCTGCACGACCATGCTGCTTCGTGAAAAAAATGTACGTTGCAGGGCAGATCTTTTCTGCGGTAGCATGAAGAAGGATCATGGTTGCCCGGTACGATATAGACATGTGTTCCTGCCTGAGACCATTTTTCCAAAAAAACCAGCACCCGGCACCAGGTTCCAGCCGGTATATTAGGCGTATCAAAAAGATCCCCGGTAATTAAAATTCCCTGGACACTATGCTTTTCAACCAGAACATCAATCTCTTCCAGCTTCTTCAGAATCTCCTCTCTTCTTCTTTTGCGTTTGGCAGCATCGTAATACTCAAAAAGAGAATCAAGGTGAAGATCAGCAGTATGAATGAGCTTTATTTCCTGCAAATTGTCACCCCCATTTGCTGGCAATTAAACAGGTCACAGCTCGCTTCCCGCCGTTACTGCGGCATATTAAAATTCGCAGAAACCTATTTTTCTCCCGGCACGCGGGTTATTAAAAAAAGTTGCTTTTCAATAACGTTTTTAAATTCCTTCTCTATCTGAGAAGATAATTCTTTCCATCGGGCAGAATTCTTGACGTTAAACCCTTTTATTGCGCTCCCGTAAATGCCGGCCTTTTTAAGTTCTGCCAACCTGGACCGGCATGCAGCCCGTTCAAGTTTCTGCAGGGCCTCACCTCTTTGCGCTGAATACCGGGCATGAAGGCGCGCCAGTTCCCTGCATGTCCGGGAAGTTAAATCGTCATTTTTAATTGCCCTTACAGCTTCAAGAACCCCATGACAATTGTCCAGATTAATCTCGCCTGCCAGAGCCTTAAGCAGGGCTTCCACGGCACGCGGATACACTTCTGCCGGGTATTTTTCCAGGGTCTCTTTTAAATTACTCAAACTCGTTTTCCCTTCCAAATAACCTTTAGCCAGTGTTTCAGCTGCCTTAATATATTTTTGAACAGCCAAATCGTTAATTTTTTCAGTTTCTAACTTTTTCGCAGATTGAGATTTCTCAAGAGCAAGTTCCCAGGAAGTTTTAATCCTGTTCATATCTTTTTGTCTGCCTCCTCTTCATGTTATAATGTTTAGTAAAATAAATGGAGGTATATTAAATGCAGGTATCCGACAATGTTTATGCTTATCTCTGGGAAGGGGACACCAACAACTGTAACACCTACCTTATCAAAAGCGATTTTTTAATTCTTGTCGATCCCGGCCTCATCCGCGGCAGTTTCGGAGAAAGCTGTCTGGAACCTCTCAAACGCAGCCTTCTTGTCGACGGCTTCAAAATAAAAGATATAGGCCTGATTCTCCTGACCCACGGTCACCCCGACCACTGCGAATCAGCCGGAATAATCAAGAACGAGAGCGGAGCCTATATTGCATTTCACTACAGCGATGAAAATTTCATATCCGGCACCGGGCAATATCTTCTCCAAAAAAATAAAGACCTGCCCGTTCCAGAAGCTGATTTTTATATTGGAGACGGCGATTTAAACGCCGGGCGTTTTCTTCAAGAAAAGATTACCGTTCTGCACACCCCCGGGCATTCACCCGGCTCACTTTGCTTCTACTTAGAAAAAGAACGCATATTAATTACCGGCGATACAGTCTTTGAGGGCAACGCAGGGCGTACCGACCTGCCGGGAGGAAACAAAAAGTCATTAACCCAGAGTATTGACAGGCTGGCACTCCTCGAGGCAGAGTACATCCTCCCCGGCCACCTGAACATTATTAAAGGGTCGTCACAAATAACACGAAATTTTCAAGTTATTAAAAAAATGCTTGCTTCTAAATTAGAAGCATGACCGTCTAGCTGCAGGAAAATTACTAAAAAACATTATAACACCAACCTTTTTTCAGACAAATTATGAAAAAAGACAGGCTAAACCTTGGCCGGACCGTAAATAACCCTTAATTAAATTAATTATTAAGTATCCAATTTAATTCCTTCTCCTAACCCATTTTTCTTTCGAATAGGAATTAAAGAAAATATGCTAGATCATTGATTTTTTAAATTATTAATTCCAGTAAAGTAAACAGAAATACTATTATGCTAAGGTAACCATTCATATTTAGAAAAGCAAAACCCAGTCGCGAAAAATCATGGGGGGTTACCAGCCGGTGTTCGCAATAGAGAATAACAGAGGCCAGAAAAATGCCAGTCCAATACAAAAAACCCATATCTAAAAAGACTCCCGTGTATATCAGAAAGCCCAAGGCCAAAGCGTGCAGAATGAGAGAAATGTTAAAACTAGCTTTAATGCCAAACTTCGCCGGTATGGAATGCAGCCCGTAAAAGCGGTCAAAATCTGCGTCCTGGCAGGAATAAATTAAATCAAAACCCGCTACCCACATGGCCACTGCCAGGCCGAGAAGAATTCCCGGCAGGTCAACAGAGCCGGTAATAGCTATCCAGCCTCCCAAAGGAGCCAAACCGTCCGCCGCACCTAAAACCAGATGGCAGAGCCAGGACCATCGCTTCGTATAATGATAGAATATAAGGATAAAAACAGCAATGGGCATAAGTTTTACACACAAAGGGTCTAACATAGAAGCAGAAACATAGAGTAAAATAAAAGAAGCCAGTACATACAACCAGACTTCTTTTACGGACAGCTTGCCCTGCGGCAGAGCCCTTTCACTAGTTCGGGGGTTATGACCGTCATATTTACGGTCTATAATCCTGTTTAAAGACATAGCAGCCGTTCGGGCTCCAATCATGGCAGCGGTAATCCAAAATATATCGGAGACCTCGGGCAACCCCCCTGCCGCTAAAAAGGCTCCAAGATAGGCAAAGGGAAGTGCAAAAACGGTATGTTCGAATTTTATCATGTCTAAAAATATTTTAATTTTCTTCAATGCCGTATTCTCTCCACCTTTTATCCACAAGAGACTTAATTTCCCTGCTCATTGATACTTCTTCGGGCCAAACCCTGCAGTACCCTTCTTCAGGAGTTTTACATGTAGCATCAAAGCCTATTTTATAACCGAAACCGGGCAATGTAGAAGCATGGTCGAGGTCATCCAGGGGGCCTCTTGTTATTTCAAAATCCCTTGACGGCTCCACATTTGCCCACAGCCGCCATAAAACTTCGGAACTGTCATGAACATCGACATCGGAATCTACAACAATAATCGTTTTGGTAAACATCATTTGGCCCATTCCCCAGAGAGCATGCATAACTTTTCGAGCCTGTCCCGGGTAGCTTTTATTAATGGAGACATAAACGCAGTTATGGAAAACTCCTTCCGGCGGAAAATGCATATCCACTACTTCTGGAAGCTGCAGTTGTATCAGAGGCAAAAAAAGCCTTTCGGTCAATTTACCCAGGTAATAATCTTCCATAGGAGGCCTTCCCACAATCGTAGCAGGGTAAATGGGCTTCGAACGCCGGGTCATGCATTTGACGTGAAAAACAGGATACTCTTCCACCGGAGAATAAAAGCCGGTATGATCACCAAAGGGGCCTTCCATTTTTTTCTCATCATAGTTTACATACCCTTCTAGCACTATCTCCGCCTGAGCAGGGACTTCCAAGTCTATCGTATGGCACTTCACCATATCTACGGGCTCCTGCCTCAAAAAACCTGACAACAGCATTTCATCAACTGAGGGAGGTACCGGAGCAGTAGCAGCATAAATGGTAGCAGGATCTCCGCCTAATGCCACCGCTACTTCCATCCGATTCTGTGTCCCGACACCTCTGCGAAAATTCCTTGCCCCGTCCTTTTGGCGGTGCCAGTGCATACCCGTTGTTCGCCCGTCAAACACCTGCATACGGTACATGCCCGCATTTTGCTTCCCGGTCAGCGGGTCGCGGGTGAATACCAGGGGCAGGGTTATAAAAGGCCCTCCGTCAAGGGGCCACGTTCGGAGAACAGGAATATCTTCCAGCGAAAAATCGTCCTCTGACAGAACTATTTCCTGGCAAGGTGCTTTTTTTACTCTTCGTGGCTTAAAGGAAGCAAGCCGGCCGAGCCGAGGGATACTGCGCAATTTATCGAAAATACCATCCGGCAGCTCGAAGTCCAGCAAATTCTTAATACGCATGCTTATTTCTTCGAGTTCCCGTACTTCAAAAGCACAGCATATATGTTTTTCGCTCCCAAAAAGATTTGTTACAACCGGAACGCTGTATCCTTTAACATTCTCAAAAAGAAGAGAAGGTCCCCCGCGTTTAACCACACGGGAGCTGATTTCGCTTATCTCCAATTCGGTAGATACCTGTACAGAAACTCTTTTTAAAAGGCCTTCATTTTCTAATCTTTCCAGGTAGGAGCGCAAGTCCTGATAGGCCACAAAAACACCTCCATTTATTTTGACGCAACTTTTGTACCCGTGTGTACAGCCACTATCCCACCGCTAAGTTCATGGAAATGAACCTTTTCAAGACCCACTCCGGTAAATATTTTGCATATCTGTTTCTGGTGGGGAAAAGACTTCAAAGAATGAGGAAGATATTTATAGGGGCCCTTTCTACCGGCAATATAGCCCAGGACAGGCACAATCCGGTAAAAATAAAAGTAATAAATTTCTTTAAAAATCAGGCGAGAAGGTTTAGCCAACTCTAAAGAAACAACTCTTCCTCCAGGCTTTACCACGCGGGCCATTTCGGAAACGGCCCTCTCAATATTCGAAACGTTTCGCAGGGCAAAACCTATAGTAGCACAATCAAAAGTATCGTCTTCGAAAGGGAGGTCCAGGGCATTCCCCAGTACAAGCTTTATGTTTTCCTTAAAAGGAGACCTTTTAATATTTTTACGTGCTACCTCAAGCATTTTTTCACAAAAGTCAAGGCCAATTACACTTCCGTCCGGCCCCGCCGCCCGGGCCTGTTCCAAGGTGAACATACCAGTCCCGCAACAAACATCCAAGCCCTTTCCCCCAGGCCCAAGCCTTGTCTCTTTTACGGCTCGCGCACGCCAGTATTTATCCCTGTTAAAACTCAGTAATGAATTTAAAAGGTCGTAACGGTCGGCAATAGAAGAAAAAAGGTCGTTTATGTATTTTTCCTTGGCTCTATGTCCTCCGGCAAGAGACAACCAACTTTCCCCCTAAAAAAATTAACCGGCTTTTACAGTTGACTTCGAAAAAATTCCAAAAAGAAGAGCGAACCTGCGTATAACATGTTCTCAAAGTTATAAATCTATCCGACCATCAATTTTGTCGCATCCTCAGGTTTTTCATGGAACAAGTCCAGGACTTTTTCAAGCGCGTTTCGTTCCGGGCTGCTCGGAAATAATAAAATATAATTTTCTGCCCTGTTCCAAAATTTATTAACGGCCCGGTTTTCACCGCCTCTTCTAATAAGGCCCCAAAAAGTGCCCAAGTTTAAACCAAAATTATAAAGCTTCTCGGCTTCTGTCTCTGAACCTCCAGCAAGCTCACACCCCAGCCGGCAGGTCTCTGCCATCAGAAGACCCCTTTCTTTGCGGGCTATGGTACAAAGATCAAACTGTTTTGTCCTCCCGGCAAAATCAAGCTGATAGGATAAAACACCGGCTTCATTAATTTCGCAAATTACACGGGAAAGCTTTTCTAATTTCTCCAGCATCTGATAACGGTGCAGGATCAGAAAAAATTTTGCATACAAAAAATCCCCAATCAGGACGGGAAACGGTCCTTTATTACTGTACTTCATATGTGTTTGGGAGGCCATGTTAATAAACTCAATAACACATGCCATGGCAATAGTTCTCGGATTAATTCTTCCGACCAGCCTGGCAGAAAGGTTGAGCATAGCAGGATAAAAAAATTTATCCATCCAGTTAGACTTTATGTCAAAATAATCCAGTTTATTTCCAGCTTCAATTTGCATCTCTTCATCGATCATAGAAGCAATTTTCTGAAGTTCCCACCAAACTGTATCAAACGGTTCTTTAAGCCTGGGCATGGTATACACAGTAACCAGGACCTCCCTCCTATTAAAAATTACCCTGGAAAAGGTAAACTATCGTTCTTTTCCTTCCCTTTTAACTTTAAGCAATAAGTATTCTTGATCGTTTTGGGAATTCCTTCTCTCAAATTTTATTACAAATATTGTTCATATTTTACCCAAATTCATTTTCATAAATTGCCAGATAGATCATAGGTATACCGCCGAAAATCATCATAGTAGCCGCAGCAACTATTCCTGAATCGTTAAATGCCAGAGCTGCAAAGCTGCCCAAAAGGACTCCTAAAAATCCAAGAGATAAAAAAGGAAAGTCCTGCTTAACCTTGCCCATAACCCCCAGGGGAAAGCGCATTAGAATTGCCAGTACGATTAGTACGGTCATGAATACCCTGCTCCAGTACGTATACTTTATGAGCTTGATGTTCATCTGAACCTTACGGGTAATCACCAGCCACGGAGTGTCCCAGTCTCCGCCCAGTACGTGCTGAAAGAAACGGCCGAGGTGTGTGGATGCACTTTTACCGTAATAAGCGTCCCATAATCCCATTACGGTAAATATTGCTGCTGCCCAAGCTAAAATTATAAATGTTTTTTTCCAGGATATTTTCTGACGGCTGAGTAAAAGGTACGCAATTCCAAAGGCAACCGTCCCCGACAGCATCCCCCCTGCATTAGCCCCGAAGCTCGGCGAAGCAATAAAAAAAAGCACTACTATATAGATAAAGGCAATAATATAAATTAGCAATCTTCTGTCGGTCCCTACCGTTTCAAAAAGAGCAGCTGTCCCGATAATTGTTGCTCCTAAAAGCACCCCCATATACTCATTCCCGATACCGTAGTAACGGGCTCCGGACATAGCGTCATATCCAAGTATGGAATGAGACATAAGCGGCGCGCCCATAGACAAGTCAATAATGAGGGCTAGGGCAGTAAACAGAGATAAGACAATGCAAGGCGACAGGCATTTTTTGGTAAATTTAAAGGCCGCAATCGTTAGAAGTACAACCGTAATACAAAATAATGTTAAGAACCCGGGCTTAGAAAGACCCTGGAAACCAGCAACGAGAAGAAGGGCTAAAGGAACGGAAGTTATCCCCATAAGAGCAGGCCCTAAATAAGGAAAGACACGGCGACGAATAAAAAAGGTTGCGGTTACAACGATCAAAACAGCAATAATGGTAAAAATATATCCTTTTATAAGGCTTGGCCGCATGCGGTAGATAAAGATTGCCCTGTCATTGAGCTCTTGAACTTTTTCCAGAGCCCGGGTATCATATACGCTTGTAAAAGGCCGACCGACCATGCCTCCATAGTCAACGTCCAGATAGTCAAGAATAGAAGGAGCAATATCAGTAAGAGCAACAATCCCTTCTCGCCTCGTAGTGGGGGTATATAAGAAGCCCGCTCCGAACTTATTTCCTGCTGCTATCAACGGAGTAAATAAGTTTTTGTTTCTAAGTCCCTCCCGGGAAGGAGTAGGGGTTGCCAGTATTAAAAGGGAATTATTAGCGCGCGCTAAAGGAACTAGCTTTCCGAGAAAAGTATCAATTTCTTCAAATATTTCCTTTTTTTCAGTTTCATAAACACCGGGCAGGGCGTTTTTCCTGGCCTCATCAAGGCGGGAAGTGTCTCCCAGTTCTATGACAATTAAGTCCGTTGATTTCCGTAGTTCTTTGACCTTCTGGAACAGGTAGTCGTAATCGGTACGGTACGAAAGAAGTCCCTGCGACGGGCGCAAAACCCTGCTGCTGACATCCCCGGCGGGGACAACCCCGCTGCTGTCCATTGCTATACAGGCAACATGTCTGCGGTATGCATCTTCCGTGTCGGCATTACCCAAAACAGCGGCTTTTAAACCGTTCTGTTTAAGGGTTTCTCCCAGAGTTCTAACATGTAACCCGGTATTACTGTTTTGAAGATTTTTTTTAACGAGGGGCAGGCCGATCAGGACCACAGAGCCTTCCGGTGCCTCGAAACCGGTACGCCTGCCGTA
>DDHO01000006.1:19362-42936 GCA_002352935.1 Firmicutes bacterium UBA1874
CCCCCCCTGCCGTAAACGCTGCCAGCATTTTCTCCCCGGTACGTTTCTTCCGTGTTAAAAGCAAGTCCGGCCTCGCGTGGGGAAGCTACCGGCCAGCCCGCTCCCAGGGTGGAATAAGCATTTTCCGGTGTCCTACCGTTCCCGGTTTTAGTATTTAAAAGGGCTATACTGCTGGAGTGCAGAAGCTCGTGCAAGTGTTGGGCGGGAGCTTCCACCATGTCCTGCAGGCTAACTCTGTCCATAATAACTAAAATAACTCCTGGTTTCTGAGACGCTTCAACAGGTTTTATCGTTGTTATGGTCATGACTATAAGAAAAACAATAAAAGAAGGGGCCCGTAGGGCACCGGTAGTCCCCGGCAGCCTTGTTAGCACTCAATACCACTACTTTCAAACATAAACCCTTTCTCTATCAAAATATCTTCATATAATTTTTCCGTCTTTCTTACCATCCCCTCAACTTGAAAATTCTCTTCCACAACGTTTCTTGCATTACACCCCAGGTGCTCGGCAAGCATGGGGTGTTCCAAAATGTTTATTACTGCTCGGCCAAGGCGGTAATAATCCCCCTTCGGAACGAGAAGACCGGTTTCTCCATGTACCAGTAATTCCGGTATACCTCCTGTTTCGAAAGCCACGATCGGCCTTCTGGCAGCCATTCCCTCGAGTGTAACGATGGAAAGGCCCTCACTAAAAGAAGGTACAACCAAAACATTTACCAGCGGTAAAAACTTTGGCACATCATGACGGAATCCGGCAAAAACGGTTTTGTCTTTGAGGCCCAATTTAACTGATTCAGCTTCCAGTTCTTTTCTCAGAGGTCCTTCGCCTACGATCAAAAATTGGACCCGGGGGAATTTTTCTAATATTTGGGGGGCAGCTTTTAACAAAGCAGAAACCCCTTTTTCGGGCACTAAACGGGCCACCACACCGACAACGGGATCGGTTGTCCTAAGCCCCAGTTCTCTTCTCTTCTCCGCACAGTCAACAATACATTTGAAACGTTCAAGGTCAATTCCGTTATATATTGTAACTAGACGGCTGCCGGTCGATCCGTAATATTTTTTAAGTTGTTCTGCCAGTGCATTGGAAACGGCAACGAGCCCGTCCGTTCCCCGCCAAAGTTCGCGTTCCAACTTTATATACAATGCTTTTTTCCAGGAAGGTGTCTTTTCGCAATTTATAAAATTGTGCACCGTAGCTATAAACGCAGGAGCACCGGCACGGCGAGCCGCAATCCTGCCCAGAGTTCCTGCTTTAATGCCGTGAGCGTGAACAATATGAATCCTGTTGTGTTGTATAATACGAGTTAATTCTCCAACAGTTTTCCAGTCAACCAGAGGAGCAAATTCACCTCGTATATCTACCGGAAATATTTTTATATGAGGTAATTTCAGCTCTGAAATTAAAGACCCGTCCGGAGGGCATGCCAGCTTAAGCGAAAATTTCTTCGAGTTTATAAACTTAAACAGCGAAGAGACGTGGTCTTTCATTCCTCCTTTAACAGGCCGCAAGATGTGCAGTATATTAAATTTCTGCAAGGCGCACCCCTTCTTGGAATCAATTTTTTTTTAATATTTTTTCCACAAGCGGGGTGTTTATATACGGTTATTTGACCAAAGTTACCGGGCATGTCGCGAGTTGCAACATCTTGTGGCTAACGCTCCCCATTAAAACTCCCGAAAAATTACCCAGCCCCCTGGTACCCATAATAATGTGTTCAATCTTTTTTTTCCTTGCATATTCAGAAAGGGCCTGGGCCACATTGTCATGTTCTAAAATTTTAATTTTATACGGTATCTGTTTTTCTTGAAATATTTTCTGTGCCCTTTTCAACATTTTTTTTACTGTTTCTTTAAAAACATATTGGGGATGAGAGGTATCCTGAGGCGTTTCAGAAACCTTTTCCGCAGCCCCGAAATCTATCTTCCATTTAGAAAAGAACAAGGTGTCTACATAGACCATAGTAACCTTGCTGTGCGGTATATGTTCAGCCAAATATGCCGCGTATTCTGCCGCTCTTAAAGAGTTTTCGGACCCATCAACAGCCAACAAAATTTTCATTTTAATTACCACCCCCGAACGATTTATGAGTTCCCTTAAAAGAAACCATGTCAAGAACGCTCCGCCTTCAGTTTTAGTATATAAGTTAATAATTTACATGACAAGGTTCCCTGCAAATGTCTCTTAGTAAACTCTGAAAATTATGTTCCACAAAGTTAACCAGAATTTATACGGATTTCTTTAAATAAAATAAGGCCCGGAAAGGAAATTTTCCGTTTGTGAAGAATCCTGTCCTGATTTGCTTTAATCTTTAATACAGAAATTAACTCTGATATGAAATAAATTATTTTCTACTTTTTTTAAATAAGGAAGAATAGCAACGATGGTACTATGTAAATTATTAAACGACCATATTATTTCTCTGATTCTGAAATGGGTAAAAGGGTTTAGAAACTCCGGTGAACCTTTCCTGATCGTGCTGTCAGTAATCGTGGGAACGGCAGGCGGTCTTTCTGCGGTATTTTTCAGGTGGTTGATAGGGTTTTTCCAGAATTTTTTCTGGGGCCTGGGAGATAAAGTCCTTGCTCCGCTGGGTTCTTATCATATTATCATACTCCCTGCTTTGGGAGGGATCTTGGTAGGCATGCTGACAACATACGTAGCCCGGGAAGCAAAAGGGAGCGGTATCCCGGAAGTTATGAAAGCAGTTGCTCTAAAAGACGGAATTATAGAGAAACGAGTCCCTCTGGTAAAAGCTTTAGCCTCAGCCATAAGTATCGGTTCAGGTGGTTCGGTAGGCAGAGAAGGGCCCATTGTGCAGATAAGTTCTGGAATAGGTTCTTCCTTCGGCCAGGTTTTCCGGCTGCCTTCTAACATCACCAAAACTCTCGTAGGGTGCGGTGCGGCAGCAGGAATTGCGGCAACCTTTAATGCTCCTATTTCAGGAGTTTTGTTTGCATTGGAGATAATTTTAGGAGAATTTAAAGCCATTACTTTCAGCCTGTTAGTAATTTCCTCGGTAACCGCCTCCGTTATAGCACAATCTCTGCTCGGCAATTACCCGGCTTTTAAAGTACCACCATATAGCCTGGTCAGCATAATGGAATTTTTCAATTACCTGGGCCTGGGTGTTTTGGCATCCCTTGCCGGCCTGGTCTTTATTAAAATGCTCTTTTTCACCGAGGACTTATTTAACAGAATTAAAAAAATACCCGTATGGCTAAAACCTATGGTAGGTGGTCTTATTATCGGATTAATCGGCCTAAACATACCGGAAATATTCGGTGTCGGTTATGAAACAATTGGCGCCGCTCTCGATGGGAATATCGCATTGGAAGCGCTTGTGCTGCTTTTAGTAATAAAAATGTTTGCAACTTCAGTAACAATAGGCTCGGGAGGTTCGGGAGGTGTTTTTGCCCCCTCACTCTTCATGGGTGCTGTGCTGGGTGGTTCTCTAGGTAATATTCTGAATTACTTTTATCCTTCCTTAACGGCGACTCCCGGCGCCTATGCCCTTGTTGGAATGGGAGCTCTGGTTGCAGCTACCACCCAGGCCCCAATTACAGCAATTATTATAATATTTGAGTTGACTCGGGACTACCACATTATTCTTCCTTTAATGATCTCCTGTGTTATAGCCTCCCTGCTTGCTTCTCGACTGAGCAACGGTTCAATATATACCATTAAACTTTTACGTCAGGGAATTAATATTAAAGCGGGAAGAGACATAAATATACTGAAAACAATAAGGGTAAAAGACGCTATGAGCAGTCAAGTTGATACAGTACCTATAGATGCATTGGTTAGAGATGTTATTGAGCTAATGCAAAAAACAGGCCATACGGGTTTTCCCGTACTCTCTGAAAAAGGAAACCTCGTTGGAATCATTACCCTCCGTGATATCCGTGAAATAGAACCTGCTGATCAAAGACTGGAGGTACCCGTAAAAGAGGTATTAACAACGGACGTCATAACTGCCAGCCCCGAGGAAACTCTTGCCGACATATTCCATAAGCTCGAACATGAAGATGAGGCTATCGGACGACTTCCCGTAGTTTCTCCGCAAGACAAGCATAAGTTAGTAGGTTTAATTACCAGGAGCGATATTGTTCGCGCCTATAACAGGGCACTCGAAAAAAGGGAAAGGGAACAATAAATTGCCTGGTGAAAATCAGGTTTTTAATCGTTGGCACCGGGTTTTCTCCCGCCCCAGACAGCAAAATTCAGATATCGCCAGTGACAGGCTACATCAACAAAGCCGGCTTCCTGAAGCCAGGAAAGCTGTTCACCTAACGTAGCCGGCAGATCCTGGTTGAGGTACTCCGCGTACCATTTATGTTCGTCCTCACCTTTTTCCCTCATAGACCGGCGCCATAATTCCAGGTAGTGTTCCCCGAGACGGGGAGTTTCACCCAAAACAATATCCCCGTTTAAAAAGACACCACCGGGCAAAAGTGATCGAAAAATATGACTGCATAATTCCTTTTTTTGTTTATGAGAAAGGTGGTGAATGGCCAGGCCAGATACTATAAGATGATAACCCTCCCCGAAATCTCCGTCTTCTAATTTTCCTTTCAGAAAGAGAACACGATCCTCGTACGGGATCAGATTATCCCTGCAGATTCGAAGCATATTATCGGACACGTCGAATACCGTAACTGTTAATTTCGGAAACTCTTCAAGTAGAAGCAGAGACAGGACCCCGGTACCTGCTCCCAGGTCAAGTGCCTTTAATTTATCATGCTTACCATAAGGCACCATTTTCAGCATTACTTGATGCTGTTCATCATATTTAGGAACAATCCGTGCAATAACATGATCATATCTGATTGCCTCTTTTTCGAAGTGTCGGCGCACTTCATCCGTAGTGCTCATATTTATTCTCCTTTAGATAGATTCTTCTAGCATATTTTTTTCTAATTTCCAGGCGTTTATGTTGTTATACTTTGAAAATAATTAAAAACCCGGGTCAACTCCACCCGGGCGTGCGGTATAAGCCTGAGAATTCTTTATTTAGCCACTACATGAGTCTCGGCCCATAAGTCGCCAAATCGACGGCCGTCTTCCCTCTTCACCACATAAACCAATTCTACTATTAAGATTATTAACATTACAAAAAAATAAATGAAATGGCCGAGAACCGGGATAAGTAGCAACAATGAAGGAAGTGCAAAATTAAGATTTCGTTTAACAGAGTCATTATAACTAATAGGTGCTCCCGAAGGCGATTTCACCACTTTGAGGCCCATTAATCCTTTTCCCACCCCGTTACCATCTCCTATACCGTCGCGGAACAAGAAAAACAAAAAACCTATTATCCCTCCCAAAACAGGAATCAAACCGAAAATATTGGCTATAACAATATCTATAAGGTAAGCCACTACACGGTTTAAAAACTTTGCCTTGCTCACTATGCTCCTCTCCTTTTTAATAAATATCTGAAGAACTCAAGAGTATCCCTGGTTGCTTTAAGCTTATACTGTATTCCCCTATTTGTAAATATTGTTAAACCAATTTATAAATTGAACCGCTTTATTTTTAAACACCTGGCGTTCTAAAATATCTGCCCGGTTCTCTGAGGGCTCGCATAAAAAACATCATTACAGAAAAAAATAATCAAGTCTTAACCCAAAATTCCGTTTTAAAAATCAGTCAATTAATTATATCTAGCAAGGAAGAAATATAATGAAAGTGGAAACACGGTTTAAGCTGGCCGCATTAGGATCGGCAAATTATATCGTTACTCTGGTCAACACCATCCTCTTCCCCATTTTCCCTCAAATGTCCCAGTCCCTTGACCTAAGCCTGAAACAGCTGTCATGGCTGGTTGTTGTAGTAGCCTTTGTAGCTGCAGTTTTAGGCCCCCTGGGCGGTCTGCTTGCGGACCGCTGGAGCAGGAAATATGTTATTTTTTATTCAATCATATTATACGGGGTGGGAGGTCTGTTGACAGGGATCTCAATTTTTCTTTTTGATAAACCTTTTACCATGATGATGGTGGGAAGGTTTTTACAGGGTATTGGTTCGGCAACTCCCATGTTTCTAACTATCACCCTGGCAGGCGACATCTTTCAGAGTACGGAAAGACACAAAGCTACCGGCCTTTTGGAAACGGCCAACGGCACCGGAAAACTGTCCAGCCCTATAATAGGTTCTCTAGTGGGGGTTTTTGGATGGTATGCGGTATTTTTTTTATACCCTCTTTTAGCCATTCCCGTTGCGGCAGCTATTTGGTTTACGATAAAAGAACCAAAACGGAACCCTGTTAATTGGTCGGAACAAAAAAAGGCTTTTTCCCTTTTAAAAAACCGATCCCGTATTCTGGCCCTGTTAGCCGGTTTTACAGCCCTCTTTGTGCTGATAGGCACTCTTTTTTGGCTGAGTGATGCCCTGGAAACTAAACTGGCAGGGGGTATAATCCTCAAGGGAATCATCCTATCCCTCCCGGTTGCTACGATGATGGCCACCACTTTGGCTGCAGAATTATTCGGCAAAAAATTGGGTATTAGGTCTACCGTAAGCACCGGTTTGTTTCTGATGTCCTTTAACGCCTTTTTGGTACCTTTTATTTATGAATTGATTCTATTCTGGCCGGTGATCGGTTTCATAGGGGTCGGCGCCGGAATGGTACTGCCTTCTCTTGACACCCTCAGCACCTCCGTATCCAAGCTTGAATACCGGGGCATCTTAACCACAGTTTACGGATCTGGCCGGTCCCTGGGAGCAGCCCTTGCCCCTTATGTAGTTGCCGTACTCATGGAAACGGGACGAGAGGCTACCTTCTTTCCCATAGCAGCCGGAGCGGCCTTGATGGGCGCGGTCGTACTTTTCTTAATGCAGGAAAAAGAAATACTCCCCCGGGAATTACTTCCCGATGGAGCACTTTAAAGAGGTGAAATTATATTATTTCCACAAGGTCGCCTTCCTCTTCTTCGGGGCTAAACACCCTAACCTTTACCCGGACTTGTTCCTTTCCCATTCTGATTAATTGGAAGGAGCGGAAATTTTCCCTTAAAAAACTGAACTTTCTCCTGAAAAGTGTTGCCACAACCGCACTGGCAGTTGTAAAGAATATTTGACTTCCTGCGGATACGGTCAGCTGTTTGAGGAAATCCAGCAGCCCCAAAACATTCATATCATCCATATTATTAACGGGTTCGTCCAGAAGGATAAACCGGGGTGCCGCAGGCATACTAAGATGCATGGTAAAAAACACCGCCAGGGCAACAGCTGCTCGCTGGCCGGCGCTCATTCTATGAATAAAGACCCTATCTCCGGAACCCCTCCGTAAGGCAATAACCTTTCCTTCCTCCAGTGAAAGACCTTCAAACTCACGGGGAAAATGAAGAACGTGAAAGCAATCGTTGATGGTTTTGATATTTTGCTCAAGAAATTCTTTACTGTACTGAGAAACCGGTTTTAATTGTTCCAGGATATTGACAGCCGTGCCCGATCGCCTGACTTGTTTTTCCGTTTCCCACAAACGCTGCCGGATGCGAGCAAGGAACTTATCGTCCCGCAGCTTATGATAACCTTTTAAGGCTTCACTAATCTTTTTTATAGCCTCCTTTAATAACACCCTCCACTCACTCAAAGAAAAGTCGGGCCGGATCTCTACTCCCAACTTTAAAATCTTTTCCGCTCCCTGAATATATTTTTCCAGCAGGTCAAGTTCATGCAGGGAAAAGTTTCGCATATCTTCTTCCAGTTTCGTCTTTATTTTCTGGTAATCATGCATCTGTTTTCCATACTCTCCAAGCAGGGCCCTGCACCTTTTCAAATCTTGTTCCTGCCGTTTCAGGAGAAACCTAATTTTTTTAATTTTATTTTCCAGTAATATTTTGGGGCTCCCGCACTTTTCCGGTTGAACGTCAAGAAGTTTAAATACGGGATTGTTGTTTAAAAAATCTCGTGCACGTGATATGTTTTTCGGGCTGATGCCTTCCAATTCCATTAATTGAGCACGGGAATTTAATTCGTTAAGTTTACTTTCCAGAACCGGGCGCTCTTTTACCGCCGATGCTACCAGCTGCTTAATTTTATTCAAAGTTAACAAGGAATCAACTGTGTCAGCCACCAGACCGGTTTTGTTTAAATACTGCAGGGCCACAAAAAGCCGTTTGCTCAATTTGATGTATTCGACGATTTTAGTGTACTGCAACTTCAGTTTTTCAATCTCTTCTTCTTTTGCCTTTTCTTTTTCCCTCAGCTTATAAAGAAGGTTAGTGTTTTCCGGGGGCTCGCTGCAGACAATTTCCAAAAGTTCACCTGGTTGGCTGCAAGAAGTCCCGCACAGGGGGCACTGCCGGGCTCCCGGTTTCTCCCTGAGATATTTCTTTCCTAAAACCTTAATCTGTGAAATAATTTGTTCAAGCTTCTCGACCTGTGTTTCCATGCTTTTTATTCTGGAAACCAGCTCCTTAAGTTCCCTTCCTTTATCGCTGATTTTACGCTCAAGTTGACGGGCGGAATTTATAAGTTCCTTTTCAGATACTGCAGGCAGTCCCTCAATCTTAAGGAATTCTCTCCATTCCCCGGAGGAAAAATGGTCAAGAACCTTTATTTTTTGATTCAAGCTCCTTATTTTTTCTTCCAGTTCCAACCTTTCTTCCATTTTGCCGGGACTGCCCAACAGCGTTTCAAACTCAGCTATTTCATCTTGGGCCTCTTCCAGCCTCGCCATCTTCTCAGAAAGCTCTTTAATTACTTCCTCCTTAACGTCAACTCTTTTGCGGTTGTCCGCAATCAATTTTGCAGTCCGTTTGATTTTTTGCTCAGCGTTTTCCCTGGCGGTATTCATTTGGTTTATTTTTTCTTTCTTGCACTCATATAGATTTAATAATTGCTCATATGTATCCGCATTAAATTTCGGCTTCATCTCGTCAATAAATTCCGATACGGAATCCAGCTCGACAAGTTTTTCGTAAACTTCGGTAATCCACAAGTGAGGTGATTTTTTATGATTGTACTGCGATCTACCTGGCAGTTTCAGCACGATTTTTTGGAGAAAACTTTCAATTTCGACAGGCGAAAGCTGGTTGTCAACAACTTCCGGAGGTAAAGAAAAACCGGATTTAAACTCTTTTTTTAACTGCTGCATATCCTTTTGCAAACGCACTCTGTATTCACGGAAGGCCGAGGCATATTTTCGCCAGTTTTTTTCAATATTTATCAATTGTTCACCAAATATAATGCTTGCAAACTGCTCTTCAAGCTCCGGTCGCCCTGTTTTGTTAAAACAAAAATTATGTACCGCTTCAGAAGAAAAGTAGTTATAACGGTGAAATGCCTGGTCGAGCACATCCATCCCCAACCTTTGGGGCCCACAAAACCGACTTTCCTGCTGGAGACACTCTTTCCGTGTAACACTGTCCATTTCCTCACCGGTTTTTAAAATTACCTTCACATACCCGTAGTTGGAATCTTCGACGTGATGCTGTTCTCCTGACCCCAGCCTTTCCCGCTGCACTTCACCGGTCATCGCAAGTTCTATAGCATCTAATAACGAAGTTTTTCCGGTACCGTTTTGGCCTTCGATAAGATTTACTTTTGAAAAATTAAACTCCTTTTCTTTACCAAAGCAGTGCGGACGATAGTCCTCACCCAAAACCAGTTTTTTAATTTCGGGGCCGGGAACCCTATTTTCTATTTTTCTCAACCCCATACCCGTACGGCAGTCCGTAGTTTGCAATTTTTCCCGGTGCCCTTCCAAATATGCCCGCAGCCGCTTTTCCGAAAAATCTTGCAGGCAAAAAGAAAGGCCGTCCGGTTCCAGCAATGTAAACCAGTCCCCTTTGGGGTCTGAAATCCTACAACACTTAACCCGGCAAGCCCGACTGGCAACAGGAATAAATTTTAAAAATTGAGATTTGGGGAGAACCAGCTTACGGGCGTAGCGTTTTCCCCTTTCTACAAAGGCAATCTTTTCTTCCGGAAGCAGGTCAAAATCAGCGTCGGTCAGCAAAAACACCAGGTACAGGTTCCAGCGCAGGTCTCCGTGCGCATCAAAAAACAAGGGTTCTATATTTTCCACTTCGAATTTTCTGTAAATATCCTCCTCTTCAGCTATTGTAAGAAAATATTCGGCCCCTGCAAAAAGTATCAGGTACCTGCCGATACAATTATCTTCTACAATATGATCGGCTTCAATAAATACCTCCTGTCCAGGTTCGCACTCCAATTCCCTCCTGATTAATAACCCGCTTTTTTTAATAAGGTTTTTGCAGTTCATTCTACCCGCCCTCCTGAAGTACACTTACGATACTCGTACTGTCGGAAAAATTTTTACCGGCTGTAATAGATACCTCCACCTTAGGATAAGTAACTATGTCATGACTACCGTACTTGACAGTAAATACGCATATACTCTGTTTATTACCGGTAAGATGGCTAAACTTTTCTGCTACTATTTCAGCTATCTTTTCGGATTCTACATAAGCAACCAGAGCCCGCTGGTCCCGTTTCTCTTCTTTTCCGTGGGGGCTGTGAAATAAATTGAAGGGATATTCCAAACCCATCTTATGGTCTTCTCGAAAATGTTTGAGATATTGAGGCAGGCGCTTTTTTATTAAGCAATCCACAAGCTTCAGGAACCTGTCTGCTGCTTCTCTTCTGGCTTCATTACACTCATCATCTATCTCTATACCCAGGCGGCCGCATACTTCATCCCGATCAGCGGTTAACTGGCCTTCTTCCATATTCCCCAAGCAAAGACCGAAAAATATATCTCTTTCCTCAACTGTAAATTCCCTGGGACAATCATACGGATCCTGTCTTTTTAAAAATTTAAGGTAGTCAAGTTCTTCATTAAATAATGAACTTCCAATTAACCACTCCCGACGGTCCGGTGAGGGCAAGAATGTTTCCACATGAGAAACCTCCAGATTCGGTTGGGTAACTGCTGGAGCGTTTTGGCCCGGTTTCTTAATATACATTAACTGCAAGTTTTCTTTTTTGCACGAGTACCAGATATTTACTTTTACCGGACGCCAGTAAGCAAAACCCAAGCCTTTTTTGAGATTTGCTTTACGCAGCTTTCTCAAGTTTTCCAGCCAATTGGGATCCCTGTTTTTGATATAAATACAGGACCACGGGTTGGTTATCTTCTTTACTTCCTCAGATGAAATAATCTTAACCTCCGTACCGGCAGCCCAGTTAGCGGTAATATAAATACACCTGCTGCCCACAGCATTTCTGAATATCTGGCTCCTGAAAAGTGAAAAATCGGGATAACGCGGCTTAATATTTAACTGCGGGTGAAGGAGAATGACATTTTCGTTGCCAGGAAAAAGCTTTACCAGCGAAATTTCGTAGTTCATGGAATCCGCACAAATAATGGAGCAAAGTTGGTTGGGTTTATTTCTTCCAAATATAAAAATTGTCTTGCCCAGGCTTAACCCCGCACCTTCGCAGGATAGGTTTCTGTCTGCCATCGGTATTGATTTCAGCTGGGGAATAAGACAAATTTTATTATTATTGAGCCGGAATACGTAGACAAGGGGAGCAACAAAATTTTGCAGGGAGGCATATTCTAGACACGCCTTTATAACATGGGCTCCCCGGTGTTCCCATTCCGCAACGCGTTCTTCAAAGTCGTTAACCGTCTCACCCTGGCATGCTAGGCACCATATTTTTCCATACGGTGGCTGTAAATTCCTTTGGGAAATTATTTCATCAATCAGTTCAGGGGCAATAGAGTACTCCGGAGTTATAAATACGTCGGCGTTTTTTACCCTTGCTCTTTTTAAAGCTTTGCGGCACAAACTGTCATGCTTTTTATCGTTGAAAGATGCTCCCCGGACGGAATCAGCAGTAAGTTTTCCCTTACACTGGAGCCTTAAAAGAGAAAATACCGATCTGGTAGTTTCGCAGACATCAAATTCCGGTAGAAGCTCTTCGTTCAGGTATTCCTCAACGTACTTAAAGTGAACGCTCACTAAAAAACACACCTCGAAATTGGCGGAGTTTACATAACCGGTTTTCTGTCGTCTCCTCTAAGAATAATTAATTTGACAAAGCACGGAAGTATACCTTCGTTTTTTTAATTGTTTTTAAAACTCATTCCGGGGTTGCAGAGTTCTGTAAATTGGATAGCATTATCCCGACGGGGTAAAATAATATTAATAATAAGGTTCCCTTTCAGCAATAATTGAGCTTTCTTAATGAATATGCGCTTATGTGAGTTTCCATAATATTTTTTTATTGGTTAATATTATTATAAAAAAGAAGGAGTTAAATTAATGTCTCAAATTATTGAATTAATCAAGAGTCGCCGCAGTACCCGTCAATTTCAACCCAAAGATATTCCGGAGGAGCTAATAAAACAGCTGCTGGAAGCAGCATGTAGAGCACCTTCTGCTGGTAATCTCCAGCCCTGGAAATTTTATGTGGTAAGGGACAATAAACTGCGAAAAGGTTTAGCTGCAGCTTCAAAACAGAAATTTGTTTCACAGGCCCCGGTGGTAATTGTTGTTTGTGCCCTTCCCGAACAATCCGCCGCTCATTATGGGGAGCGGGGAAGAAATCTTTACTGTCTCCAGGACACCGCAGCTGCCGTACAAAATATTCTGCTCGCGGCTTCTTCCCTAAAACTGGGCACCTGCTGGGTAGGAGCTTTTTCGGAAGAAGAAGTAAGGTCCCTTCTCAACCTTAACCGCGAGGAACGCCCGGTTGCTATGATTCCCGTAGGGTATCCCATAGCAACAGCTCAGACCCTTTCGACCGGTCGTATTCCCCTTGAAAATATTTCCCGCTGGCTGTAGAGAAGTAAATAAGTTAAAAGGTGAAAGCTCGTGAATTATTTGAACCTGTTCCGTGGAGGAAAACTGCGGAAGAAGATCATGGATTTAAAGAAAGACCTGTCACCATGTAAGCTTTGTCCCCGGGAATGCGGTGCCCGCAGGCTAAAAGGCGAAAGAGGCGAGTGCGGAGCCGGGGCATATGCGGAAATTGCCGCTGCTTTTCCTCATTTTGGAGAGGAACCTCCTCTCGTCGGGAAGGGCGGTTCCGGTACCATATTCTTTTCTTTTTGCAACCTACGTTGTGTCTTCTGCCAAAATTATACCATTAGCCGAGGTAAAGAAAAAATTGAAATTAAGCCGAGAACCCTGGCTCAAAAAATGATCAGCTTGCAGAACGCAGGCTGCGTTAACATTAATTTAGTAACTCCCACTCATTATGTCCCCCAATTTTTGGAGGCTCTTTGGCAAGCCTGCAATATGGGTTTGAAATTGCCGCTGGTTTACAACTGCAGCGGTTACGAAAAACTTGATACACTGCGTAAACTGGAGGGGATCATAGACATCTATCTGCCCGATATTAAATATGCTGACTCCCAAAGCGCCCGCAAGTATTCCGGCATCGATGACTATCCCCAGGTGGCCAAATCTGCATTAAAAGAAATGCACCGCCAGGTAGGAGACCTTGTCCTGAACGACGAAGGAGTAGCAGTCAGGGGCTTGCTTATTCGGCACCTGGTACTACCCGAAGGGCTCGCGGGGACTGCAGAGCTCATGCAGTTTATTGCAAATGAAATTTCGCCGACCAGCTGGATAAATATCATGGACCAGTATCACCCAACCTACCTGGCAAAACGTTACCCGGAAATCAACCGGCGTATTACACCCGAAGAATTTCAAAATGCCTTAAAAGCGGCCCGAGAAGCCAGCCCCGGTTTTCACCTTTTGTAATTGGGCCCCCATTTTGACAAAGTCGAACAGTTGGTTAAACAGGTGAGGAAACAGTGCCCGGGGGCGTTGCCGTGCTAATTATCACTTTTTACAAAGACCGGTCGGAAGCGTCAGAACCACGGAAGCAGCAATTTGTTTTTCGGAAATAGACCAGTATTTTCTGAGCAGGCGATCCTTTTCTTCCCTTGAAACAAGCTGAAAACCGTACTTTTCATAAAACTTGATTGCCCATACAGCACCGGCCCACGTCCCTACAAGTACAGGAAGCGGTGTGGAACCGCAAAGAAAGGTCAGCAATTTTCCTCCTATTCCCCGTTTCTGCCTTTTCGGGAAGACATAGGCATGCCTTATTAAACTCACATCCAGGACATCCTGGATACCCATAACTCCTATAAGTTCACCTTTTTCTTCATAACCCCAAAACTTTACTCCTGAGGCGATTTCTGCTTTTAACTCCTCCCAAGGCATGTAGGGCTCCTTCCAGCATTGGGGCGGTATTGCACCCCTGTAAACCTTCGCAGCATCGTTGATAATATCATAAATTAAGGGAAGGTCTGCACTTTTACACCTACGGATCATTATTTTTCATCTCCGTTCCAAAAAGATAAGACGTTAACTTACAACTTTTTTCGGACCCCGCCCCCGAGATAATAGAGCCTGCCGCCCAGGTGGTGCAACAACTCTACCTCTTCTTTCCAGTGCTCCTGGAAACAATCCTCCCGCGCGCTGGCAGCCAGCACTTCCCCCACAAAAAGAAAGTGATCGCCAGCTTTATAGCGGTTAACCACGCCGCATTCAATATGACCCAGGCATTCTTCGATCAGAGGTGCTCTTATTTTTCTAGCACCGGCAGCCGTAAGACCTGCCTCCCTAAACTTATCGCATTCCCTTCCGGAAATCTTTCCGCACAACTCTACTTCCGAAAGCATTTCGGCTCCCGGAATGTTGATACCAAATTCCTCACTCTCATTAATCAGTTCGCAGGTAAAACGGGGAAACGCAATACAGAGGCCCACAAGAGGCGGGTTTAAGGATATCGGTACCTGCCAGGCGGCCGTCATGATATTGACTCGATCGCGGTAACCTGATGTGACGAGGACTACTTCCCCCGGGTTTAATAGACGATATGCCCTCTGAACGGGAATTTCTGCTTTCATAAAAGCACCCCTTTGCTAACGGTTTATTTAATTTATATTATAAAGATTTTCCTCTTTCATGTCATTTCTCAAAGAGCTTTTTTGGAAATAAAAGGTAACAGAAAATTATTTATTAACATAAAATATCATAATCTTATGTTCTAAGGGAGCTGATAACTTGTCTTGTTATAAACCTCATGAATATATGCCTCATGTTCACGACCATACGGGAATAACCAGCTGTAACGACGGGCACTGTCACCTGCATCCGGGCGTAACCGGAAAACCGCTGCCGGGAGAAAACGGCAGCCACTACCATGAAATCAGAGGGGCCACAACTTACGATGACGGCCATTTTCACACCTATTACGCCCGTACCGGGCCGGCGATCCCCCTTCCTATGGGGAACCACACGCATTTTGCTTCTTTTACCACGAGCTATGATGACGGCCACAGTCACCGGATTGAAGGCTTTGTAAAACCCGTATCCGCAGGGAAAAATCATGTCTGATATTTTAAAAAACTTTCACGGCTCACCGTTGTCAAGCAGTGTGCCGGCAAAATACGGCCGTAGCGGTTGATATTTAATCTCTAATGCACGTTAATGCCGCAGGACACTTGGCGACGAACCGCGATTTAACCTTGTAAGAACGAGAAAACCGGGGGCTTACCACAGGGGATCGTGGTGACCCGGCTATGAGACAGATCGTCGAATCGGCCGGGAACCCCCGGTTTTTAACATATCGACAGATGTTTAAATAGTGAGGAACAGCTTCCTGAGGTGTTTCCTGATACAGCTTGCTTATTTATCACTACAAAAAATAAGTTTCGCCTGATTAAAATCAAAAAAGCTGCACAAAATACCTGTAAAAACCAAGATTAAAAAACATCAACAGTAAAATACCCGGACAGGCTTCTTATTTATTCAGGAGGGAAAATTGTTGGAAAGATGCATATGCATTCACGGTCATTTCTACCAACCCCCGCGCGAAAATCCCTGGCTGGAGGATGTCGAACTACAAGATTCAGCCGCCCCATTTCATGACTGGAATGAAAGGATCGCTTTCGAATGTTACGCCCGTAATGCTGCCGCACGCATACTCGACCATGAAGGGCGAATTAGAAAAATTATCAACAATTATTCCAGGATAAGTTTTGATTTCGGACCCACACTTCTCGACTGGCTGGAAAGCAAAGAACCAAAAGTATACAGGTCAATAATTGAAGCGGATGCGGAAAGCCAAAAATTATTTTCCGGACATGGTTCTGCTATCGCGCAGGCTTATAACCACATGATCATGCCCCTTGCTAGCCGGTGGGACAAGTACACCCAAATTTACTGGGGAATCAAGGATTTCGAACATCGTTTCAAGCGGAAGCCTGAAGGAATGTGGCTGCCGGAAACGGCAGTAGACCTGGAAACTCTTGAACTTATGGCAGAACAGGGAATCCTTTTCACAATATTATCCCCTTACCAGGCACGAAGGGTACGTAAAATCGGGTCGGAAACTTGGACGGATGTGGGACCGGGGGGTATTGACCCTACTATGCCCTATAAGCTCAATTTCAGAAATTCAGGAAGGTCCATAAACCTTTTTTTTTACAACGGACCCGTCTCCAATGCAGTTGCCTTTCAGGACCTGCTGCGTAACGGAGAACATTTTGCCGAAAGGCTGCTTGAAAGTTATTCCAGGGATAAACCCTGGCCTCAACTCGTCCATATTGCTACCGATGGAGAAACTTTTGGACACCATCACCGCCACGGCGAAATGGCACTTGCTTATGCGCTGGATTATATAACGACCAGAAAAAGGGCCCGTATTACAAATTACGGTGAACACCTGGAAAAATATCCGCCCTTGTACGAAGTTGAAATAAGGGAAAATACTTCCTGGAGCTGCACCCACGGTATTGAAAGATGGAGAAACGACTGCGGTTGTAAGACAGGGAAAAACCCCGATTGGAAACAGAATTGGCGGACCGTGCTTAGAATTGCCTTTGATTGGCTAAGAAAGACTTTGGATCCTCTTTATGAGGAATATGCTGGCCGGTTTTTAAAGGACCCGTGGAAAGCCAGGAACGACTATATTTTAGCAATACTGGATCGCTCAACCGATAACGTCCATCATTTTTTAAAAATACAATCCGCAAGGACCCTCGGTCCATCCGAACAGATTACTGTCCTAAAACTGCTCGAAATGCAGCGGCACGGAATGTTAATGTACACCAGCTGCGGCTGGTTTTTTGACGACATTTCCGGAATTGAAACCGTGCAGGCGCTGCAGTATGCTGCCAGGGTTATCCAGCTGGCCGATGAACTTTTTAACAAGCCTCTGGAAAACAGCTTCTTGAAACTACTGTCCGAAGCCAAAAGCAACAATCCAAAATATATTGACGGTGCCAATGTCTATAAGAAATTGGTCAAACCGGCAATGATCGACCTTCCCGAGGTAGCCGCCCACTACTCTATAAGTTCGCTGTTTGAAAGTTACGGTGAACAAGCGGTAATATTTTGCTACAACGCTGAAAAAAAAGAGCACCAGCATCTGTCAGCAGGGAGGGCAAAGCTAGCTGTAGGGCGAGTGCAGGTAACCTCTCAAATTACCTGGGAGTCAGCCACTTTTAGTTATGGTGTCGTCCATTTTGGAAACCACAACTTGAGCGGGTGCATAAAAACTTACAGCGAAGCCGGGGCTTATAAAAAGATGGTCCAAGAATTGGTAGAAGCTTTCTGGAAAGCGGATCTTCCTGAAGTAAATAGGATAATCAGCCACTGCGTTGAGGGAGTAAATTTCTCCTTAAAACAACTTTTCCGGGATAAACAACGGGAAATATTAAATCTGATACTCAATTCGACAATTGAAGAAATTGAATCCGATTACCAGCGGTTTTATGAGCGCCACGCAACGCTCATGCACTTTTTAAGATACCTAAACATCCCCCAGCCCAAAGCACTCTTAACAACCGCCGAATTTGTTCTTAACGCACGCCTTAGAACTGCGCTGGGCAGCAATACCCCTGACCCGGCATATCTCCGTACTCTTTTAGAAGAAGCTCGTGTTTGGGGCATACAGTTTGAAAAGAAAGAGCTCAGCCATGTACTGGAACAGACGCTCAGCAGAAAGTCGGAGCAATTAAAAGACAATCCAACTGATATTTCTTTAATTAAAAATTTATTAGAATTAATAGAAATTTCTCAGATGCTGCCCTTCGACGTCGACTTTTGGCAAGTGCAGAACATATACTACATGATTTTAGTTAAGGTCTATCCAAACGTCCAAATGCGCACTTTATGGGAGGAAAAAAAATTTCGAAAATGGCAAGAATACTTTTTATCATTAGGTGACAAGCTTTTGGTCAGAACCGAAAGAGAATCTTGGGATTCCTAGATTCCCGGAGCTTTCCCAAACTGGAACCCTAAAAAAAGTCTGCGCTATCTAATTTTCAGAAGCGCTTTTTTAATGCCAAAAAATAAGAATAATGAAAGATATTACAAGGAACCAGTTCGGTTGGAAATACATAAATTATCCACGGGATTTCAGACAGAAAGGAGATAAACATGATTAGAGAAATAACCATCCTTCCGGGGTATGATAAGAACGGAGCCGCAGAATCTTTTAGTTCTATCACTTTAAAAGCCGGCGAAACCACTTCCATCGTTGGGCCAACGGGGAGCGGAAAAACTGCTTTTATAACGGATATTGAGCTGCTTGCCCAAAAAGACACAACAACCAGAAGGCAGGTGCTGATTAACGGTGACATTCCTAAAGATCCCTACCGTTATAATCCTTCCATCAGGCCCATCGCCATGATCACGCAGAACACCAAGTGTTTCGCCGACTTAAGTACCGAGGAGTTTCTTGAAGTCCATGCCCGGGCACGCAAAATTAAGAACAGTAAAGCTGTAATTACAGAAACAATAGACCTGGCAAACACCTTTACAGGAGAAAAAATAACCAATATAAGCAAAGTTACCGTCCTTTCCGGCGGTCAAACCAGAGCTCTTTTGATTGCAGATGCTCTTTTAATCGGCGCCGCTCCCATTATTTTACTCGATGAAATTGAAAACGCCGGTATTTTCAAGCAAGAAATAATAAATATTATTCAGAAAACTTCTAAAATGGTGCTTTTTGTAACTCATGATCCGGTAATAGCTCTGCTTACAAAAAAAAGAATAATAATGGAAAACGGTGCTGTTAAAAAAGTGATCTTTCAGAACGAAACAGAAACACAGGCTGCTGAAAACCTTCTAGAGCTGGACAAAAGAGTAGGTATTTTAAGGGAGAAACTACGGGCCGGTTACGAATTAACAGATGATTCGTTCCGAGTGAAATTTGCTTAATACTTTATAAGGGGGGAAAGAATTGAAACTTGTGGTTATAGCCGGCCCGCCATCAGCCGGCAAGACTGCCCTGACCAAACAGATTGTTAAAAATTTTAAAGATAAAATGAAAATTGCTTACCTGAAAATTGACGTAGTCAAAGCCTATGAAGATCAGGAACTTGCCAAAGATTATAATATACTGACTAAAAAAATTTATTCCGGCGACCTGTGTCCCGACCATGCAGGGGTCATGGTGCTGGGTGATGTGCTCGAGTGGGCAGAAAAAAACAAAGTCGACCTGCTGATTATTGAAAGCGCGGGGCTCTGCCTGCGCTGTTCTCCGTATGTTAACCAGGGGCTTGGAATTGTAGTATTGAGCTCTATATCCGGTATTCACGCGCCGGAGAAAATGGGTGCCATGGTCAGCCTCTCCGACATTGCCATCGTCACTAAAATAGATCTGGTCAGCCAGGCTGAGCGCGAGGTTCTCATACAAAAAATTAAAGACGTTCACCCGCAGATTATTCTTATGGAAACAAATGCTCTGCAGGGTACTTCCCTAACTTACCTGTACAGTTTAATCGAAAATTCCCAGGATATAGATAGAAACAACCTTTTTTTAAAAGGGAACCCGCCCCTGGGAACATGTACTATCTGCATAGGTAAAAAGGACATTGGATGGAAAAATCACTTTGGGGTAATTAAAAAATTGGACGGACAAATTACTGAATATCTCTATCGGGGTGAATGAAATGCATTCTAGTCAAAAATACTGGATTCCACCCGGCAAAAACTGCGGCCTTTGCGGTGAAAGCAGCTGTAAAGAGTTCCTGCGCGGAGTAAATTCGGGTAACAAGAATTTTCAAGACTGCCCTTATTACAGCGACACTCTTGACGATAATAACACGGCACTGGATGCAATTTATCCGGAGCACGACATTTTAAACCATCCTTACGATTTTGTCCTCAACCCTCTACCAGGTGAAATATCCGCACGGAAAATAGTGCTCCCCTTTAGAGGGGACATCGTGGAAAAGATGAATATAAAAGAGGGAGAATATGTACTGGGGAGACCCATGGGAGCAGGGTGCCCCGTCCCCCACGTTCTGCGTGTCATAAAAGCCGAACCTCTTACAGGGCTGCTCTACACCTGGGTTGTAGGTCCCCTTTACTCTCGTGAAGGAAAGGTAAAGGATGTCAGTGCCTATCACATGATCGGGTTTGAGGGAATTGCGGGCAATATTAAAAAAGAGCCGGAAATTGGCTGCAGGGCAACCTTTTTACCTGGGTTTTGTATGATGAACCTCAACCATACCGGCCTGGTAAACATGGCTCTGCAGAAGGAATGCGGACTGCATATTCGGCTTGAAGACATACGCATTTTGGCCGGCAAGGATTAAAGCACCGCTTTGCCAAATGCCCCCGCGGGCTAGCAAGCGTAGTTCTCGCGGGGGTACTGTTATTACGGTCTTTTATTCTTCAATAAAGAGAGGGAAAATCCGATAATATTTTCCCTGGCCCCCAGTTCCTCAACATGATACCAAAACTTTAAAACATAGAGCAGCAAAACATGGGAGAAAACTGCAAACATTAGCGTTTCGGGGATGCTCCAGTTGGGCATAAATACAAGCTTTAGATTATCGGCAATAATACACATAGCGGTAGCCCACAAAACAAAAAATATAATAATCCAGAGTTGGTTCCTGGGGTACTTGTACAGCAAGAAACCGTAAATAAGCGTAACCCCGAACCAGCTAATGGTAAAAAATACTGGTATGCCGAGAAATGTAAAAATATCCGGTTTGTAATACCACAGTTCTAAGAAATCTACGGCAATAATTTGCACCGACCAGGTGTAGACAAAGCCTCCTAAAAAGGCATACGGTAAAAATTTTCCAATATAACGCAGCGGAATGAGAAATACACACAGGGACCAGTATGCAACCGCCTGCATCAACCAGTAAAGTTCCATATTGATTTGCCTCCAATGTAATAGCAGCGGCCACCGAATTGTTATTCTAAAATAGTATTTTTCAGAACGCGAAAATTATACCGAAGGGCAAATTTTAGGGAAAACGTTTAAGAAAAAAAACGTTTTTAATATACTTTATTAATTTAAGATAATCACCACCCGTTTGTTTTTGAGTCCCGCTCCCGCCCCTGCCGCCTTTGACAACATTTTGTGTAAGCCGGTCAATAATAATTGCCATTAAGACGATGGCCAAACCGCTTTCAAAGCCCCTGCCTATATCAAGCTGGCCTATTGACAAAAGCACTTCTTCTCCCAGCCCCTTAGCCCCCACCATAGAAGCAATAACTACCATTGCCAGGGCCATCATTGTAGTCTGGTTAATGCCAGCCATAATGGTAGGAACGGCCAGAGGCAGCTGAACTTTGAAAAGAAGCTGGTTTGGCGTACACCCGAAAGCCTCACCAGCCTCCACCACTTCCCTGGGAACCTGGCGGATGCCGAGGTTGGTCAGCCTGATAACAGGCGGGCTCGCGTAGATAATGGCAGCAATCGTCCCCGGAACCTTCCCCAGTCCGAAAAACATGAGCACAGGTATCAGGTATACAAAGCTGGGCATCGTCTGCATGACATCTAATAAAGGCCGCAGTAAATTGCTGAAACTTTCGCTTCTGGACATAACGATCCCCAGGGGGATGCCCGCCAGGACGGAAACAAACACTGTCGTAAGCACCAGGGCCAGCGTGTTGACCATCAGATCCCAGAGACCGAACATGCCTATTATTAAAAGCATTGTACTCAATAAGACCGGCGTAAAATAAGACCTTGTTTCCCGCCAGGAAAAATAAAACACAGCAGCAACAAACAACCACCAGGGCACCCAAAGAAGAAAGCCCTCCAGGTTCGTTAGAACCCACAGAATAACATTTTTGATCCCATCAAACAGGGTCCCGTAATTTTTTATAAGCCAATTTACGGCATCGTTGATATGACCCCTTAAAGAAAGGGAAAGACACTCTGGAAATTCCAACATAGGGATGCTCCCCTCTCGCCGCAAGTAAAAAAGAGCGAAAGAGAAAGCACAGCAGGCTTCCTTTCGCCCCACTTTAACGAAAGCTTCTCTTTAAAGCGCGTTTTTTACTTTCTCAGCTACTTTCTCCGGAACCCATTCAGTCCACAGGTCTTCTTCTTCCAGCAGGAATTTACGAGCGGCTTCTTCCGGCTCTTTATCGCTTCCTTCCATGTAAGCCAGAGCATTGCAAATTAAATCAGAAGCAACCTCATATTTTTTTAAAAATTCTACTACTTCAGGTGCCTTTTCCGGCATGCTTTTATGAACTATTATGTTTACCGATTGGGAGGGGTAGGCACAGCCGTAATCTTTATTCCACTTTTCTTCACTGAAAGGCGGTTCTTTAATTTGAGTAAGATCCAGCTGAGCCATCAGCGCGGAAGGGCTCCAAAAATAACCGAACCAGGGTTCGCCTTTCTGATATGCACTATAAAGGGAACTGGTTAGAGCTGCAGAGCTCCCGGGATGGAAGTCAGTAAAATACTCCTCCAGCCCGTAAGTTTTCAGCTTAATTTTATTAATTCTGGTCAGCTCCCAGCCGTGAATTCCGTTATAAAAACGTCCTTTGTTAGGGTTTTCCGGGTCTTTAAAAAGCTCCCAGTATTTAGGCAAATCGTAAACGGAATGCAGGTCCGGAGCCATGGGTTCAATCCCCCGCTCCGCATCGCCTTTTATAACATAGGTTGGAACAAACCAGCCCTGCAGAGAATCTTTAAAATTAGGCCCGAGGTCGATTACTTCTCCTGCTGCAAGCGCGGCATCGTAAGCTTCTTTCTGATTTTTCACCCAGCATTCCATATAAATGTCCACATCTCCGCGCCTTACGCCCTGAAATAAAGGAATAGTGTCGCCCGGTATACCACCTGTTTCATAGCCGTAGCCATTTTCAATAATGAATTGAACTACAGCATTGCTGAAACGGGCGCTACCGTACTGCAGGTCGGCAATAATCAGTTTTTCCTTCGTTTTTTCAACTTCCTGTTGTCCCTTATTACTCTCTTCCTCTTTACCGGCGCTTCCGGAACTGCAGGCCGCCGTTCCTAACAGTAACACTGCCGCTACCAACAGCAACAGCACCTTCTTCCGGAAATTCCACAAATCTGTCTTCATTTTATCAAGCCCACTCCCTTTTTTCCGCTTAAAATCAATACTTCTAACGGAAATATTTATATTACGGATTATCACTTCCTCCATATATATACTTACAACCCGTTTAAATATTAATAACATTTATTTCCAGGATGGAAAACTAACTTTTTTGTGCAAAAAAAAAAGTCCCGGGTTGGAATAATAAAATTTAATATGTGGATACTTGTACAAATCTGAATAATTAAAAATGGGGCAAACAATTAGACTCAGTGAAGTTAGAGTAAAGTTATTGTA
>DDHO01000096.1 GCA_002352935.1 Firmicutes bacterium UBA1874
CACAAAAATGTTGACAGCCCCCAGCACAGCAACGATCATATTGGATTTGCTGAGAAACTGAATTCCTCGACTAATATCATCTAGGCCGGTTGGAAAACTCAAGCAAACGTTATAAAGAGACTTCCAGCCTTTTTAGCAAATCTTCAACTGGAACTGCCAGGCCGATTGTTTCTCGGTCGCCGCTCGACTTTCCGTTTTCCAGGGTAGCAAATATAATTGCCGCCACTTTACCCCTGCTGTTAAAGGCAGGGCTGCCGCTGCTCCCCCTGTAAAAAGAGCCTTTAATTAAAAGCACCGGTTCTTTCCACCCTTTTAGCCTGGTTCTGCCTATCACCCTTCCTTTTTTAACCACATTGCTAAAGCCTAAAGGGTTGCCTATTACTATTACTTCTTCTCCTTCAGTTAAAAACTGCTCCCTTTCCAATTTTACAGTCGGCAGGTTATCGCCCTTAATATCTATGACAGCAAGATCTACCTCTGGAAAGGCAAGATATTTTATACCAGTAAATTTATGTTCTTCCGAAAAACAAATACCAATAGTATGAGCCCGTTCAATTATATGATGGTTCGTTACAATCAAACCACCTTCATCAATATTAAAACCCGTTCCCTGCTTTCCTTGCGCTCTCACAAAGACTACGGCTTTTTTCAAATTTTCCACACGAGGATTTCCTTCCATGTCCAGCGTTTCTGCAAAAAAACCGCGAGAAGCAAGGTTGTAAACCTGCACCAAAGGGCCAAGTATAAATATTAAAAGTCCTATCGCAGCGATTGCACCTACAATTTTGGAGAACGAGCTTCGGTCCGTTGTCTTTTTCTGACATTCTTCTTCTTCCTTTTTATTTAATTCTTTGATTAAATCGGCGTCATCTTTCAGTTCCGGTGTAAGGGGAACTTTCCAATAATCTTTCTCCCTGGACATTTTCCGAATCTTCCTAATCTAAAATGTAATTTTATTCTTATATTCTATGTAGACCCACATAATACCCTCCTCTTTCAGAATCTAAAAAAGTTCCGGAAAAAACCAGAACCTCCTTTTTAAATAAAATTACTTTAAAAGAAAAGGCTCGTACCCATTCCTTTATTTAAAAACCGCAGCTTTAATTTTTACTGTGTTTTGAATTAAAACTTTTCCTTCTTCCCGGACTATTCCACAACGAGTTTTTTAAAAAAACTCTCCCATTCTCTTACAATAGCCTGGTAGGTATACGTTTTTAGTGCCCTTCCCCGAGCACGTTGGGCCATTTTTTCGACTTTTACAGGGTCCTTTAGGAGGCTTATAACCTCTTTTGTGAAGGTTGCCAACGTTCCTTCACCTTTATCGGCTCTAATAATTCTTCCAGTAAACCCGTCTTTTATAGTCGTTGGCAAGGCACCCAGCTCCGTACACACAGTAGGTGTCCCCGCTGCCTGACATTCCATAGCGGAGAGGCAAAAAAGTTCTTCAAAGTTACAGGGGTATACGTGAAGCCAGCTTCTTTTTTGTTCTAAAATAAGCCTATCCCTTTTAATATTGTGCAAAAAAATAACCTGGGATCTAATCGGTGCCATTTTTATATACTTATCTAAGCCAGTTTCCTTTCTGCCCCGTAAAGAATAATCGCCTGTGACTACAAGATGAACGCTAGGTATTTCTTTTTTAATATCCGGGTAAATTTTAAGCAGCTTATCCAAGCCTTTTCCAGGAATAGAACAGTAAATAAGCCTATCATGGACTTTTTCCACAGTATCTTTATATTCTTCATAATTAACGCCCAACCTTGTTTCCCAAATCTTACAAGGAGGAACTCCCGATTTTTGTAAAAGTTTCGTGTGAAAGGGGCTAATAGTAACCACCTTTTTTACATACGGCAGAACGTAGTCCCAATCCCTGACCAGAAAGTCCCCTTCTTCTATTGACCAGTACAGTTTCAACTTTGCCGGGACACGGGACAGACAAGGAGGACGCCCCCGGACAGCAATAAAAACATCCCACTTAAGGCTATAAGAAAAGTTCTTTAAATTAATATATCTAACACCGTTAAAAACACTTTTTTCTGATGTCGCGTTATATACAGTTACTTCATGCCTGCGTGCCAGCTCTCTCGATATATGCACAATAGCACTTTCCGACCCCGGAAGACCGCTACCTTCTAGGTCACTGTCATTCCAATTCTTTTGTACGGGGAAAGAATAATAAAAACAGATATTCATAATGTTGCCCCCATTTACCTACCTTAAGCTTAATTTATGGCTTTTTCTGCCACATACCTATATTACAAACCAAGCAGTATTAATTAACATACTGCCTGGAACGTATTTTTTTTCTCCAGTAATCCAGCAAATCTTTTATGGTTTTTTCCAGCGGTATTTCAGGTTCCCATCCCGTCTGTTTCTTAAACTTGCTGTAATCTCCTACAAGGACGGGCACATCGGAAGGCCGCATCCTGCCTTTATCTTCCTTTATCGTCACCCGGCATCCCGAGATAGAAATAATTAAATTAAGCAATTCCTTAATCTTATACGGTTGGGCTGAAGCAATCACATAATCTTCCCCCGGCACTCCATATTCTAATGCCAGCCAGTACCCCCGCACCGTGTCACGAACATCCGTAAAGTCCCTCACAGAATTCAGGTTGCCGACTTTTAACACCGGGCTTTTCCAGAGCCCTTTCTCTATTTCCACTACTTGTTTGCAAAAATTAGAAGTCACAAACTTTTCCCCGTGCCGGGGGCCCGTGTGGTTGAAAGCCCTGGTTCTAATGATATGAATGCCGTAAGTAATATAGTACTGGTACCCCAGGAGGTCCTGAGCGACCTTGCTTACTCCGTAAGGGCTCATGGGGCGGAAAGGATTATTTTCGTTTATGGGTATTTCTTCGGGGTAAACCCTACCGTATTCTTCCGATGAGCAGGCAACCTGAATTTTAACCTGATAATCGAGCAGTCTTACCGCTTCAAGAAGATTCAACTCTCCCATGATATTATTAATTAAAGTCTCCTGAGGTGCCTGCCAGGAAAGAGGAACAAAACTCTGCGCAGCCAGGTGAAATATCCTGTGGGGCTTTATTTCTTCTATAACCTTCCTGACTGCAAAAGGGTCTAACAGGTTGCATTCCACAAGGCGGACTTTCTGAAGAAGGTGCTCAATATTCTCAAGTTTACTTCTCGTCCTTGCTACACCGTATACTTCATTTCCGGTTTTGGATAGTATAAAATCAGCTAAATGACTTCCTGCGAAACCTGTAATCCCCGTAATCAAAATTCGCAAATTACTACCACCCTTCTTTCTTTTTCTTCCTTCCGTATTTATCTTCAATGTAAATTACATCGTCTAAATGACCATTTGATACTTCTATAACTCTGACATTTTCTACTGCTACAATTCTGTGAGGAACTCCAGGAGGAATTTGAAAAACCTTACCCCCTTCGGCAAAATACTTTTTACTTCCTAACTGAATAAACCCCGTACCAGAATCAATGTAAAAGGTCTCTTCTTTTTCTTTATGGTAATGTAAGCTCGTTGCTTCACCGGATACAATAACGAGTATCTTCCCTATATACTCCCGGGTATGTGCAAATATTATCTCCCTGCCCCAGGGTTTGTTAATTACAGCTCCGGCTCCTGTTTCTGCCGCCTCCCTTTTTTGTTCCACTTTCTTTTGTATCCCTGTAAAAACCGGTGATTTTAAAACAGTTTTTATTTCGGAAAGCCTATTTTTGGGACATACCAGTAAACCCTTATCCGTACCGGATACCACTAACTCTTTCACTCCTATAATTACGGCAGGGCTGTTTTCCCAATCAACAATACAACCGTCCGAATCGAGTGTCAGGACATGCTCATTTCGGCACAAGTTATTTCTGTCAAGAGCCTTCCAGTTGCCAAGGTCGTCCCAGTAAAAGCTCCCTTTAGCTACAGCTATGTTTTTACATTTCTCTGCAATTCCAATATCTATTGATAAAGACGGGAGAGCTTCACAAAGCTTTTTCATATCGGAATTAAATTTCTGCACGGGTTTTCTAAGTAAACCTTCATTTTTTATTTTATTCAACAGACCTGCAAGTTCCGGTAAATGCTTGTTAAGAAGCTTCCAAAATGAACTAGCCTGCCAGACGAAAACGCCCGAATTCCAAAGGCAATTCCCTGCTCTGACCAAACTTTTGGCTAATTCAATATCTGGTTTTTCTATGAACTTCTGAGCGTAAAAAGCTGTTTTATTTCGTCCGGGTATGCTCCTTCCTAAAATGATGTAACCGTACTCCTCTTCCGCTCTGGAAGGTTCTACACCCACAACAACTATTTCGGCCTTCTTTGCAAGCTTAAAAGCTCCTTTGAGAGTATCAACCCACATCTGATCGTTTATTATTAAATGGTCAGAAGGTATCACAACCATTACAGGCTCATAATTAAGTTCTTCTTTAATTACCAGGGCCGCATACCCCACGGCAGCTGCCGTATTTTTGGCCCATGGTTCAATTATGATATTTCTTTCATCTAAATAGGGAAGCTGATAACGGCTAATTTCCTTATATTTTTCATTGGTCACGACGTATATCTGCTCAGGAGGCAATAGCAGGCGCAACCTGTCCACCGTTCTTTGCAAGAGGCTCCTGTTACTACTCAAAACCTGAAACTGTTTGGGGTATTCTGCAGTACTCTTAGGCCAAGTTCTTTCTCCCTTTCCTCCCGCGAGTACTAGGGCAACGTTCTCCATCTCAAAACTCCCCTAAAAATAATATGAAATGCTGCATGTTTCACAAACCGATTTTCACCTACTGTATTCGCCCTGTTGGAAAGTCAGGAAAAAATATGTAAAAGAAATACGACAAACGCTTAAAAATTATAGTTCCATTGTATTCTTCTAATAAAGAAGATGTTAATTAAACCAACCCGGGGGTTCTATATATCGTCTCTTAAAAAAAGCACCGCAAAATACGGTGCTCACACGGTGCTTTTTTAAACTTTTTTAGAAGCATTGTTCCGGTGGTAAGGGAGGGCAGATACCAGGAACGGTAATACAGGGTGCTGGCACACAGAAACCGTAACTAGGAACTAGCAGTTGGACATTCAGGATGCACTTTACTACCAGGCAGATTTGCAGGTCACAAGTTACTTCAATTTCTCCGCAATAACCGTACCCGTGAGATTCCGAATCAAGATCTTTTTTCTTATCCTTATCTTTTTTATCCTTTTCATCCGTAATTACACAGACGCAGTTCAACAGTGTGCTTTCCGTACAGTCAGGTTCTACTCCTTCAGGGCAACACAGGGTCACAGTTTTGGTGAACATGAAGTCTCTGTCAACAGTTTCATTCTTATCGTTGGGATTGATTAGTGTTAAAGGAACAGTCACGGATAAGGTAATTGTAAAAAAGCCTTCTTCGGTTGTTGGCTGCCTATCAATTTCGGTACATGTTATAACATCTCTTAATTTGCATTTAATCCTATCGTTGATTTCAAACGGTCCTTTTTCAAAATCCATATACGGGCCAACACTAATATCAGTCTGCCTGGTAAGATCATGAACCTGAAAACAGCTGTCGTAGACCTTATCTACTACGATACATTCAATGCGGTCTGGTTCCGGACAACCTTCAGGAGGGCACTGTCCAGGTTGTATCTGTTGTTGCTGTCTTTGATGACGTTGCTTTTCGTCCGCCATTTTTAAAAACTTCCTCCTTTTTTTACTAAAATTTTATCTAGATTATAATATTTAAAAATTAACCAGGGTGTTACTTTTTTACTCTAAAATCCAAATAATTTTCAAGATGATATTAAAAAAGTTAACTCTAAGACATGGTCGTTACAGACCTACCTGGCCTTAACATTTTTTTCAAACCCTTTTAAAACATTGAAAACCAAGAGCTGCTAACTTGTAAACTATGTGATCAACCGAAAGTTTACGAGCATTATAAGATATTATTAACTTTTTGTCTCTTAAATAGGGAAAAACCTTTAAAATTCCCGGCTCAGAAGAAAGGCCTTTATAAATAATTTCGTAATCACTCAAAGAATTCATGTTTAATATTTTTAAAGTAATAGTTACGGGAACCTCCTCATTTTGGAAAATGCTGAAAGAACAGCCGTTTCTTTTGACCTTGTCAGCTTGCTTAAAATTTTTATAGTTTAATTCAACTCCGTACCAGCTCATGTCTTTCCTCCTTTTAACAACGCTAACCGCAGAGTTAACCGAGGAATTTGTTCCCCGGGCAATTGTAGAGGAACTTGTTCAAATATTATAATTGCAAATTTCTGCAATTTATTTCGTTATTGTTATATTAAAAATTCTAGGTCAAAGTTTAATCTAATTTTTAGTTTAATGTTCCAACAGTCAACCAAGTCGTTTTTTAGAGTAAACAAACTGTTTACTTTAAATTTATCCGCATCAGCTTCCATTTTTTCTTTTAAATTTCAGGCCCAATAAACGCAGTCTATAGTCAATAAAAGACGGTGAAACATTATTTTCGTTGAAAATAATGTTTACTGCCCCATGCTCTTCAGGCAAAAACCTGATCTCCTGAACAACTCCTCCCACAGCTGCATATAACTTTCTTCTGACCGCATTATCGTCCAAATCCTTAATATAATACTTTTCAGTCCTTAACTGGCCGGAAGAAACTTTCCCCCGGCGACCGTCAATCCAAATGGTTAATCGGGGTTGTTTCACAGGCATATACTCCCTGTATTTTTCATTCATTATATTAATTAAGACCATAGTTTGTGAATGCTGGTAACAATATACATTCCCCTGAAAATCACAAACAGATAACTAAATAAATTCTCTGAAAGAGACAAGCAATTTACTGGAGGACATACCATAATTTTTAAAATTTGCCCATTTTAAATATAAAAAAGTATAATTTATTAAATTACAACCATATTAAAAGAAGGGATGAAATAATGAATTTTAAAAGAATTAAACAAAGCGCTGCAGCGGGACTTTCCGCATTATTACTGTTATCTTTAAACATCCCCGTTGCTGAGGCTTCCTGGGGTGCGGCCAAACTGTTGAATAAGCAATCCCCGGTCGTCACAGCCCCATCAGCAGAAGAGCATTACAGCCACCCAAATAATAATAACTCAGACATTAGTTCCGATTCCGGCAATGAATTTGACATAACTTACTATTTGAAAAACAAAAATATGAGATATTCTCTTCTCAATAATATACCCGTTCCTTCCCAGGATCCTCAAATAACCGAGCAGCCTTCACCCCAGAAGCAACCGCAGCTGCCGGAAGAAACCAATAACAACAGCGAAACCCTAAACTTAGACCAGGAATGCAAGGAAATGCTGTCAATGGTTAACAGCGAGCGGATTAAAAATGGACTTAAACCACTCTCCCTGCACGGGGAACTAACTGATCTGGCACAAAAGAAAAGCAGAGACATGGTAATTAATAACTATTTTTCCCATACTTCTCCTACTCTTGGCTCCTTTTATGAAATGGTATACAATGCAGGAATTCCCTTTAAGCAGGTAGGAGAAAACCTCGCTATGGCCGGCAACATATACAAAGCGCATATGCTGCTAATGGCCAGCGAAGGCCACAGGAATAACCTTCTAGACCCTAGATTCACGCATATCGGCATCGGTATAGCCCACAACACCTACGGTGTGGTTGTAACCCAGCTATTTATAAGTCAGTAATCAAAAAAATAAAGACCCGATAACCTGAAATTTTTGGTTACAAGTCCTTTTAACTCACCTTATTAAAAATCATTCATATCATATACAAGACCCTCAGCGAGGTGATTTTAATGGCCAAAGTAAAACTGGGAGAAACCCAGGTGTTGGAGTTAGAAGAGGAATTATTGGAAACTTTTGAAGAAAAATGCGGCTTGCTTGACCTTCCATTTAAAAAAACAAAAGAAGGAAATTTGCAGCTCGCCCCTTATTTAAGCGGCAAAACAATAGTTCTGTATAACCTGAATGAATCGGATATTATCAGTCGATTGGTCCTTTCCTTAAAAGAAAGCCTGGCAGAACACGATGCTCTCTGCCTGGTCAGCAATATCAAAAACCCTCCCCGGGCAATTAAAATTCTAGATGCTCAATTGATTCTCTGTTTTTCGCAAACTACCAACGAAACGGACTGCGGCATAAAAATTTATACCGCTTCCATTCACACTGAAAAAACCAGAATTCTAGCTTCCCGCATAATTAAAAATATTATAACCTCTGGAACAAGCATTAATTATTCAATAGCTTCCTGGTGGGAACGTCTGATAAAAGTAAAATACTGGCCATTTTACAACTCAGCTATTCCGACCGTTCTTATAGAACTTTATGGTAGCAAAGATCTAAAAGAACACGGCCCGCATCTGGAAAGCGCAATAATTACGGGTATTTTGGATACTTTTAAAAACAAAGTTAAAAATGAAGAAACGAGATGCCTTATAGATTTGATCAAAGATAACTATACCGAAATAAAAAATGAAAAAAATATTCAGAGCAAAGGCGAAAACCCGGAGGATTTTTCAACAGTAAAGAAGCCAGAAGAGGAACTTCCCGAAAAAAAGGAGCTTTCCGGCAACCGTAACCTTCCTGAAAGGGATAAGGAAAACACGACAGAAGAACAAAAGGAAGAAAAACCAAATTCTCAAAAACCTCAGCAAGCAGAAAATAAAAAGGAAGACAGGCAGGAAGCAATTGTTGAGATTAAAAAAAGGGAGAAAAAAGAAAATAATACTGTCAAGGAAAAACATTCTCAAAGAAAAGGGGCACCCAAAAGACTCCTGAGGCGATACTCCAACCCCTTTCAGATCCCTGAAAAGGGTCCGTTTTACAGCTTCAGGCACTCACAGCAGTACCATATCCAGGACAAAAATCAATTTTCTTTTATCCTACAAGTAAAAACGATTCAAAAAAGTACTTTTAGAAGAGAAACCTCCGATTTAACTCCAGAGACAACTTATTATAAGCCGGCCGCCTCGTATCAGAAGGCTAAAGTAGAGGTAAAAGCACCAGGCCGCCAAGTTCCCGGCCACAGCGAAAAAATGAAACTAGAAGATTTATTAAAAGGTCACATGTCCTCAAGAGAAAATTGCTGCAAAAAGGAAAGCAAACCTTAAAGAATATTGATAGCCAAAAAATACTAAAAAACTTCACGTGATTTATTTTTAATTAAAAAGCTCATTTTTTCAATATACAAATAACCTTCATTAGAGGTTATTTTTTGTGCAAAAAAATAGGCACAAAGCCTAAAAATATATTGTAATACCTTATTTTTTTTAAACGACATTCTTTAAAAAATCTGATGCTGGCTAGCCGGGAAATAGAAAAATGTCGGCTAAAGTTGTAATGAACCTATTTTGAATGGACTTTTTTATATTATATGTATAGTCATGAAGGGATTGGCTTCGAATGAAAAACTTTTAGTTAAGAAGAATAGCAGGCTTAAAAATTTATTTAACTACCAATACGGAAGTTTCAGCACGGTGAACTACCTTGTTGCTTACACTGCCCAAAAAAAGTTCGTTTAACCTTCCTAATCCCCTGCTTCCCAAAACTATGAGGTTATAACCACCTTCCTTGGCCTCATGGCAGATTACTTCTGCAGGGTGCCCCTGAGCTATATGAATGCTTATTTCTAAACCGTTTTCTCGACAGATATTTCTTGCCTTTTCCAGCGCTTTTCTACCTTCTTCTTCCAGACGACTATCCACCGCACGAATCAACTTCTCAGCATACGTGGGAGAAGTACCCGCAGTTCTCATAACAAATTCTAAATCCTTAACAAAAAGAGCATGAAGTTCAGCATTCATAGGCTTAGCTATTTTTACAGCCTCCGATACCGCACGTTCTGAGTGTTCCGACCCGTCAGTGGCGACAAGTATCTTATACAATTCTTCACCCCCTCACTAAGATTACAAATATTAACCTTTTATGTTTATTATATCACAAATTCAAAATTTCAGGGAGCATTATCCTTATTGTAGCTTTTTCTTCTGCAATCTCTTTATTTTACAACACTGTAAAATATAATTTAAGATTTATTCCCGTTTTCAGTCAGCACAGCTGACCAAATGCTTAATCCCGAGGTGCTAATACCTCGAGGTGATGACGAAGGTTGATAAATTCTCCCGGAAGCACTCCTCCGTACTCCCCATCCAAATTAATTTTTGTATGCTGTTCCGATATTACCTTAATCCTGGCAGCCTGCAAGTACTCAACGCGAGGATCCCTGAGGTGTGCTCCTTTTTTGGCCTTACATAGCATGAAGGTAAAATCAAGCTTACTCATTTCCCTGACAAGAAGCAAATCGAACTTTCCATCATTAAAAGAACTCTCCGGTACGATTTTCGAAAAACCACCTAGCATGCCGGTATTAAAGATCAAAAAAAACATTACACTTCCTTCAAAAATATGGCCGTCGTAATCTACAGTGATCCTGACAGGCTTTATATAAGGAAGCTTTTCTACCCCTTTTAAGTAATAAACAGACCTTCCCAGCAGAGTTTTCAGGATCGTGGGAACCTCATACGTTAAGTCGGTAAACATTCCTCCCGCTGCAACGTTTACAAAGTATTTATTATTAGCCTTGCCGATATCCACCGGTATTTTATCCCCATAACATAAAATATTGCATACTTCTTCAATACGGTAATGAATGCCCAGCGACTTGGCAAAGTTATTAGAAGTACCCGCAGGAATAATACCTATAACAGGACGGCATTTTTTTTCGGCCAGCCCGTTGATTACTTCAAAAAGAGTGCCATCTCCTCCCGCTGCTATTACGAAGTCATACCCCCGGTGTGCGGCTAAATCAGCGGCTTTGGTTGCATTGCCGGGCCCGGTTGTTTCATGACAGCAGATACTATAGCCGGCTTTTAACAGTCGGCCGGTGATATACGAAATATGACGTCTTATAACCCGCCTTCCGGCAGTTGGATTATAGATAATTACAGCCTTCTTCATGGAATATTCTCCCATTTTAATTAATAGATGACGCCCGGTGAATGTATGCTCCTGACTCTTTTATCGAAACCTAAGTAAATATTAGAGTTTGCGGCCATTCTAAAATTCACCACGCTTACTCGGTTTTGAGTAAGAACCAGACAATTAAAAAACCACCCCCCCATAGCGGTGGTTGATATAACAAAAAACACCTGCATCCCAGCTTAAATGCTTGCTATTTATCATTCACCAGCAAGCGGTAATATTGTGTATCGTGCCTTTTGAACTCTGCCCTCAAATGCCTTAATTTTGAATTTATTTTATCAGTAGTGCTGTCACCACTCAACCGGCAAGACAAATTCATTTTTTATAAACTTTTCAGAACTTATACTCTCCTGCCTGTATTTCAGCAGCTTATTTTTCCTTTTTTACCGTGTACCCCTCCGTATCAATAAAACTTCCTTTAAATTTTACTGAATCCCGCCGGTAATTTGTAAAACCTCGGGATGATTGATCGCCGGCATACTTTAAAAAAAGCCATCCGCTCAGTAGAGTAAACAACAAGTCATCAAGGGGAATAAAAGGTAAAAAGTCCGGCGCCACCCAGTAGGCTATAACCGGCAGTAGAAATAATAATTTTTTAAACCTCGGCACCCCGGGGTCAATCAGAAGGGAAAATACTCTTCCGACTGCCCAGAGCGCCGGATATGATTGTTTCCTCATAAACAGTTCACCTTTTAAAATTTTTTCCCATAACCAGCATCGTTCAGAGATATTTACATACTTTAATATCTTAATTATTTATAAATTTATCATAGCAGATTTATTAAAATACTTCAATATTATCGAAATAACGGTTAGAGTAAAGTTATTGTAGGAAAAAAAATAAAAGAGAATAACTCCTTTATGTTATTATGATAGTTAGCCATAACAAAACAAAATAA
>DDHO01000002.1 GCA_002352935.1 Firmicutes bacterium UBA1874
TTATTTTGTTTTGTTATGGCTAACTATCATAATAACATAAAGGAGTTATTCTCTTTTATTTTTTTTCCTACAATAACTTTACTCTAACGCCAATAATGGTTATTACTAGCCGCCCCGCTGGTATATCTTTGGCTACAATGTCAAAAATGCGTCCCGACTTGCATAGAAAGCCGCGAAATCTTGTAGCCGTAGGTATATGACCGGGTATTTTTCTTGCAGAATCTATAATATCATCTATGGATATACCATCCTGTCTAAAGTCTTTTAATCTTTTTTTAGCATGTTCCGTAATTATGACTCTCACTACGGCAACATTCCTCTATGCATTTTTTTGCGATGGCAAATCTACTTCTTGCTGGGCAATAAACGCGTAAAGTGTATCCTGAAAAGCTCTCAAAAACGGTTGTTTTAGCCCGCAACCCGAGTAAATTTGTTCTAATTCTAACTGTAAATTTTTAAATTCTTCACTGTAGCAAATAGTAGAAATATATTTTACTTTTTCCAGAGTCTGCTGGTGTTTTTTGTCTTTTTCCGGTATCAATTTTTTCCCTCCCTACCTGCCATATGAAATAGGCCGTTAAAACTATACAAAAAAAAAGGTACTTTATACCTGGAAAGATTATCTATTATTCAGAATTTTCTCAGCTTTGTTTATGTCTTTTTTTATCTGGTTTATTAATTTCTGTTTGCTTATGAATTTTCTTTCAGGCCGAAGGTATTCAAATATCTGCATTTCCAAATGGTAACCGTAAAGGGGTTTAAAGGGAAAATTTAAAATATGGGCTTCCGGAATGCTGGAACTTTTACCGTTAAATGTAGGTTTTTTCCCAATATTAATTACCGCTTTCAGCCACTCCCCTTTTAAAAAGACCTTTCCTGCATATACTCCTTCTGCCGGTAGTAAAATATTGGGGTCAATATCAAGATTAGCAGTAGGAAACCCGAGTTTATAACCCCTCCGCTCCCCAACGACTACTTCTCCTTCCCACAAAGGAAAATAACCTAAAAGCTGCGCTGCCTTGGTTATATTTCCCTGTTTTAAAAAATAACGAATATTACTGCTGCTAACAACTGTATTTTCTTTTCGGACAAGAGGCAAGACATGGACATTAAAATTCAGCTCAGCCGCCAGACTTTGAAGTAGAGAAACGTTCCCCTTACCCCTAAAGCCAAAAGTAAAATTTGAGCCGACAAAAACAGAATTGACAGCAAGCTTTTTTACAAGTATGTCTCTAACAAATTCTTGGGGAGTTGACAGGGCTATATTTTCATTAAAAGGAAAAAAAAATAAAACACCGGCTTCGAGCTGAGAAAGAAGTCTTCTTTTTAAATTTTTGGTAAGCAGCAATTGAGGCGGTTTTTGAGGCTTTAGTATAGTCCGAGGATGAGGATCAAAAGTAATTATCAAACTCGGTAAATCAAACGTTTTTGCTAAGTTGACAGCCCCTTTTATTAAACGTTGATGCCCCAAATGAACTCCATCAAAATTTCCCAGGGCAATTACTCCGTCAAGGTCTTTGCTGTCTATATCAGCTAAACTCTCCAATATGCGGGGTTCTCTTTTTTTTCTATTTAACCTGAGAATACTTTTTTCCCGTGAATGCACCAATCACCCGGTCCCCCTCTTTTAATTACTCCAAGTGCTAAAAAAGTACCGTTAGAGTCATAAATCCTTATCCAATCGCTAGTATTTTTAATATTTTCCGCACCATTCTCTACGTCACATGGGAACAGGCATAAACCGTTTATTACCTTTCTATAAGCGCGTTCTTTAAGATATACTTTGGGCAGGTGAGCAACAACGCTGTCCAGCGGTTCAATAAACTTATTATCCCCTGAATTCCAAAGCGATTTTATCTCTTCCAGTGTCCAGCTGTCTTCCAATAAGAAATTTCCAACTTGCGTACGAAGAAGAAACGACATACAGGCTCCTGTCTGGAGATCATCCCCTATATCCGCTACAAGCGTCCTGATATAAGTCCCTTTAGAACATTTTACATCTAACAGAGCTTTCGGGTATTCTTCATCTTCGTTCCATTTTATAAGTTTTAGATCGTAAATTTTAACTAATCTTTTTTTACGTTCAACGCGTTTTCCTTCTCGTGCCAGTTCATATAATTTTTTACCCCGGTAACGGACGGCAGAAGTCATAGGGGGGATTTGATATATTTCTCCTGTAAATTTTTTAAAAGAATTAAGCAGCCTGCTCTTTGTAAGTTTTTCAGCATTATTTACAAACTCGTAATCTCCGAAAAGATCTTGCGTAGATGTTCTAATTCCAAAAATTGCTTCCACCCTGTAGGACTTTACAGCACTTAGCATAAACTCGCTCAGCTTTGTACCTTTTCCTATTCCAACCGGCAGAACACCAACTCCTCCGGGATCTAACGTTCCCATATGGCCTATCTTTTTCTCCCCGAGAAGGCTGCGCAGGTAATTTACAACGTCATGTGAGGTCATTCCCGGTGGTTTGAGTACATTAATTAGCCCCTTCACCCCAATAACACCTCTAAAGCATTTTTTTAATAAATGAAACTACTTTATCTATTGCTTCCCGTAGGGGTCCTTCCACAATACACCCTGCCGAACGTTGGTGTCCTCCGCCGCCAAATTGAGATGCTATTTCATTAACATTAATGTAATTTTTAGAACGTAAACCCACTTTAACTTTTCCGTCTTCTTGTTCCTTAAAAAAGAGCGCTACTTCAACCCCTTCAATGGAACGGGGGTAATTAATAAGACCTTCGCAGCATTCTGGGGTAAGTCCAAGCCTGTCGTAGAGTTCTTTATCCAGGGATATCCAAGCAATTTTACCATTTTTGTCAAAAGACAAGGTGGAAAGCACTTCTTTCAGTGCCAGTATTCCCAGTACCGGCTTGCGCTCCCAAAGATACTCCCTTACAAGCGTTACATTTGCGCCCTTTTCATGTAACTCAGCAGCTAACCTCAGTGTTTTAGGAGAGGTATTTTCATACTGAAAGGATCCTGTATCAGTCACTATTGCTGTGTACAGTGCGGTAGCAATTTCCGGAGTAATTTCTATTTTCATTTCTTGGAGAAGAGCATGAATTAACTCTCCGGCAGCAGCAGCTTCTGGCCGGACAAAATTTAGGTCACCAAAATTTAAATTGCTTACATGATGGTCTATATTTATAATAAAGGTATTTTTGTCAATTTTTTTTTGGAGCTCCTCCCCGACCCTGCTAAGGTCAGTACAATCCACCAAGACGGTTATGTCAGGGACTTTTTCTACCGAGGAAGGAGGCAAAATATCTTCGCTTCCTTTTAAAAACTTGTACATGTCCGGAACTTCATCCCCATTCACCATAATTACCTCTTTGTTTAAATTTTTTAAAGCCAAACCCAGAGCTACTGTGGAACCGATACAATCACCATCTGGAATTATATGAGAAGCAACGAGTATTTTTTTATTACTTTCCAGCTTTTTTGCTATTTCCTCAATGATTCCCATTTACTTTTCTTCCCTCTCCGTTTCAACTTTTACCTTTGAAAGAAGCTTTTTAATTTTTTCACTGTGTGCAATAGAATCATCACTTTCAAATACAATTTCCGGTGTATGCCTTAATGATATACGTTTCCCTATTTCACGCCTTATAAAACCAGCAGCATTTTTAAGGGCGTCCAAAGATGTGTTTTCTTCTTCACTGTCTCCATAGACACTAACAAAAACCTTAGCATGGCGTAAATCATTGGACACTCTTACTCCCGTAACGCTTACAAAACCTATACGAGGATCTTTTAGTTCATCCCGAATTATACGAGATACTTCCTTTTTCATTTCTTCTCCTACCCGGAGAGCTCGAGAGTACTCCATAGTTCTCCCTCCAACTTAAAGTTCTTTTTGCACCTCTTCTAAAGTATAAGCCTCAATAATGTCACCTTCTTTAATGTCATTAAATTTTTCAACCCCTATACCGCACTCATAACCCTGGGTTACCTCCCGAACATCGTTCTTAAATCTTTTTAAGGATTCGACCCTTCCCTCGTGAATTACCACACCACCACGCACAATACGTACTTTGGAATTATTGTAAATTTTACCTTCACGAACGTACCCACCTGCTATAACGCTCCCTTTCGGAATTTTGAAAATTGCTCTTACCTCTACTTCTCCCTGCAGCACCTCTTTAATTTCCGGTTCCAGCAGACCTTCCATAGCAGCTTTTATATCATCGGTTATTTCATAAATAACACGGTATAGTTTAATATCAACTTTTTCTCGCTCAGCAGCTTTACGGGCATTTATTTCAGGTCTTACATTAAAACCAATAATTATAGCGTTGGATGCAGAAGCCAGCATGACATCCGACTCAGTAATTGCACCCACCCCACTATGGATCACATTAATTGCAACTTTGTCTTCATTAAGGCGTTCTAATGCTTGCTTAAGAGCTTCAACAGACCCCTGAACATCACCTTTTATAATGAGATTAAGCTCCTTAATCTCCTGCTCACCTGTCTTTTTAAACAGCTCTTCAAGAGTCGCCTTCCCTTTTTTCGTTATTTCCTTTTCACGCTTCATTTCTCGTCTTTTCTCAGCTATTTCCCTTGCAAGCTTTTCATTTTCCATTACCTGAAAATTATCGCCGGCCTCAGGTAAGTCCGCCAGTCCTTGAACCTCAACAGGCATCGAAGGCCCTGCTTGGTTAACCCTTTTCCCCTCATCGTTAAACATCGCTCTAACCTTTCCATAGGTTAAGCCGGCTAAAATACCATCCCCTACACGCAATGTGCCTTTTTGAACCAACATTGTAGCGACTGGACCACGACCCTTATCCAGTTGGGCCTCTATAATAATTCCAGAAGCCGGCCTGTCAGGGTTGGCCTTTAACTCGTTTACTTCGGCAACAAGCAAAATCATTTCCAGAAGCGTATCTAATCCTTCCTTTTTTACCGCAGAAACGGGGACACAGATTGTTTCTCCGCCCCATTCTTCAGGTACTAAACCGTATTCTGTTAATTGCTGTTTTACCTTTTCCACATTTGCCCCAGGTTTATCTATCTTGTTTATGGCAACCACTAGCGGAACCCCCGCGGATTTGGCATGATTTATGGCTTCTACCGTTTGGGGCATAACACCGTCATCAGCTGCTACAACCAAAATCGCTATGTCGGTAGCATGTGCCCCTCTTGCTCGCATAGCAGTAAATGCCTCATGCCCCGGTGTGTCTAAAAAGGTTATCTTTTTGTCACCGACATTAACCTGGTAAGCACCCATGTGCTGTGTAATTCCTCCAGCTTCCAGATCCGTAACTTTGGTTTCCCTGATTGCATCGAGCAAAGAAGTTTTTCCATGGTCTACGTGACCCAGAACTGCAACTACTGGGGACCTGCTTTTTAGTAAGGAAGGATTGTCTTTTATTTCTTCCACTTCAATATTTCTATCACTCTTTATTTTGACTTTCACTCCATAATCCGAAGATATTATATCTGCGGTTTCAGCATCTATATTCTGGTTTATATTCGCAACAACACCCAGCTCCATGAGTTTCTTAACAATTTCAGCCGGGCTTACTCCCAGTTTTTTCCCAAGTTCCTTAACAGTAATCGTATCTCCAATTGTTATTTTTTTAACAGCTGCGTGAACGGAAGCTTCTTGTTTTTCACCTGCTTTTTGGGGTGCTTTTTTTATTTTTTTTCTGTGCTTTCCTTTCTGGCCTTCTGAATATCTTGTGACCTGGGGCTTTTCTTTTTTTGCATAGGTCTCTACTCTGCCCTTAGGTTTTTTGTATTTTGTTTTTTCTAAAACTTTATTTCTCTCTGCTTTTTCTTTCTTGTCCAAGCTTTCTTTCTTATATTCAATTTTTTCAGGTATTTCTTTCTCAGAAGGCTTTTCTTTTGCAGCTTTTCCTTTTTCTACCGGCTGCTGTAATTTTTTCAGGTAATCCTCCACAAACACAACATTTTCCGGTTCAAGCGTGCTCATATGTGACTTGACCGGCATTTCAAGCTTATCCAACAAACGCATAAGTTCCTTTGTTGGCAGGTTTAAACGTTTAGCGAGTTCATAAACCCGGATTTTCCCCATTAAATCACCCCCGAAAACTTTTTTCCTACAATTTTTTTCTCTCCTATAGAAGACGCATTAAATTCTTATCAAGCGGTTTTTCTTTTATAAATTTTTAAGCAGATTAATCGATAAATCTTTACTTATCTGCACGTTCAATGCTTTTTCCAGCAATCTGTTTTTTAATGCCTTCTCCAGGCATTTTTTTTGAGTACACAAATAGACTCCTCGTCCCGCTTTCTTGCCGCTGGGGTCAATCAGCACTTCTCCCTCTGGAGTTCTTACAATTCGTAATAATTCTTTTTTATCTTTTTTCTCACGGCATCCTACGCACATTCTTAAAGGAACCCTTTTTTGCTTCACTCCCAAAACCCCCACTCCCAAACAATTCTATAATCTTTCCCGTTTTGCTATTAACACATCAACTTTTTTCTCGTTTCTCTTCATCTTCTTCATCATCCTCCGTGCTATTTTGCTCCTTGTTCTTTTTTTCTTTTTCCAAACAATCATCATTCTGTAAGTTGTCATCAGAATTACCGAGAAAAGATTTGTTTTTCTCCATATCCACCGAAAGGAGGTCTTTCTCGTTCTCCTCCTCAACTTGGGATTCGCTTTTTATATCTATTCTCCATCCACAAAGTTTTGCAGCAAGACGAGCGTTTTGACCTTCCTTGCCTATAGCCAGTGATAATTGATAATCCGGGACTATTACTTCTGCGGCCTTTTTACTCTCGTCAGTTACAACTGTCAATACTTTGGCAGGACTTAAAGCATGGGCAATAAAAATTTCAGGGATTTCACTCCATTCTACGATATCTATTTTCTCACCGTTAAGTTCATTAACAATTGCTTGAACTCTCATACCGCGGGGTCCCACACAAGATCCAACCGGATCGACATGTTCATATTGCGAAGAAACGGCTATTTTAGAACGCACACCTGCCTCCCTGGCAATAGATTTCACTTCTACTGTTCCGTCCTGTATTTCGGGTACCTCTAATTCGAAAAGCCTTCTTAACAAGCCTGGATGTGTGCGAGAAACTATAATTTGCGGCCCTTTAGTAGTTTTCTTAACTTCAACAATATAACATTTAATACGGTCTCCATGATGGTACTCTTCACCTTTCATTTGCTCCGAAGGGGGTAATATTGCTTCTGTCTTACCCATGTCTATATAGACATTTTTCATTTCCTGTCTTTGAACTATACCGGTTACTATTTCTTCCTCTCTGTTTGCATACTCTTCGTAAATGATGCTTCTTTCCGCCTCCCTTATACGCTGCACCACTACTTGTTTAGCTGTTTGGGCAGCAATACGCCCGAATTCTCTGGGAGTCACCTCAACTTCAAGTATATCACCAAGTTCGTAGCTGGGATTTATTTTACGTGCGTCTTCCAGCGAAACCTGGGTCCTTACATCTTCAATTTTATCCGTCACTTCCTTGCGGGCAAAGACCTTTACTTCCCCGGAAGAACGGTTAATTTCGATCTGTACATTTTGTAGAGAACCAAAATTCTTTTTATATGATGATATTAATGCTGCTTCTATAGCTTCTAATAAAACTTCCATAGAAATTTGTTTCTCCTTTTCAATGTCACGTAATGCTTCCAGGAATTCTAAATTCATCATACTCCCCCTTAAATTTCTCTTTCTGAAAAAATATTTTTTATATAGGGTCAAATAATATTTAGTATTAAAATTTAATTTCCAAACGCGCAGAAGCTATGTTTTTTAACGGCAAAGTAATTTCTTGATCTTTTTCTATTTCAATTAAAACGTGGTCATCTTTTAAGCCCTTAATAGTGCCCTTAAACTTTTTTTGACCATTAACGGGCATAAAAGTTTTTATGACGATTTCGCGGCCTTTAAAACGATTATAATCACTGGCCTTTCTTAAAGGGCGGTTGGCCCCCGGCGAGGACACCTCCAGAAAATAGCTTTGTTCAATTGGGTCCCGTTCGTCTAGGATATCGCTCACAAAAGAACTAACCTTTTCACAGTCATCTAACCCGATACCTGAGGGATGATCAATATATAAGCGTAGTACACGACGAGGGCCTTCCTTTACATATTCAACTTCTATTAATTCATATCCCCGTTCTTCCAGCAACGGTTCAATTATTTCCTTTATTTCTGTTCGAATATCTCTTTTTTTTTTCAATTATTATCTTCCTTTCTTTAAAATAAACAGCAAATTTGATCACGAACCTGTACAATGAAAGAGAGTGGGTTCGAACCCACTCTTTTCTACCAAGTACACAAAAATAAACTAATCTTATTCACATTATATCATAATCATTTAGCAGGTACAATTAATACGGGATCCTAGTTAGAGTAAAGTTATTGTAG
>DDHO01000033.1 GCA_002352935.1 Firmicutes bacterium UBA1874
TACAATAACTTTACTCTAACTTAGCTTAGCCACGGTTTAAGAAAAAGGGTTCTCAATTGTTTCTACGCCGCCCATATAGCGGTGCAGAACTTCAGGAATATAAACACTACCGTCTTTTTGCTGGTTGTTTTCCAAAATAGCCGCCATTGTGCGGCCTACTGCCACTCCAGACCCGTTTAAAGTATGCACATAACGTAATTTTCCCTTCCCCCCGGCGGGACGGTATCTAATATTAGCACGACGGGCCTGGTAATCTTCAAAATTGCTGCAGGAAGATATTTCTCTAAAGCTTCCCGAACTGGGCATCCATACTTCTAAGTCATAACACTTCGCAGCCGAAAAGCCGAGATCGCCGCTGCATAAAAGAACTACTCTATAAGGGAGCTTTAAAAGCTGCAGCACTTTTTCAGCATTTAATACAAGTCCTTCCAATTCCTGGTATGACACTGCAGGCTTAACAAACTTCACCAGTTCTACTTTATTAAATTGATGCTGCCTAATTAACCCTCTAGTATCCCGCCCGGCAGCACCGGCTTCCGCCCTAAAACAAGCGCTATAAGCAACATGGTAGATAGGAAGCTCTCCTTCATCCAAAATTTCATCCCGGTAAAGATTAGTTACGGGAACTTCTGCCGTGGGTATTAAATAATAATCCTCACCTTCAATTTTAAACATATCCTCAGCAAATTTAGGCAGCTGTCCGGTTCCGGTCATGCTCTGTTTATTAACTAAAAAAGGAGGAAACACTTCCCTGTAACCAGCTTCTATGTGAAGATCAAGCATAAAATTGTACAGAGCACGTTCTAGCCTTGCCCCCAGTCCCTTTGAAAAAGAAAACCTTGCTCCGGATACTTTTCCGGCCCTTTCAAAGTCCAGGATATCCAACATTTCCCCTAACTCCCAGTGAGAAAGTGGATTAAAATCAAAGTTTGTAATTTCCCCCCACCTGCGCACTTCTATATTTTCTTCTTCTCCCTTACCTACAGGGACCGTCTGATGCGGGATGTTCGGGATATGCAGCAACGTATCTTTAAGTTTTTGTTCTACTTTTTTTATTTCCTCATCCATTTCTTTTATCTCACGGCTGACCTCCCGCATTTCCTCAATCATATCGCTCGCATCCTGGCCGGCAGTTTTTTGAAGGCCGATCTTTTCCGATACCTCATTCCGCTGTTTTTTTAATTTCTCTACCTGATAAAGCAGGTGCCGCCTTTTTTCTTCTAAATGCAGAAATTCTTCCAGCCCCATCTCAATACCGCGTTTCTTAAGCGCTTCCTCTACAATTAAAGGATTACTACGTACAAACTTAAGATCTAGCAAACTTTATAACCCCCTCCAACACAGCTAAATTAAAAGGTTATAGGGACTTTAAAAAGTTGTGGAGATTTAAAAAAAAACCGCCCATCCCCCATTATAAGGAAATGAGAGGTTTAATGTACAGCAAAAAGTTTTTTATCCACTGCTTATATTATACCAAACGGTCTGTAGCCAACCGTCTATTCGACATAAACGTATTTTACATCAAAAACACCGTCGATATCTTTAATTTTACGCATCGTAGCCTGCGACAGGGAAGAATCAATATTTAAAAACATAACGGCACGACCCCCGATAGTTTTTCGCCCGACCTGCATAGCTGCAATATTTACATCTTCCTCCCCAATCACATTTCCTACAGGACCTATGATACGAGGCTTATCAATATGGGGAATTATTAAAATATGCCCTTCAGGGGCGGCATCAATTGAATAGCCGTTTAGGTTTACTATCCTCAATTCGCCTGTTTGTAAAAGGGTGCCGGATACCGACACTTCACCAGTTTCCGACTTAACTCGTGCCTCTATCAGATTCGTATAATCCTTCATTTCCCCGGACTTGCTTTCGTATACTTCTATACCTCTATTCTTAGCCAACAAAGGTGCATTGACAAAGTTTACCGAGTCGTGTGAAATGTTTATAAGAAAGCCTTTTAAGAAGTTAACGGTTAAAGGTGTAACATCGGCTTTCGTAAAATCGCCATTATATCTAATTTCAACTTTATTCACGCCTCCCTCAACAAGCTGAGAAATAAACAAGCCCAGTTTCTCAGCAAGTCCAAGAAAGGGTTCGATAAACTTTCGCTCTTCCGGTTTAATAACAGGCAGGTTAACGGGATTTTTAACCGCCTCTCCCTCCATAAGACGGATCACTTCCTTGGCAACATCCACTGCAACACTCACCTGAGCTTCTTCGGTTGAAGCTCCCAGGTGCGGTGTGGCCACAATACAATCAAGCTCTAAGAGCGGACTTTCTTTCAAAGGCTCGTTTTCCCAGACATCTATGGCCGCCCCCGCTATTTTTCCTGCTTTAAGCGCTTCGTATAAAGCCTTTTCCTCTATTATACCTCCCCTGGCAACATTTATAATGCGGGCCTGTTCCTTCATCAATTCTAATTGTTCTTTCCCGATTAAGTGTCGCGTTTCTTCCGTAAGTGGTAAATGTATGGTGAGGAAATCCGCCTCCTTTAAAACCTTTTCAAAAGAACATAATTCCACGCCCATCTGTTCAGCTTTTTTACTAGAAACAAAAGGATCATAGGCCAAAGCCCTCATGCCCATGGCAGACGCCCTTTTTACCACCTCGCTGCCGATCTTGCCCAGGCCTAAAATTCCCAATACCTTATTTCTCAGTTCTACACCTTTTAATTTTTTTCTTTCCCATTTGCCCTGCCTTAAAAGCCTGTCTGCCTGGGGAATGTTGCGGGCAAGGGCCAGCATCATTGCCATGGTATGCTCGGCTGCTGCAATCGTATTCCCTTCCGGGGCATTTACTACTACGATTCCCTTTTCCGTAGCTGCTTTCAGGTCGATGTTATCGACCCCTACTCCTGCTCTTCCTATAATGCGTAACTTTGAAGCTTCAATAATACGTCTCGTTACCTTGGTCTGACTTCGGACGAGAAGGGCATCATACCCACCAATAATTTTAATTAATTCACCTTCCGACAAACCTGTCTTTATATCAACTACTATCCCTTTCTCTTTCATAAGTTCGATGCCTTGAGAAGCTAAAGGATCGCTTACCAGTACTCGCATTAATCACCAGCCCCCTTACAATATACTTCCTGAGCAGCTTTTACGCTTGATCCCATCTCGAGTTCAACTCCCAGATCCCGGATGACTAATTCTAAAGAAGCCAATCCTGAGAATATGTCTCCAGGTTGAATAAAGCCCAGATGCCCAATACGGAAAATACTATCGGCGAGCTTCCCCTGGCCGCCAGCAACTACTACATTGTGTTCCGCTAACAATTTTTGCCTAATTACTTGTGGTTTAACCCCCGGTGGAGCCTTAACTGAAGTCAGTGCTGGTGAAGCTACGGATTCATCTACTAAAGGCTCTAACCCCATTGCCCTAATTCCGGCCCTAACCATGTCCCGGTAACGATAATGGCGATTAATTACTGCAGGCAAGCCTTCTTCTCGCATCATTTTTAAAGACTCACGAAGGCCAAGAAAAACGGATACTGCGGGAGTAAAAGGAGTTTGCCCTTGCTCGAAAAAATTTTTGGCTTGTTTTAAATTAAAATAATAACACTTATTATTGCACTTTTGAGCTGCTTCCCAAGCTCGGCCACTCACACTTATAGTTGCCAGACCGGGTGGAACCATAAACGATTTTTGCGAACCACTGATTACGACATCCAGGTTCCATGCATCGGTCTTCAGATCCGCCGCGCCCAGACCGCTAATAGCATCTACTATTAAAAGGGCAGGATGGTCTTGGCAGGCTCTGCTTATTTTTTCTATATCATTTAATACCCCTGTGGACGTTTCACTATGCTGGCACAAAACAGCTTTAATTTTATGATTTTTATCTTCCCGTAGTTTTTCTGATACTAGCTCAGGGTCTGCTGCCCTGCCCCACTCAAAATCCAAGGAATCGTAGACTACGCCGAATGTGCTGCAGATTTTTTTAAACCTCTCCCCGAAAGCGCCTACGGAAATAACTAACGCCTTGTCCCCATTAGACAGGAAATTGGCAACAGCTGCCTCCATCCCGCCTGTTCCGGATGCAGTTAATATTAATAAATCGTTATTGGTCTGGTAAATTTCCTTAATTCCATCTGTCACTTCCCATAAAAGTTCTTTAAATTCCGGCCCGCGGTGCTGAATAATGGGTACTGCCATAGCTCGAATCACTCTTTGCGGGAGCGGAGTCGGCCCAGGCAGTAAAAATACCTGGTTTCCTTCCATAATTAACTCCTCCTTTATCTCATTCCCTAGCCTAGATAATCTTGTATTCAAAAAACAAAAAAATAAAAAACCCTCCTGTCCTTGGAAAAATTAAGAACAAGAGGAAGGCTTAACTAGATATTTACGGTAGTCCTTCTTAACTTGAACATACAAGACTACCCATCCTTTCTTAAATCACATTACTTTCGACATATTACGTCAATGCTAAAAAATTTAGGTTAATGATACTATATTATATAAATAAATGCAACCGACGACCAATTAGATTATTGTCCCCAAAAACCGCGAGGATGGTGTAACCCTCATCGAAAGAGAAAAACCGTCGCTTACAAAGAGACCTTTTTATTTGAAATTTTTAACCATATCTAGGAAAAAACGATGAATGCGGTCGTCTTTAGTAATTTCGGGGTGAAAAGAAGTCGCCAGCAGGTTGTCCTGCCTCACCATAACAGGCCTTCCTTGAAAAACAGCCATTACTTCCACGTTTTTCCCAATTTTTTCAACTTGAGGAGCGCGAATAAAGACAGCATGAAAGGGAGGCTTGCCTAACGCAGGAATTTCTATATCCGTCTCAAAACTTTCTATCTGACGGCCATAAGCATTACGTACCACTTTTATTTTCATTAACCCCAACCAAGCTTTATCCTGCCCGGCAATTTCTTCAGCAAGTATCACCATCCCCGCACAAATACCGAATACAGGCATACCTTCTTTTATTTTTTTAATTAGGGGCTTGCATAGTTTGTAATCGGTAAGAAGTTTCCCTATCGTGGTGCTCTCTCCCCCGGGAACGATTAAGCCCTGTATATCTTCCAAGTCTTCCGGCTTTCTAACCTCTTTCGTTTTAAAGCCACATCTTAATACAGCCTCACTTTGCTCACGAAAGGCTCCCTGTAATGCAAGTATCCCGATGGACATTACTCTACCAACCTCGGTCCTGCATACGTTGTTCCAAAGTGCCTATTTCTAGACCCGGCATGGCCTCTCCCAGATTTTTGGAAATTTTCGCAAGCATCTCGGGATCATTAAAGTGAGTAGTTGCATCTACAATAGCCTTTGCCCTTCTTTCAGGGTTTTCAGATTTAAAAATGCCGGAACCCACAAAAACGCCGTCAGCACCTAACTGCATCATTAAAGCGGCATCCGCAGGAGTTGCAACCCCCCCTGCAGCAAAATTAACTACGGGTAATTGGCCTGTTTCAGCTACTTTACAAACTAATTCATAAGGCGCAGCCATTTCTTTAGCGCACGCCATCAGCTCATCGCGGGACATATTTTGAAGCCTGCGAATTTCTCCCATTACAAGCCGCATATGCCGAACGGCTTCTACAATATTTCCGGTACCGGGTTCGCCTTTGGTGCGAATCATTGCTGCACCTTCTCCAATACGCCTCAGGGCTTCGCCTAAATTACGCGCTCCACATACAAAAGGAACTTTAAATTTACTTTTATCTATATGGTAGTTTTCATCAGCAGGGGTTAAAACTTCACTTTCGTCTATATAATCAACACCTAAGGATTCTAATATCTGGGCTTCTACGAAATGTCCAATACGAACCTTCGCCATTACGGGAATGGTCACGGCATCCATTACTTCTTCAATAACTACAGGATCTGCCATGCGAGCAACTCCTCCTGCAGCACGAATATCCGCAGGGACCCTCTCCAGGGCCATGACAGCACAAGCACCCGCCTTTTCCGCTATTACGGCCTGTTCTGGAGAAGTAACATCCATAATTACTCCGCCTTTAAGCATTTCCGCAAGTCCCTTTTTAACCGTCCAGGTCCCTTTTTCCAAGTCAAAAACCCCCCATTATTTCCTTTCTCTGCTTTTCTACATATTACTACAACTTAATTTCCGCCTCAAGCTTGCTCCGAAGAAAATTCTTTTTAAGCCTCGCCTTTGTCTTTAGCGGAAACTTTAGCCACCGCCACTACCTTGTCTTCATCATCAAGGCGCATCAATCTTACCCCTTGCGTAGTTCTTCTCATACTTGGTACGCTTTTTGCTGAAATACGAATAATAATACCCTTTCGAGTAATAATCATCACTTCATCGCTATCGTTAACAATGATGGCAGCTACCAAAAAGCCGTTTCGTTCGCTTAGTTTCATGGCCAGTATGCCTTTTCCGCCGCGCGACTGCAGGCGGTACTCGTCAATAGATGTCCTTTTACCATACCCCTTATCTGTAACGACCAAGACTTCTGTATTGGGAGTTATCTTTTCTATTCCTATCACTTCATCTTCATCTTTTAAAGTTATACCTTTAACCCCTATTGCGGTTCGCCCCATATGACGCACTTGTTCTTCCGAAAATCTTATGCTCATCCCCAATTTGGTGCTTATTTGAACTTCCTCTTTTCCGCTTGTCAATTGTACTCCGATAAGTTCATCCCCCTGTTCTAAGTTTATGGCAATAATACCGTCGCGCCGTGAGGAATCATATTCCCGGAGATGTGTTTTTTTAACACGACCAAATTTTGTTCCCATCAAAAGAAATTCTTTTTTTGAAAAATCACGAACAGGAATAACCGCAGTCACAAATTCTTTCTGATCAAGATAAATAAGATTAATTAAAGGTATGCCTTTAGCCTGGCGGCTTGCCTCGGGAATTTCATGGACTTTTAACCGGTAAACCTTCCCTTTATTAGTAAAGAAGAGTAAGTAGTAGTGCGTAGTGGCCACAAACAAATGTTTTACAAAATCCCCTTCCCGGCTTGCGTGTGCGGTAATACCCCTTCCTCCCCTTTTTTGGCTGCGGTAAGTTGTTGAAGGAATCCTTTTTATATAACCTCTATGCGTTATAGTAATTACAGCCTCTTCCTCAACAATAAAGTCCTCCTCTTCTAAATTTTCCTCTACCTTGCTAATTTGGGTTTTTCTCGGGTCTCCATATTTATTTTTTATTTCCAGAAATTCTTCCTTAATAATTTTTAAAATTAACTTTTCATCCGCAAGTATTTTTCTATAGTAAGTTACCTTGTCCAAGAGTTTCCGGTATTCATTTTCAAGGCTTTCCCTTTCCAGAGCAGTCAAGCGGTGCAAACGCATTTCTAGAATAGCACGAGCCTGTCTTTCGCTTAAAGAAAATTTATCCATCAGGGAATTCTGAGCTGATTGCATATCCCTGGATGCCTTAATGGTAGCTATAACGTCATCTAGGTGAGCAAGGGCAATCCGCAAGCCTTCAACAATATGCGCCCGTGCTTCCGTTTTTTGCAACAAATATTGTGTACGCCGGGTAATTATCTCCTGCTGGTGCTCCAAGTAAAGAACCAGGATCTCTTTTAAAGTTAGAATCTGTGGCTTTCCCTTTACAATAGCCAGTAAAATAACACCGAAGGATTCTTCTAACTGTGTATGCTTGTACAAGTTGTTTAATACTACCCGGCTGTTTACATCACGGCGCAGTTCTATAACTATCCTCATTCCCCTGCGGTCGGACTCATCACGTAAATCACTAATGCCCTCCAGTTTTTTCTCGCGGACCAAAGCTGCAATTCTTTCTATAAGCCTTGCTTTGTTGACCTGATAAGGTATTTCAGTAACTACAATGCGGCTTTTTCCGGACCCTGCTTCTTCAATATCTACCTTAGATCTAACTTTTACAGTGCCTCGTCCCTTTTCATATATCTTAAAAAGGTTTTCCCGGCCCATAATAATACCGCCCGTGGGAAAATCAGGACCTTTAATATGAAGCATTAATTCTTTGCTCGTAAGATCGGGGTTGTCCACAAGAGCAACAAGCGCGTTAATAACCTCAGTCAAATTATGGGGAGGTATATTTGTAGCCATACCTACGGCAATTCCACCAGATCCGTTTACTAAAATATTCGGGAAACGGGAAGGTAGAACTACCGGCTCTTTAGTCGTCTCATCATAGTTGGGTATAAAGTCCACGGTATCCTTATCAATATCCGCTAATAACTCCATAGAAATTTTTGTTAGACGAGCTTCAGTATACCGCATTGCTGCTGCAGGATCACCGTCAACAGACCCAAAATTGCCGTGGCCGTCTATTAAAGGATAACGAGTTGAAAAAGGCTGCGCAAGACGTACCATAGCTTCATAAATTGCTGCATCCCCATGAGGGTGATAACGGGCCATAACATCCCCGACCACATGTGCCGACTTCTTATGCGGCTTATCGGGAGTTATACCATTGATATACATGGAATAAAGTATTCTTCGATGTACGGGTTTTAAGCCATCCCTAACATCAGGAAGCGCCCTTCCCACAATGACACTCATAGCATAATCTATATATGATTTTTTCATTTCTTCTTCAATATTTATTGGGATAATTTTATGGACCTGTTCTTTTGGCATAGATCTAGGCACCCCATTATAATAATTATATATCTAAATTTCTCACTTCACGCGCATGGTTTTCTATAAAGTTTCTTCGCAATTCCACTTTATCTCCCATAAGTATCGAAAATATTCGATCCGCCTCCATGGCGTCTTCAAAAAACATTTGTAAAATAGTTCGCTTTTCGGGATTCATCGTTGTCTCCCATAACTGTTCAGGGTTCATTTCACCCAGACCCTTATATCGCTGCAACAAATACTTTTCCTTTATATCCAAGCTTTTTAAATGTTTTTCAAGTTCTGCATCGCTGTAAACATAATGTACTTTTTTTCCGCTTTTAATTTTATAGAGAGGAGGTTGAGCAATATAAACGTAACCTTTATTAATAAGCGCATGCATATAGCGAAAGAAAAACGTTAGAAGGAGAGTTCTTATATGTGACCCATCAACATCAGCATCCGTCATTATAATCACCTTATGATAGCGGGCCTTGGAAATATCAAAGTCATCGCCCACCCCAGTACCGATTGCCGTAATCATTGCTTTTATTTCTTCATTATTAAGAATTTTGTCAAGGCGTGCTTTTTCCACATTTAAAATTTTACCTCTCAGCGGCAAAATAGCTTGAAAGCGGCGGTCCCTTCCCTGTTTAGCAGAGCCGCCAGCGGAGTCCCCTTCAACCAAAAATAATTCGCTCTCAGAGGGTATTTTGCTGGAACAATCGGCTAACTTACCGGGAAGTGAAGATACTTCCAGGGCACTTTTCCTTCGCGTAAGTTCCCTGGCCTTACGAGCTGCCTCACGCGCACGGGAAGCGGAAATGGCTTTCTGTATTATTTTTTTACTTAATGAAGGGTTTTCTTCTAAAATTGCGCTGAAGTTTTCATACACAACTGATTCAACAATTCGTCGAACCTCACTGTTGCTCAATTTTGTTTTAGTTTGTCCTTCGAATTGGGGATCCGCAACTTTTACGCTGATGACCGTTGTCATTCCTTCTCTTATATCTTCCCCGGTCAAGTTAGGCTCGTTTTCCTTCCGTATTTTATATTTGCGAGCATATTCATTAACTACACGTGTTAATGCAGTCTTGAAACCTATTTCATGCGTGCCACCTTCTCGAGTGTTAATATTATTTGCATAAGAAAAAAAACTTTCCACATACCCCTGATGATATTGAAACGCTATTTCAACTTCTACTCCATCTTTTTTTTCTTTGAAGTATATAGGTTTTTTATGAATTACCTCTCTATTTTGATTAAGATACCTAACAAAATCTATTAAACCTCCGTGATGTTTATATGTTTCTGTTTTTCCTGATCTTTCGTCAACAAGTGTTATTTTGATGTCTTTATTTAAAAAAGACAATTCTCGCAGTCTGTGGGCTAAAATTTCTCTATCAAACTCCAATGTCTCAAAAATTTCAGGATCCGGTTGAAAAGTTATTTCTGTACCCGTGCCTTCAGCTTTTCCAACAATTTTTAAAGATGAAAGGGTTTGGCCCTTTTTAAATTTTTGTAGGTAAATGTTGCCCCCACGCCGAACTTTTACTTCCAACCATGAAGAAAGGGCATTAACAACCGAAAGCCCCACACCGTGTAATCCTCCAGCAACCTTGTAACCTTCCCCCCCAAACTTTCCGCCTGCGTGCAGCATGGTCATCGCAACTTCGACAGCCGGTTTACCTATTTTGGGGTGAACATCTACCGGAATACCCCGCCCGTTATCTTTCACCGTAATGGTATTGTCTTTGTGGATGGTAACGTGTATTTCATTACAATAACCTGCCAGAGCCTCATCAATACTATTATCCACAACTTCAAAAACTAAGTGATGTAAACCCCTGCTTCCCGTACTACCTATATACATACCGGGACGGCGCCTTACGGCTTCTAAACCTTCTAAGACCTGTATTTGTTCTGCGTTATAAACCGGATTATAATCTTCTCTTTTATCCATAAAAATCCCCCCGGTGCGCTGCTTTACATTAAATTTATTCAACTTTTTTACTAGAGCTAACGTAAACTTTTTTGTTTAAAAAAGTTTACTCTTTTACTTAACGTAGCAGTGGATATAGAAGAAAAATAAACGTGGTCAGTTGTTAATACGCATGTTTTAGCCTTTTGTTGGTCTGTGCTGTCTTCCAATCGCTTTTCCACCCTGGCTAGCTCCAAAAATTCCCGAGTTTTTTCACTATTAGAAGCAGTGCTTAAGTCAAGCAATGCCACAATATCTTTACATGGAATTGTGATATTATTGCCTAAATGTAAAAACATATTTTCCTCCTTAAAAAATTAAATAATAAAAGATATTTATTAATCTTTACATGTCAAAGTTCCTTCTTTAACATTAATTATTTTTCTACCAACTGAATTTATATTGGAAACAGGCAAAGCGGTAGAAGTTATAAATGTCTGGATTCTATTGTCTATCATTTTCAATACGGCAATTTGGCGTTCTTCATCCAATTCAGAAAAAATATCATCTAAAAGCAATAAAGGATATTCACCTGTTTCGGATTTATAAATTTCTAATTCCCCTAATTTTGCAGCCAAAACCGCTGTTTTTTGTTGACCCTGAGAACCGTAAATTTTGAGGTCTTCATCATTTAGTTTAAATTTAATTTCATCCCGGTGGGGTCCAACTAAAGTAACTCCGGCCTCAATTTCTGCTTTTCTCCTTTTTTTTAAATTAAACAAAAAAGCATTAGCAACCTCCGGAAGCTCCCATTCATTAATATCATTTTCAATGCTAGACCTGTATTTTATTTCAAAATTATCCTCTTTACCTGTTATACACCTGTTTATTTTTTCAGCTTCAAAAGTTAATTTCTCCAAAAATCTTTTACGGCTAACTATTATCCGGGCACCCGATAATGAAAGCTGTTTATCCCAAACATTTAACTGATCGGAGATATTCTTTGCTTCCTTTAAAAGATAATTCCTTTGGCCAAGAGTTCTTTTATAATTATAAAGGTCACGTCTGTACGCTTTACTTAATTGTGAAATTTCATCATCCAAAAATTTTCTTCTACTTTCAGGAGGGCCTTTTATAATATCCAGATGTTCTGGTATAAATATAACAACGTTTAACAAACCCCATATATCACTCAATTTTTCAATTTCCTGTTTATTTATATAAACCTTTTTTTTTCTTTTAACATCAAAACGAAAATCTAAAGTTAAGTCTCCTTTATCGCTTTCAATTTCACCATAAAGTTTAAAATAATTCAAATTGCTTTTATTATAAATTAAAACACGGTCTCCTCCATTTAAACGGTAAGAATGACCGTTGCTTAAATAAAAAATAGCCTCAAGAAAATTACTTTTTCCTTCGGCATTGCCGCCTATCAAAATATTAAGAAAAGGAGAACAAAAAAAATCCTCTCTTTTATAATTCCTAAAATTTTCCATTATTATTCTCCTTAAATACAAAACGTCACCCCTTACTATCTATGATAAGCTCTACTCCCCCTTCTCCACCTATTTCTATTTTATCCCCGGGGTATAATCGTCTCCCCCTGCGTACTTCTTTTTTCCCATTAACCTTAACTAATTCAGATCTAATTATTTTTTTTGCTTCTCCCCCAGTAGCTGTTACTCCGCTCCACTTTAAGAATTGGTCCAATGTTATACTATCAGTATTAATTTTAACCTTCTTCTTTTTTTTATTCCACATCATACACCTAACCTTTCGGACTTTAGGCCAACCTTACCGGCAGTATTAAACACATATAATCATCACCTTCAACCGGTCTCATAATAGCAGCATTGGAAGAACCGCTAATCTCAATAGAGGTATCTTCGGTTTCCAAAACTTTAAGAGCATCTATTAAATATCTAACATTGAAAGCTATTTCAATATCTCTTCCTTCTTTTGATATACCTATTTCTTCATGAATATGACCTACTTCTGTTAAATCTGATTCAACAATTAAATTATGGTCTTTGATTTTTAATTTTATAAGGTTTGCCCTGGATTTTTTTTCTTCCCTTGCCAATAATGCAGCCCTTTCAAGACTTTCTAAAAATTCACGCGTATTAATTTTTATTGAAACTACAGTATCAGCAGGTAATACCTCCTTATAACGTGGAAATGATGCATCTATTGTTCTGGAAATAATTGTATATTGTGGAAGTTTAAAAACGATCTGTTTACCAATAAATGAAAAGCCAAAAAAATTATCATCAGTTTTTAACAAACGATTTATTTCCATAAGAGTTCTCCCGGGAACAATAAAATCGAACTTGTTAAAATCTTTTACAGATGCTTTATTTATTTTCTCTCTTCTTAAGGCCAGACGATGAGTATCAGTACTTACAAAGTTTAAAATATTATTACCTTCGTATTCAAAAAGAACTCCTGTAAATTCCGGCCTGGAAAAATCTTTTGAAACTCCAATTAAAACTTGTTCAAATATTTTTTTACTTTCTTTTGGTTCAAGTTCAATTTGAATTTCTGCATCCAAAGGCCCTAATTGTGGAAATTGTTCAGCATCATAGCAATTCAATCTTATCTCTGAATTGCCGTAAGTTAATATCAATACGTTTTTTTCCTGATCCTGTCTTATATCTATATTTGCTTCTGAAGGAAGATATCGTACCAATTCAGCAAAATATCTTCCAGGAACTACTAACTTTCCGGGAGAGTTTATTTGAGATGTTACTCGTGTCTGTATTCCAAGGTCAAGGTCTGTTGCAGATAAGAATAAATTATTTCCTTTTGTTTCTAGAAGTATCCCTTCAAGAATGGGTAGTGTGTTTTTTGTAGAAATTGCACGTTGAACAGCTTGCACACATTCAGACAATTCATTTTGAAGGCAAGAGATGTTCATACAAATTCCTCCTGTTCATATTTTTCCGTTATTGTTAATGATATTATTTTTTTAGTAGTAATAATAGGGCATGTTTACATAGTGGAAAAGTACTTTTTGTTCGGTAACTGCGGTATTTTTTTCTGGGGATAGTTTGTTAAATATGAGTTAAGAATAATCCACAATAAAAATTACTGGTTTTTTATGCTTGCAACCAGATCATCAACAATTTTGGAAAAATTGCTATCTTCTTTATATTGCCTGGCGATTTTTTCGCAAGCATGGATAACGGTAGAATGATCCCTTCCCCCAAATTCTTCCCCTATTTTTGGAAGAGAGGAATCTGTAAGTTCTCTGCATAAATACATAGCAATCTGACGGGGAAATGCGATAGAACGTGTTCTTCTTTTATCCTTAAATTCTTCTACGTGTAGCCCAAAATGTTTTGCTACTTGTTTTTGTATAAGTTGAATGGTAATTGGTTGAGATTGTGCAGCTGTCAGGTCTTTTAGAATTTCTTTTACGAGCTCAGTATCTATTTCTTTGTTGTTAAGAGAAGCATAAGCTGCAACACGGATTAGAGCTCCTTCCAATTCTCGAATATTAGTTCTGATTTTATCTGCTATAAAATTGAGCACTTCATCCGGAAGGGATATATTCTGTTGTTTAGTCTTTTTCTTTAAAATGGCAATACGCGTTTCGAGGTCTGGGGGTTGTATGTCTGTAATTAAACCCCATTCGAATCTCGACCGGAGTCGGTGCTCTAATGTGGGAATTTCTTTTGGAGGTCGGTCACTGGAAATAATTATTTGCTTATTGGATTCGTGAAGGGTATTAAAAGTATGAAAAAACTCCTCTTGTGTCCGTTCTTTTCCTGCTAGAAATTGTATATCATCTATTAGTAAAACATCCACGTTTCTATATTTGTTGCGAAAATCTTCAGTTTTATCATCTCTAATGGAATTAATAAGTTCATTTGTAAAGCGTTCTGAAGAAACATAAACTACCCGGTATTGTGGTAGTTCTTCCAAAACATAATGGCCGATAGCATGCATAAGATGTGTTTTCCCCAAACCTACACCACCGTAAACAAATAGAGGATTATAAGATTTGGCGGGGGCTTCGGCTACTGCCAGTGAAGCTGCATGTGCAAAGCGATTACTGTCCCCTATAACAAAGGAGTCAAATGTATACTTAGGGTTTAGCTGTGTGGTTGGATATTGTTCCCAACCGGTAGAAGGTTCTTCCTCCTGATTAAACTCATTGAAAAAGAGCTTTGAGGTCTCTTCTTCAGAAGGTAAAACAAAGCGAAGTTGTATGTTTTTTTTATTTAAAATAAGACTAACGGTGTTTTTTATTAAATTGGAGTACCGGCTTTCCAGCCAGTCTTGGGCAAATTCGTTGGGTACAGCTATAGTAAGCAAATTATTATTAATATTCAGTAACCTAGTAGACTTTAACCAAGTATCAAAGCTGGGGCGATTTAATTCAGACCTTAATATATCCAGAGTTCGTTTCCAAAGAATGTCTAAATTGTTTTGCGCCATGGAAATAATTACCTCCTAAAATAAATAAACATAAGAAATAGACATAAAACGTGGATATTTAGTGGATACGTATTGAAAAAGTGGATAATTGTTTAATTTTTTATGGATTTAAATATTTTTGAATAAAGTTTTAAGGAAAAGATAACGTATGAGAGCATAGGGTAAATTGAAATATTTAGTTTATGACTGAGCTTTTATGGAAGATTAATTCTTCGGAAAAGAAATTTATCCCAGCAAGCTACCAATCAAATAGTATCAAAAATTATCCACACATTCAACTTACATTTAATACAGGTTAGAGTAAAGTTATTGTAG
>DDHO01000010.1 GCA_002352935.1 Firmicutes bacterium UBA1874
ACAAAATATTTTACAGACTCTTTCTCCTCAAAGAACTCATCTGTACCTTTTTGTTTGTTTGATATTATTTGATTTTCTTTTGAAGAGAAGTTTTCTTCTAAATCTAAATCCTGGGCCTTGATTTTAACAAGATTGTTTCTATTCATCTCTTCCTCGTTTTTAACTAGCCTGTAAGCCTGGTGCCTTATGGCGTTTTCAATAATATTTCTTACAAACCGGGCGTTTCCGTTGCGACTCTGACCGGAAAAAATATATCTACGCAAAATTTTTTCTAATTTCAATTCTGCATCAATCGTTAATATATATTGTTTTTGCTCAAGCATTACCTTGGCGATAGCAACCAGTTCCTTTAAATTGTAGTCGGGAAACTCAATATGTATGGGAAAACGTGAATGCAAGCCGGGGTTAGTGCTTATAAAGTTTTTCATTTCATCTCTATAACCAGCAAGGATAAGAATAAATTCTTCCTTATGATCCTCCATCCCTTTGACAAGGCAGTCTATTGCTTCTTTCCCAAAATCCCTTTCGCCGCCTCTAGCGAGGGAATAAGCTTCATCAACAAACAAAATACCTCCGAGTGCTTTCTTAATTTGTTCCCTTGTGCGCTGTGCGGTATGTCCAATGTACTCCCCAACAAGGTCCGCTCTTTCGACTTCCACTAAATGTCCCTTATCGAGCATCCCTGCTTCCCTAAAATATTTTCCGATTATTCTTGCTACCGTGGTTTTTCCTGTGCCGGGATTACCCTTGAAAATCATGTGCATCACAATAGGTTGAGCTACCAGCTTTTGATTTAAGCGGTGCTTCTGCACTTCTTTAAAAGCGTGCATCTCTTTTATGATTTTCTTTACTTTTTCCAGTCCCACCAATCTGTCAAACTCGGCCATAATTTCGGCCAGAGACTGACCGTTTTCTCTTTTTTGTTCAAATTTGTTTTTATTATTTATGCTTATGTTTTTTTCCTTTTCCATTTGGTTAAGCAAGGTTAAGCCCTTATTTTTGAAGTTAGAACCGCAACGTTCTGTTATTTTAGGGTTTTTAAAAACAGGGCTTTTGCTCCTGTTAGAGTGTTTATTACGGAAATTTACCCTGATATTCAAGCCGCCCCTTCCTCCCGGTTTAAAATAAACATCTATTATAATTATACGCAGCATAAGCTTAATTGTTTGATGGCTAAATTTACTTGTTGCCGAATACCTTTTTCAATCATGTGTCCCTTTTTTATTTATATAAGCTTTGTTTATAAACATAAGAACCGCTGAGGCAAGATATAATACGGAGGTTAGCCCAAAAAATTTAAAAATTCCCGGGGTACCCGTTAGGTAGAGGCTTACTGGTAACGACCAAAAAAACGATACGAACATGGGCTTGTTTTTTAAGCGCAGGGAGGAATATAAAGCAAGGCATGCCGGAAATAATAGCGTGGCCAACGTAACGACCAAGGTGTCAATTTCAATGGCAGCCCTATCCCTATAAGGATTAATAAATACCAATATAGTCCATAAAAGAATGCTGACTGCAGCAGCCGTAGTTCCGACCAGTGAAGCAGTTATTCGCAATACCATCCTCTTTCACTACCTTCCCGTATTTTTTAAAGCTTATTTATCGCATAATTTAATAATGCTGCCAGTGGCACCAGCGCTTTTCCAGTAGGTCCATACCCTTATAAAGAAGAAGCCCCATTAAGCCCATACTGATTATACCGGCAAACATTTGTGCGTATTCTGCACGATACCAGGAGTCCAGTATAAAATAACCCAACCCTGTGCTTCCTGCTACCGTTTCGCTGAGGAAAAGGACGGCTATGGCTGTACCCAGGCTTATACGGGTTGCAGTTAAGATCTTGGGCAAACAATAGGGAAAAATAACATGATAATAAACATCCCTACGGTTTGCCCCCAGAGATAAGACCGAATAAATTGAACGGGGTGAAATACCGCGGGCCGCATCACGAGTAGTTACCAGAATATGAAAAAAGATTATTATTGTTATTAAAAGTATCTTTGATAGGTTTCCTATACCTGCTAGAACGAATATTACGGGGAGAAAGGCAACTTTTGGTACGGGATATATTAAATATATAACCGGAGAGAAAAGACGGTCCCATTTTTTTTCCCCGCCCAAAAAAAGACCCAGCGGAACTGCCATTAACAGCGCAATAACAAGGCTTAATATAACTCGGTAGATGCTCATTAAAAAATGCGGGGCAATAAAGGGGTAAAAATCTTGAAGAAATACTTTCAGGGCAATGAAGGGGCCGGGCAGGGCAGAGATGTCCAGTGCCCATGACAGCAACTGCCATAATAGAACTATAAATAAAAAGGCAAAAATATACTCCCCTATTTTAGTTGTGGGGAGATTTCCCGTCCATTTTTTAAGGAACAAGATAACTGTCCTCCAGAATATTTCTTATCTTGTTGCTCAGCCGGTGAAACTTGGTGCTATAGCGGTAACCGGGCTCCCCTGCCTCAGGATTGGGTAGCACCGAAAGAATCCTGCCGGGCCCGGGAGTAAAAACCACAATCTTTTGACCTAGAAAAACTGCTTCTTCGATATTGTGCGTTACAAGCAGAAAAGTTATCTTCCGTTCCAGCCAGATCTTTAGAATTAATTCCTGGAGGTTTTCCCTCGTTAAAGCATCTAATGCGGATAGCGGCTCGTCCAGTAAAAATATATCCGGCTTAAGAGCCAAGGCTCGTGCAATTGCCACTCTTTGTCGTTGGCCGCCGCTTAGTTGGTTTGGATATAAATTAAGAAAATTATCAAGGCCAAGTTCCTCTAATATCGGAAATGCAATTTTCTTTTGTGCTGCAGGGGAAACTTTACGTATCTGTAGCCCCAAAACTGTGTTTTGCCATACATTTTTCCAGGGCAAAAGGCCGTAATCCTGCAGTATCAATGCACAATCTTCACGGGGTTTTTTTATCGGTTTTCCTTTAATGAGAACTTTTCCCCTGGTTGGTCTAATGAGTCCGGAAATTAGAAAAAGTAGAGAACTCTTGCCACATCCGGATGGGCCGATAAACGAATAACTTTCTCCTGCTCCTATTTTCAGGCTTATATCCCTTAAAGCCTCCACCGGTTCTTTGCCCTCATATACCAGGCCGACATTTTTTAATTCTATTTCGGGCATTTTGAATTCAGTCAATCTATTTAACTCTCGTTCTTAAGAAAACGACTATCTACCAGTTCCTGATATGAATAGGGCTTTTCAATTAGACCCTTTTCCACCATCCACACCATCACACTTTGAACATCTTCGGGAGCAGGAAGTTGAGGTGAAGAATATTTCGGCGAAAAATATATGTCACGAAGTGAAGCAGGAATACGTACTTTCTCTACGAACAATGAATGATATTTTTTAGGGTTACCGCTTACCATTTGCGCGGCCCTTTCGTAGACCTGCAGAAGCTTTGATATATCTTCCCTCCTGCTGTTGATTGTATCTTCACGAAAAACCAAAACTACCTGTGATATATTTTTATTGAACTTGGTATCGTCTAAAATTACCCTGGCTCCTTGTTTTTCTGCTAAAGTAGCAAGTGGGTCTGGCAGGACGGCCGCTTGGACCTTTTCTTCCAAAAGAAGCTGCAAACGGTCAGGCATGGAAGGTACAGCAATTTTTTCTATCCCCCGGGATTCTAGTCCGGCAAGGTTTAAAAGCTGGTCAGCAACGTATTCTATAATAGTATTTTGGGAAATTGCGATTGCAGTGCCCTGGAGTTCTTCGGGAGACTCTATTTTAGAACGGGGAGCAGCCAATAAAGCAAATCTTCCTTCGCCGGGTGTTGCTCCCATGGTTAATGAAACTATTTTAACCGGCGTGCCCGCTTTTTTTAATAATCCGGTAGCAATTATATCCGCAGTTGTCCCGTCAATTGTTCCGGCTTGAATTGCCGTGTCGCGTTCTCTGGCACCGTTAAAAGAAACAAGATCGACGTTCAAGCCCGCCTTTGAATACATCCCCTCGTATTCCGCCACGTAAAATGGAAAATTATCCTCTATGGGTAGAAGGCCGAGTTTTAAAGTTTGAGATGCAGCTTCCCTGGATTGGCAGGAAGTTAAAAAAGCAATAAAAATCAGTATTAGTAACGGAAATAAAATAAATGCATATCGAAACTTCGGCACCGAAGGATACCCTCCTATGGTATTTTATTTCTTAAAATTACGAGCAACTACTGGCCTTTTTGCTCTGATTTATATTCTGAAGAAAAATTAACAGTCCTTGCCGGTTCTATTGTTGAAATTGCATGTTTGTATACCATTTTTTGTTTTCCCTCTACATCCAAGACGACCGTAAAGTTATCAAATCCTTTAATAGTGCCTTTTAACTGAAAACCGTTAACTAGATAAATAGTTAAGGGTATATTTTCCTTTCTTATTTGGTTCAAATAAGCGTCCTGTAAATTTATCTGAGGTTTATTCATATATTTTCCCTCCAAAAATAAAATATTTTTCTTTCAAAAAGGTCTTAAGTTTTGAGTTTTGTGAATTATTTATTATTTATAGCCTTATACCTTCTACATACTTTTTAATTGTCCTGCTGGGCCGCATGCAATTTCCCGGGCAATTTCCCTGCTGTTTTGATAACTTTCGACATTTAACCAGATTATCTCACGATTACGTGTGAACCAAGTATATTGCCGCTTGGCAAATCTTCTAGTATCTCTTTTAATTAATCTTATTGCTTCTTCGAGAGAGTACTTCCCTTCCAGATACAGGATAATATGCTTGTAACCGATTGCCTGCAGCGGTTTTAAAGAAACATCGTATTTTGCTATTAGGGCTCTGACCTCCCTGATGAAGCCACGCTCAATCATTTCATCAACGCGCCTGTTGATACGACGATAGAGCTCTTCCCTCTTCATAGTAAGACCGTATAAAACATAATCAAAGCATGTGTCCTTTTTTTTCCTGCGAGAGAACTCTGAAAAAGGCTTACCTGAAGTATAAAACACTTCCAGGGCTCTTATAATACGCTGGGTATCATGAGGATGAATACGGGAAGCAGACACGGGGTCTATTCTGCTTAAAATGTTGTAGAGGTACTGGAGACCGTATGTTTTTTTTAAATGCTTCAGCTTTTCTCTCTGATAGGTGCTCTGAGGCAAATTAGGAAAATCATAACATTTAATTAAGGAATTAATATAAAGGCCTGTTCCTCCCACGATAATGGGCAATTTCCCTCGCTTGAGAATTTCTGGAACTAGTTTTCTAACCTCTTTTTGAAATTGGGCTACACTAAATTGCTCATCAGGCTCAATTAAATCTAAAAGATGGTGAGGTATATATTTCCCGGTAGTTGAAAAATGCTCAGAGGGGCGCAGTTTTGCAGTCCCGATATCCATATGTTTGTATACCTGCATTGAATCTCCGGATATTATTTCTCCGTCTAATAAGTCTGCAGCTTCTAATGCTACTTCTGATTTTCCTACGGCCGTGGGGCCTAATATTACAAGTAAAGGATATCTGGATTCTTTGCTTTTTGCTTCACCACTTTTTTCGGATAACATTTTAATCATAACCTTTTCTATATTCTTTTAAAATACTTTTTAATTTCTTCAAATGTTATATGTATCAAAGTAGGTCTGCCGTGAGGACAGGTGTAAGGCACCTCGGTTGCTGCTAAATGGTCTAAAATAAAGTCCATTTCAGTCTTTTTTAAAATTTGATTTGCTTTAACAGCTGATTTACAGGCTGCTAGTATGATTGTTTTTTCAATAAAAGTTGACATATTAGGTACTTTGCTGTTTCTTAGCAACAAGAGTATTTCTCGAATGAAATTTTCTGCTTCGCTGTTTTTAATTTCAATTGGAAGAGTCCGTAAAATAAAACTCCTTCCCCCGAAATGTTCCAGGGTAATACCCGCGCTGTTTAAAAATTCCTGGTTGTTGTCTATTAGAGAAGATTCTTCAGGAGTCAGTTCAATGGCTGGTGGAACCGCAAGGTATTGAATCTCAACACCTCTCCCGGCAAATTTTTTTTTATAATACTCGTATCTGATTCTTTCATGTGCTGCATGCTGGTCTATTATAAAAAGCCCTAAATCGCCCCGGGCCAAGATATATGACGCACCCAACTGATCTATCACCTGCAAAGAAGGAAAGGTTTCTTTAAAACTATTGTCTTTTTTTGATTTTACAGCAGAATGCCAATAATTAGTATTTTCGATTAACGTCTCATTTAAATTTGTTTCCGGGCCCCTTTCTGTTTCTTGCGAGGAAATATGTTGACATTTTTTTTCTCTGTGGAAAAACTCCTGAGCGGTAAATGCTTCCTGATAAACAGCTTTTTGTTCACGAACAGCAGCATTTCTTCTGCCTTGAACCCGAATAGAGTTATTTTTTGCCCGTTCCTTTATTTCGGGCACAACTTTTGCATCACTCAAAGCTTCTTTAATTGCTTTTTGCACCGTCTTCATGATTAAATCTTCTTCTAAAAAACGGACGGTCATCTTTGCAGGATGGACATTAGGGTCAATATATTCAGGGCTTACTTTAAGGTTCAGGACAACAACCGGGTAACGGTGCACAGGTAAAAGAGTGTAATATGCTTCTTTTACTGCTTCCTGCAGGGTTTCATGATAAATATTCCTTCCATTAACGATGAAGACCTGGTCCTTTCTATTTCCTCTGGTTAGACATGGTTTACTGGTATATCCCGTGATATGAATTTCTTTATGCTTAAGACCTATTTTTAACATATTCATAGCTGTTTCGGTACCGTAAATGCAGGCAATTGTTTCCATCAGATCGTTGCTGTCCGCGGTTTGAAATACTAGCCCGTTTTCGTGGCTATACTGGAAGGAAATTTCCGGATGGGCGAGAGAAATTTTTTGCATCGTGTCTGTCACAGCTGAGATTTCATGACCCGGTGATTTTAATGTTTTCCGCCGCGGGGGCACATTCTTAAAGAGGTTATTTGCAATCACAGTTGTACCGCTGGGGCACCCGGCACAAAAAGCACGGGGCTCCTGTCCTGGATATGCTGTAACTTTTGTGCCTTCAAGCGCATCAGATTCTTTGGTATACAAAATAATTTCCGATACGGCAGCGATGCTGGGCAGGGCTTCTCCTCTGAAGCCGAGGCTGGAAACCTTTTCAAGATCCGACAAGGACCTAATTTTACTCGTTGCATGCCGTTTGAATGCCATCAAAGCTTCTTGCCTGTCCATACCCCAGCCGTTATCAGAGACCTTAATGCAATCTAATCCACCACCCTGGAGTTCAACTGTTATCCTGGTGCTCCCTGCATCTATAGAGTTTTCAACTAGCTCTTTTACGACGGAGGCGGGCCTTTCAATTACTTCGCCGGCAGCAATTTTGTCCTTCGTCTCAGGGTCAAGTACCGCTATTTTACTCTTCTCGTGCATCTAATTCACCTTCCGGGTTATGTTTTATCCTGTTCAAGGTACTTTGCCATAAATAAAGTTTGTTAAGAGCTTCCAGAGGAGTTAGAGTGGAAATATCTATTTCTCGCACCTCATTTAAAATATTTTTTTCTTCAGCAGTTAGCTGCAACTCTTCATTCTTACTGTCTTTTACGGGACAAAAATTTTGATTGCAGGCTTTGCCGGCGAACTGAAAATTTTCGTCCGGTGTTTCCAGGCTTTTAAGTATTATTTCAGCTCGTTTGATAACCTCTCGAGGTAAACCAGAAAGACGCGCAACATTAATACCGTAGCTCCTGTCAGACTTCCCGGGAATTACACGGTGTAAAAAAACTATTTCTTCACCCTGTTCTTTGACAGCCATAGTATAGTTTTTTATACCGGAAAGTTGTTGTTCTAATTCGGTAAGTTCGTGATAATGAGTTGAAAAGAGCGTCTTGGCACTTATTTTTTCATGAATAAATTCTATAACCGCCCGGGCAATACTCATGCCATCGTAGGTACTTGTACCCCTCCCGACTTCATCCAGAATAATTAAACTCTGCCTGCCAGCATTAAAAAGAATCTGGGCCGTCTCCAGCATTTCTATCATAAACGTACTCTGGCCTGTCGCCAGGTCATCACTTGCTCCTGCCCGGGTAAAAATGCGGTCAATTATTCCAATGCGTGCTTCCAGGGCAGGAACAAAACTCCCTGCTTGTGCCAGTATTACAATAAGCGCAACCTGTCTCATATAAGTAGACTTACCCGCCATATTAGGACCTGTGATTAAGGCAATCCTGTTCTCCGAGGAATCAAGGTACGTATCATTAGGGACAAAATTCTCACCATTAGCGGTTCTTTCTACTACAGGGTGCCTGCCCCCTTTAATTAATAAAATTTGGCTATTATCAACTTCCGGCCTTTTATACCCGTAACGTACGGCAGCTTCAGCTAGTGCAGACAATGAATCGAGAGCGGCAAGTGATTTGGAAACCTGTTGAATACGGTAAATTTCGTTTCCTACCTGTTCCCGTATTTTTACAAAAAGTTCATATTCAAGCTTCTTTACTCGTTCTTCAGCCCCCATGACGAGTTCTTCCAGTTCTTTTAAACGAGGTGTAATGAATCGCTCGGCATTGACCAGAGTTTGTTTGCGGTGATAATTCCCGGGAACCATATGTAGGTTGGACTTAGAAATTTCAAAATAATAGCCGAAAACTTTATTAAAACCTATTTTAAGCGATTTTATACCCGTTCTGTTTCTCTCCTGGCTTTCCAACGAGGCAATCCAGTGTTTGCCTTCCACAGCTGCTTTGTGAAGTCTGTCAACTTCCTGGTCATAACCTTCTTTAATAATACCTCCTTCTTTTAAAGATAAAGGGGGCGGTTCCTTTATAGATTTGGACAGCAAGGATACAGCATCTTCCATGAGATCGATGTTTTCTTCCAGTTCTTTAAGAAGAACAGATAATGCGTTCTCTTTCAAAAATTTTTTTAACTCCGGCAATTTTTCCAGAGACTGACGGAGAGCCAGCAGGTCGCGTGCATTGGCATTTTCGTAAGACACGCGGCCTGCAAGTCGTTCCAGATCATAAACACCGTCCATAATTTCACGCACCCTGCGCCTTAAAAGCCCTTTATCCACAAGTTCCTGAACAGCATTTTGGCGCTTTACAATTTTTTTCTGATCAAGCAAGGGTTCTTCAAGCCATTTTTTTAACATACGGCCGCCCATCGCTGTAACAGTATGGTCGATAACACCCAGAAGAGAACCTTTCTTTTCCTGTTTCCTCAACGTTCGAATTATTTCCAAGTTTTGACGTGTGCTGCTGTCAAGGATCATAAATTGTTCTTGCCGGTAATACTCTAGTTTGTTTATGTGAGAGAGTGATTTTTTTTGGGTGTCTCTTAAAAAACAGAGAAGCATCCCGACTGCACCTGCACACGCTCTGTTCCTGCCGTAATGAAAAAGCTGTTTGATGTTTGGAAATTGTTCGCGAATAAGTAATTCACAATCAATTAATCGGAAATTATCTTTGAAATGTGTAATATAATTAATTCCTAACTCCTTCATTTTTCCAGCTAAATAATCATATTTGCTACCTGCGGAGTTAGTAATACATTCTTTCGGTGAAAGTCTTGCAAGCTCATTAATTAAACTTTGCAGGGCATTATTGCCCATAAATTCTGTACACTTAAATTCCCCCGTGGAAACATCTACTACAGCCAGCCCGAAGCTGTTTTTCACCCCATAAATGGAGGCTAAAAAATTATTTTCTTTTTCCTCGAGCATTTTTTCGTCTGTTACGGTCCCCGGCGTAATTACACGTACAACTTCACGCCTCACCAATTTTTTATTTTTATCGGGGCTTTCAACTTGCTCGCAAATAGCTACCTTATAGCCTTTAGATATTAGTCTGGCTATATAACCATCTGCAGAGTGGTAAGGAACCCCGCACATAGGAACACAGTTACTCTTATCCCGGTCACGGGAAGTAAGCGTTATTTCCAGTTCTTTAGATGCAATACGGGCATCCTCAAAGAACATTTCATAAAAATCTCCCAGCCTAAAAAATAAAATGGCATCTTTATACTGTCTCTTTATTTGTAAGTACTGCCGCATCAAGGGAGTGTTTTCACCCATTTTTAACCCTCCCCCGTTAATTTCGGGTGAAATAGGTTGGATTAAAAAAGGTTGTCTTTATCGCAAGGGCCGCATTTATTACCTAAAAAACACGTACCGCATTTTGCTGCTGTTAATTGCAGTCCTGTTGCCCGAGAAATAATAAAATTAATACTGCTCAAAAGGTTTAGAACGGCTTTTTGCGCCTCCAAAAATTCTTCTAAAATGAGATTGGCTTGATTATATTTACTAAAATTTTCTGCAGATGTCCCGCAGACGTTTGCCGAGCAGTATTTTTCATACAGTTCCCTGGCTTTATTGTTGTTCAGTAGTTTTATTTCTGCCTGCATGTAATGTTTAACTTCTTTGCTTTCGGAAAGTGCCTTTCCGAGCCTGTGAGCTTCTTCTATCACATCCATTTTAATTTTCCTCCCGACTTCCTATTAGATTAAATGTTTGGGCTTTTTCAATAGTCACCGGAATAATTTTACCTTTCCAATCCGGGTCTCCTTCAAAAATAACGATTTTGCTAGTTCTCGTTCTCCCGGCAAGTTTGTCAGGATTCGTTTTGCTGCGGCCTTCCACTAAAACCTCAAGGGTCTTTCCGCATAATTCCTGATTTCTTTTAAGACTAATTTCATTTTGTGTTTTTACTAAACATTGAAACCATTTTTTCTTTTCTTTAATGGGTACAGTATCAGGCATTTCTGCAGCTTTTGTCCCCGGCCGGGGCGAGAAAATAAACGTATATGCTGCATCAAACTGTACCTGTTTTACCAGGTCAAGTGTTTCTTCAAAATCTTTTTCATTTTCTCCCGGAAAACCTACGATTATATCTGTAGTTATACTTGCACCGGGAATTTTTTCACGAATTAAATTTGCCAGCCCGAGATACTGCTCTCTAGAATAACCGCGGTTCATGAGCTTCAGAATCCTGTTGCTTCCGGCCTGGACTGGAAGGTGATAATGTTCGCATACTTTGTCCAAATTAGCAGTCACGTCCACCATTTCTTCGTTGAAATCCTTTGGGTGAGAAGTAGTAAAACGGATCCGTTGTACATTCTCTGTAATATTGTTGGTTTTTATCAATAAATCGCTGAAATTTACTTTGGAATTAAGATCCCTTCCATAAGCATTTACATTCTGCCCTAAAAAAACAATTTCCTTAATAGCTTCGGCATCTATTTCTCTGACCTCCCGAATCACTTCCTGCAATTTCCTGCTTCTTTCTTTCCCTCGCACGTAAGGTACGATACAGTAAGCACAGTAATTGTCGCAACCGAATGTAATGTTTACATATGCTCTTATTTTTCCTTCTCTTTTTACCGGCAGTCCTTCCACGATTTTGCCTGGATTATCCCACAATTCAACTAAAGGCAAAAGCTCTGTTTCTCGGACTTCCTTAATTAGTTCCGGAAGTCGGTGCAGGTTTAGGGTACCGAAGACTAAGTTTACATGCGGCATGTTTTTTTTAATTTTATCGGCTATTTGCTGCTGTTGGACCATACAACCGCAAACAGAAATAATAAGGTCGGGCTTTTTCTCCTTCAAAGCCTTTAAGTTTCCTAATCTGCCAAATACCTTGCTTTCTGCTTTTTCCCGAACACAGCATGTATTGATAATTATTATATCAGCTTTTTCTATTGCTAAAGTTTCCTCGTAACCCATTTCCGAAAGCATGCCTGCTATTGTTTCGCTGTCATGTTCGTTCATCTGACAACCATAAGTCTCTATATAAAAGAGAGGTCGAGAATCCTTCATTATTACTGCTCCTTTAAATACCCAGATTTCGTTTATTGAAAAAGACAAAACCTTATAATACTAATATTATAATAAGAGGTATTTCTACACGCAAATTAGAAAAAACAAACAAAAAGCCCGGCCCATACCAGGCTTCTACAGTTTATAAGTTCAAAATAGGGTCAATAAATTAACCGGTAACAGCAGGTAAAATAACTTTAAATGTCGCTCCTTCCCCCATCTTGCTGTTAACTTCCATGTGCCCGCCGTGATTTTCTACTATGCTTTTAGATACCGGCAGCCCCAAACCAGTGCCTTCTTCTTTAGTAGTAAAAAAAGGTTTGAAAATGTTTTTTAAAGTTTCCTCATCCATTCCCGGACCGTTGTCCTTAAAAATAACTGCGATTTCCTGGGGTCCGGGCTCTAACCTTATTTTAAGTTTACCTCCCTTGTCCCGCATTGATTCTATTGCATTTTTGCAAAGGTTTGAAACACCTGTTTCATCTGATCTGCATCTATATTTACCAGTACAGGTTCTACCGGAAGCTCTAAATCAAAAGAAACACTGTGCAACCTGGCTTCTGCTTCGAGAAAGTTGATTAGTTCCCTTAAAAGGTTACCTAAATTAACTTCCTTTAAACGCAGTTTTTTTATTTTGGAAAGGGATAAAAAATTTTTAATCAGCTTTTGAATACGTTCCAGCTCGTTATTTACCCAGTCGGCATACTTATTAATATCAGATCGGTCCTCGCAGGTTTTAATTAATTGTAACCACCCTCTTGCAGCTGTTAAGGGATTTCGAATTTCGTGTACAAGGCTCGCGGAAAGTTGTCCTACTGTAGACAGCTGTTCTGCTGCACCAAACTGTTTTTGAAAATCAAGTAAATTACTTACATCGTTTAATATTAACATGGTTCCGGAATATTCTTCTTCGCCAAAACACAGCGGAAAACTATGCCAAGAAAAGCTTTTCTCTTTATTTTTAACTGTAGTTTGTATTTGAAAAATACCAGAATGATTATTTTTTACATCCGGTCTCTCTTCAAAAAAAATAATTATCTCTTCAGGCAGCTCCTGCACGGTAAGCGAGCTCCTGCTACCCAAATTAAATTGTTCTCTTAGATAATTGTCAATAAATAAAATAACACCTAACTTGTCAACAACAATAATGCCATCGTTAATATTTTCTAAAATAGATACAGTCTTTTCGCCTAAGTGCTTAATAACGTTATTTAATTTTAAGGTGTAAATAAGATCTTTTCTGATTTCCGAAAGCTTATCCCAGAAAAAGGATTCATTTTCAGGTTCTAATATACCCAAAACACCCCAGAACACATCTTCTGAATGCAGAGGGATAACAATGCCATTATGGTTTTTTGTAAAATTTACATCATGTGCAGAAAGAATCTCTTCCCAGCATCCGGAAAATTCCTGCAGTTTGCTTAATGTGCTCCAGTTCATACTTTCCCATATTTCATTAATTTTTTGCGCATATTCCCCGGTACTATATACCCGTGTGCTGTTATTTTCTTTTGCTATTAAAAAGCAAGTTCCCGTATTTATGTAAAACAAAATATGTGAAAGACACAGATCTATAATTTTATCTTTTTTAAATAACCCGTATTCAAAAAGAAGGTGCTGAAAATACCTGAAATTGTTGCTAAAATTTTCTAAAGCAGTTTCTCTGAATATACTCTGCTTAGAGGAGTTATTTTTACGTACCAAATTTTGAATAATTTTTCCTATTTTTAAAATTTTTTCTTCAGAACAAAATGCTCCCCTTTCATTATTTTCATTTTCTTTCTTTTTTATTAAAGTTTTAGTTTCTTGAGAAAGTATACCCTTCCTTCCTTTTTGAGAAAGATTAAGATAAAGCCTGTTATTGTTTATTAAGGGTACAATTAACATATCAATATCTAAGGGGCATTTCTTAAAAAAAGGACCCGGCAGGGCCGTTACCTCTTCTCCTTTTATTAATTCCGTATTGTAAAAGCGCAAGCAGGCTTCTTTTACAAGAGGGTTTCTCTGATGCTTATAACAAACATCGGGAGATTCCTCTGGAAATGCCATAATTTTCTTTTGCCCTTCAATGTTAATAATAGCAGTTATATGCAAATTAAGAACATCGGCCAGATTTTTAATCAAATATTTCCAGCGTTGTTCTTCCAGCAACCCGGATTTTCTTTCTCTTTTCATATGATCCTCTTCGTCACCCTTAAAAATTATTATAAGGAAATTATCTCCAAAGTAGCAATTCTACTTTTACAGCCAGTTTCCTTCTACTCATAATTTAAAAAAAAAAGGGAAACTTAGAGGATTTTATTTATTCTATACAATATTTATATAAGACAGGCAAATCATAGAAGGCAGGCTTAGAAAATTTTATATATTCTATACCAAATTTATGTGGCAGTCAGGCACCTGTAATTAGCCTGGTCATAAAGAAGGTCGAAATCGAAAAGTATAAAGCAAGTCCCAAGATGTCGTTCATAGTAGTAATAAAGGGTCCGGAAGCTATAGCAGGGTCTATATGTAGCCTGTTAATAGCTATTGGGACAATTGCTCCCGTTATAGTTCCCAACAACTGTGTTATCCACATGGAAATGCCAACTACCAGTCCCAATATGGGATTGCCCTGCCAGAAAAAAGCTATTATCGCAATCAACAAACCGCATGCTGCACCAATAATTAGACCAGTAAATGTTTCTCTTTTAATTATATCGAAAATATCTTTGCTGCTGAACTCGTCAAACAAGGCCAGTCTCCGAACAACAGTTGTTAAGGATTGTGTGCCGCTGTTACCCGCCATACCCGTGATTACGGGAATAAATGAGGCCAGTATAACTACTTTGGCCAGTGTTTCTTCATACATATTAATAACATTTGCCGAAAGAAAACCAACAAACAGTAAAACTATTAACCAGGGAAGTCGGTTAGCAGCAGATTTTACGGGGCCTTTATCAAGCATTTCTAGCTTACTGATAGCAGATAACTGCCCAATATCTTCCGTGGTCTCTTCTATCATTACATCGAAGATATCATCTACGGTAATAATTCCTAATAAGTGTTTTTTTTCATCTACAACGGGGACAGCTAAAAAGTCATATTTCTCAATAACCGTTGCTACATCTTCCTGGTCCATATCTGCGCGGACAGAAACAACTTTTTCATACATAATATCTTCGATTTTTGTTTGAGGTTTAGCTACGATCAAGTCTCTTAGAGAGAGGACCCCGACCAGCACATCATTATCATCCACAACGTAAATATAATAGATAGTTTCTGCATCAGGAGCAGAGTGTCGAAGTAGTTCAATGGTCTGCTCTGCGGTCCGTCCTTTTTTAACCGCTACGTATTCAGTGGTCATAATACTTCCGGCAGATTCTTCTGGATAGGAAAGCAGTCCCCTTACTTCTTCTGCTTCTTCTTGTTTCATTAAACTTAAAAGTTTTTCTGCTTCTTCTTCTTCTAATTCCCCTAATAGGTCAGCCGCCTCATCAGAGGACATTTCATTAAGTATAGCAACAGCCCTTTTTACTCCTAATTCTTTGATAAATACTGCTTGCATGTCGTATTCTAATTCTTCAATAATTGACGCCAGAGTACTATTATCCAGGTGCTCGTATAGTTTTTTTCTTTCCTGTTCCGAAAGCTCTAATAATATCTTAGCCTGGTCAAAAGGCTGAAGTTCAAGCAGTTCTGAAGGAAGTTCCCTGTTATTATCCTTTAATAACTTGCGGATTTTCTCCAGAGTTTTATTATCCATATTTTCACTCCCTTCTGACGATAAACTTGCATAGAAATAAAATATTTACAAAAAAAACAAGAGTTATTTCCGATTAGGAAAGAAGAAACGATTAAAGCCTTTTACAATATAGCATTTAGGTAATTATTAAGCAAGGGATAATTCTTATTTTATAGTTAAGGTACTTCCATATAAAAAGGCGGGTATTTGTTTTATAAATTTGCCCACCTGTACATGAAAAATTATTTTTACCTTTCTGATTTCAATCAAACAATATTAAATAATCCTAAATCTGTATGAGGCAGGAAACAAGCAGAAATAAATTCATCCATAAATTCATTACCTTCAGAAAGCTCTAAATAAGTCATACCTTTGGCAAAATTCAGCACTTCTTTCCAGGCATCCAAAGAGGTAAGCACGGTTTGTGCTCCTTGGAGCGAGGTGTTGCCCACAAAGTGAAATTTTTCAATGGGAAAGGGCGGTAACATACCAATTGCAACGGCACTTTCAAAACGCAGGAAATTACCGAAACCGCCAGCAATAAGTATTTCATCGATCATGTCGAGTTCTATCCCCATATGTTTTATCAGTACTCTAATTCCCGCAAAAATAGCAGCCTTGGCACGAACGATATTTTTAATATCCGTTTCCAGAATTAAGATATCCTGACCATGTGCAGTGTCTTTACCCCAGACTAAAACAAATTCGTAACCATCTTCTCCTTTACGCAGGCGGGAATCATTTAAATTAAGGTTAAATTGACCAGTCCGGTCAATAAAGCCTCTTTTCAATAAAGACGAGACAGCATCTATCAAACCCGAGCCGCAGATTCCGACTGGCTTTTTATTTCCTATAACTTCAAATGTAATTTTGTAATTTTCATCAATATCAAATTTTTCAATTGCCCCGTCCATAGCCCTCATTCCGTCCTTAATACTTCCTCCTTCGAAGCAGGGTCCGGCAGAACAGGCACAGCTAATTTGAAAATCACTGTTCCCAAGGACTATTTCTCCGTTGGTACCGATATCAATAAACAAAGTTAACTTATCTCTCAAGCTAATTTGGGTAGCTAAAACTCCGGAAGTAATATCTCCTCCAACGTAAGAACCTACAGCAGGCAGTAAACAAACAGCGGCTTCATTATTAATCATTAAACCCGCTTCTTTTCCGCTAATGGTATGAGGAAAAATTTTAACCGCAGGAATATAAGGCTCAAGCCGAATGTGCTTGGCTGGAATGCCTAAAAACAAATGTATCATCGTAGTGTTACCGGCGACTGCGGCAGCATAAATATCTTTAATTTTTATTCCTTGACGTCTAATTAAAATACTGATCTGTTCGTTTATAGTTTCTAAGACAGCATTTCGCAAATTTTTCAGGCCGTTCTTTTCTGTAGAATATATAATACGGCTGATAACATCGTCACCATAAATTTGCTGACCGTTGTAGTCACCTTGAGAATCTAATATAAGCCCGCTGGTCAGGTCAATTAAATTAACTTTTATCGTTGTTGTGCCGATATCAATTGCGAGCCCAAATATGGGGTTATTAGGGTGCCTGGGCTCCAGTGATAGGACTTCATCTCTGTCTCCGAGTTCAGAAATTACTGCGGTAACTTCCCATTCACCTTCGCGTAGAATGGTGGGTAACTCCCTTAATTTTTCCAGATTAAGATAGGTATTTTTATACCCTGCTTTTTTTAATTCGTTAACCAGGCGGGTATAATCATCGGTATTATTAGTTATTGTTGGATGGTCAAGCTTCAAAGGTATTTTCTTAATAATCGGGTTTAATGTAAAGATATTATCCCGGTTTTCTGAGTGAAAAAGTATTTGATGAGAACTTAAACGCTCCCTGGAAGGAATATTAATGACCAATTCCGCTTCATCATTAACGTAACTTTTACATGCCAGAATTTTTTTATTATTTCCGAAAGAGGAATCTTTTTTTAGATTACCCTTTATTACTTCAATAGCACAACGCCCGCAGGTTCCCTGCCCCCCGCAAGAAGCATTTATTTTAATTCCCGCTCTTGATATTACATCGAGAATTCTGTCGCCCACCCTTGCTTCTACCTGTATGTTATCCGGTAAAATAGTTATTAGCATACAATTAACCTCCATTTCTTGGGAGGAAGTTTTTTGAAAAAATTTTGAAGTAGTATATTTTTTAAATTTTTATGAGTTTATAACTTCGTGTGCCTAACCCCAAGCTTTCTGCATAGGCCAGCTGTGCTGTAGAATCTATCTGATGAAGTGCGTAAAACTTATCTGTAATATTCTGTTTTTTACCCAAACAGCTTTGGGGAAGTACATCCTGTTGATTGACCAGATCAAAACTAGCCTGATCCACCGCTACGGGGTCCCTCGAGGCAAGAATTCCCACATCAGCAACTATAGGTGCATCACTCCAGCTTGAGCAGTCACAATCAGGTGTTACATTTATTACAAAGTTTATAAACCCAGTCTTTTGATTTTTATTTTTAAGAACCCCCAGTGCGTACTCTACCATTTTTTCCTGAATTGTACGGGGCTGGGTTTTCCAGCTTATTTCTATTGCCCCGTGCGGGCAGGTAACTATGCACTCACCGCAACCCAGGCACTTTTTATCCAAGATTTGGGCATGGTTTTCGGATAAGATAATAGCATCGCCCGGACACCATTCCAAGCACCTGCCGCAAACTTTACATTTCTGAGAGTCTATAGCAGGTAGAACGTCAGAATGCATCATTTGTTTGCCGCTGCGAGAACCGGAACCCATACCAAGGTTTTTAAGAGCTCCTCCGAAACCTGTTAGTTCATGCCCTTTAAAATGACTTACCGTGAGCAGTGAATCCGCATGATATAAAGCACTTCCAATATTCACTTCTTTAAAATGTTTCCCACTGATGTTTACTTTTAGATAATCCTTTCCATTGAGACCATCTGCAATTATAAGGGGCGCCCCTACAACGGCATATGCGAATCCGTTTTCTACAGCCGTTTTTAAATGATCCACGGCATTTTGCCGCGAACCGGCATATAAAGTATTTGTATCTGTTAAAAAGGGTTTAGCATTTGCTTTTTTAATCTTTTCAACCAGGATCTTTAAAAAAGGAGGCCTGATATAAGCGGTATTACCACGTTCCCCAAAGTGAATTTTTATTGCAACAAGATCCCCGCTATCCACAATTTGCGCAAATTCACAACTATCATACAACCTCTCCAGCTTATCCATTAAATTTGAACCTTTTTTGGCACGCATATCTGTAAAATATACTTTTGAAGACATGACAACACTCCCGAGTTTCAAAAAAGAACTTTACTTCCGATTTCACAATTAATCTCTTAATTTTCAAAAGTTTTGCATGCGATAGTTTGGTGCTTCTTTCGTAATGCTGACATCGTGAGGGTGACTTTCTCTTAAACCTGCTCCCGTTATACGTATAAAGCGGGTTTTTGTCTTTAGTTCCAGAATGTTTTTAACCCCGCAATATCCCATGCCGGAACGCAGTCCCCCGACCAGTTGAAATATGGTTTCGGAAAGTGCTCCTTTGTACGGCACCCTTCCTTCAACTCCCTCGGGAACAGTCTTTTGGGTATTTTCCTGAAAATAACGGTCGCCGCTCCCCGCCCGCATGGCCCCAACGGAGCCCATACCGCGGTATACTTTAAAACTGCGCCCGTGGTAAATTTCAATTTCACCGGGGCTTTCCTCAGTGCCTGCAAGGAGGCTTCCAATCATTACAGTGTCGGCACCAGATGCTATAGCCTTTGTAATATCCCCGGAATATTTAATCCCTCCATCCGCAATAATGGGAATATCGTATTTGGCAGCTTCCTGTGCGCATTCGAAAATAGCAGTAATTTGCGGAACTCCAACCCCCGCTATCATTCTGGTAGTACATATTGAACCAGGGCCGATACCTACCTTTACCGCATCAGCACCTACTTCTATAAGTGCTTTCGTAGCTTCTCTGGTAGCTACATTTCCCCCGACCACCTTTATTTTCGGGAAGTTTTCCTTTATTTTTTTAACAGTATCAATAACTATACGAGAATGCCCGTGTGCCGTATCGACAACTATTACATCTATGTTAACATCTACCAATGCTCCTACCCGTTTTAAGGTATCTTTCGAAGTACCTACCGCAGCAGCTACAAGCAGCCTACCGCGTTCGTCTTTAGCCGAGTTCGGAAACTGCCTTGCTTTTTCTATATCCTTGATAGTTATAAGTCCGCGTAGTTTAAAATTTTTATCCACAAGGGGCAGTTTTTCTATCTTGTGGCGTTGCAGAATGGCTTTTGCTTTTTCCAAAGTGGTCCCTACCGGAGCAGTAACGAGATTATCTTTGGTCATAACATCCTTTATATTGCGTTTAAAGTCTTTTTCAAACCTTAAGTCCCGATTTGTAATAATTCCTACTAGAATTTCATTTTCATCCGTTATCGGCACTCCAGAAATATGATATTTTTTCATAATATTCAAAGCATCTTTTATTTTGTGTTCGGGATTCAAGGATATCGGATCGGCAATGACGCCGTGTTCAGAACGTTTTACGCGGTCTACTTCCATTGCCTGTTTTTCAATAGACATGTTTTTGTGTATAACACCCATACCGCCCTCTCTGGCCAGTGCTATAGCAAGCCGCGCTTCAGTTACTGTATCCATGCCAGCACTTAAAATAGGAATGTTAATATTGATTCCCCTGGTAGCCCGGGAACTAACAGAAACTTCGCTGGGAAGAACTTCCGATTCTGCAGGGACCAACAATACATCATCAAAGGTTAGACCCTCTTGGCTAAATTTTCCCTGGACCATAGAAATTTACCTCCTTCCCCTGCTTTATTTCAGCTATTATAGCATAACCTTGGACGATCTGTCACAGGTTAAATCAACGGTCATATATGTTAAATTTACCGCTGACAAGGTAAAACCTGATGCGATTTTTGAGATATTCCCGGAAATATTTTCGTGAATAAGGGATCAAACACAAGAAACCAAAAATATCCGTTATTAGCCCTGGTGTGAGAAGCAGAATAGCTCCTCCCAGAACAATAACACTTTCTATAAGATAATTACCAGGCATTTTTCCCCCGCTAAGCTCGGTCCTCATATCATTCCATATTTGGACTCCCTGCTGTTTGGCTAATATAGCACCTAAAGTTGCGGTTAAAATTATTAGAAAAATAGTAACGGCAGTCCCTAATACTTTGCCCAGCTCGATTAAAACTGCTAGCTCAATTAGAGGGACAGCTATAAAAAGAATAATTAAGTACTTAAAAATGTTTTTTTACCTCCTTTTAAATTTTAAAAGGCAGGTACCTCCTGCCTTAATCCTGGCCAACAATAGATTGAACGCCAAGCCGTTCAAAATGTTTCCGGAGATTCATAATAACTTTTTCGGAAACACCGAACTCCTTACTCATTTCGGTATCAGAACGATTATTGGCTAGGTAGGAAATAAAACGGTCAAAATCTATCCCCACTTCTTCTGTTTTCTGCTTTAAGTCGGGCTGTAAACTCCAAGGGGCACGTGATCTGAAATCTTCAGCCATTACTACTACCTCCCTTCATTAGTGCCAGTAAATTAGTTTTCCCTCTTGAAGTGAGCTTAATGCTGTTTTTCAGTTACTGAATAACATAATTAATTTTCAATCATTATAAGATTTTAGATTGATTGCCTTATTTTTAAATATTTGAAACAACTCTAAAGAGATAGCACAGCATCCCAGAGATACCCGCTTAACCCCTGGCCCGTGGAAATCCGAGCCCCCAGTAGCAAACAACTTATATTCCTTTACCAGTCTCCAGTAATAATCACAAATCTTTTGCTCGTGTTCAGGATGAAATACTTCAACCCCATCCAAACCTTCTTCAATTAGATAATATAAAATACGATCATTTTTTAATAACCCGGGATGAGCCAAGACTGCCAGTCCTTCAGCCCTGTGAATAATTTTTAAAGCTTCATGAACACTTAAACTCTTTCTTGGTACATATGCCGGCCTACCCTGACCCAGAAGCACCTCAAAGGCTTCACTTATATTGTTTACATACCCTTTTTCTACAAGTGCCTGAGCAATGTGGGGCCTTCCAACAGTACTTTTTTCAAACATTGCAGTTATTTTATTTTTATCAATTTTATAATTTAAATTATGTAACCTGGCAATAATTTTTTCTATTCTTTTTTGTCTTTCACCTTTAATTTGGATTAATATATCCTTTAACCAATCCAGTTCGTAATTAATGTAATATCCCAGAAGATGTACTTCTTGATCTTCCCAAATTGTGCTTAATTCAATACCAGGAATGACCTCAATACTTCTACCAGCGGCTTCTTCCAGCGCTGGTTTGATACCATCCAAGGTGTCGTGGTCTGTTATGCCAACTGCCTTTAGACCTACAGCCTCTGCTTCCCTGACAATTTCTTTGGGATTGTATGTACCATCTGATGCAGAAGTATGAACATGAAGATCCGCCTTAAAAGCTTTTACCTTCATCAAAACTACTCTCCCTTAAAAATTAGCTATATCAAGATTTTTTTCAGCAGTTCCAGCATGTTATTTCCCATAATTCTTTTAATATCTTCAAACTTGTAACCTCGTTTTAAGAGGGCACGGATCAAATTCCCCCATTTACCTGCATTTTCTAGCCCTACCGGCACTTTTGCTATACCGTCGAAATCCGACCCTATTGCTACATGTCTTGTTCCCACCAGCGAACAGGCATGATCTATATGATCAACTACTTTTTCTGCGTCAGGAGCTTTGTCGCATAAGAAAGAGGGTGCAAATGTTAATCCTAAAATACCTTCTTTTTCTGCTAAACCTTTAATTTGCTCATCACTTAAATTTCTTGGATGGTCATATACAGTGCGGCAGTTAGCATGTGATACTATAGGAGGAGAACTGCATACTTCCAGCGCATTCCAAAATCCTCTTTCAGATAAATGTGCAAAATCTACGACCATTCCGATGCGGTTCATTTCCTTTATTACCTGAACTCCCAAGGTGGTAAGCCCTCCTCCCGTACTGCTTTCCTCTACCCCATCAGCCAGCAGGTTGCGGTTATTCCAGGTCAAACCCATACTCCTAACCCCCAGGCTGTATAAAATGCGTAAAATTGACAGGTCACCTTCTAATGCCTCTCCACCTTCCACAGTTAAAACTGCGGCAATTTTCCCTTCTTGGCGTGCTTTTATAATATCTTCATATTTTTTAACCAGAATAATTTTATTTTTTAACGACTGGAGCTGTAATGTAAAATAGTCTATAATTTGCAAAGTTCTGCGCAGTGCCCCGACCGGTTTAAAATCAGTTTCTACAAAAACTGCAAAAAATTGCACCAACACACCCGACTTCTGAAGATTTAAAATATCGATATGTTTATCTGGGTCTTTTTGATCTAAATCCTGCCCCTTCTGAAAACACTTCAATAAGGTATCACAGTGAGCATCAACGATATGAACTGAAGAATAATCTACTGAATTAACGTTATTAATTTTCATATTATTGTATTCCTCCAAAAACCTTTAAATTGTATGAAAAAACCCGTTCTTTAGCAGTCAGAACAGGTTATGGCTTTCCTTATCCGGGAATGGACATAGAACTTCTGGTAAAAAATAACTTGGAGTAAAACAGCTCTTCAGAAAACAGCCGCCCGGAGAAGGCGGCGGAAGCTAAATTTTGCTTTCCTTTAAACCTATCTCGGCTGAACTATTAGTTTTATAGCCGTTCGTTCTTCACCCTCAATTTGAATATCTGTAAAAGCTGGTATACAAATAAGGTCAATACCACTAGGTGCAACAAATCCTCTGGCAATAGCAACTGCTTTTACTGCTTGATTCAATGCCCCAGCCCCAATCGCCTGTATTTCGGCGCCACCTTTTTCTCTTAAAACACCGGCTAAAGCTCCTGCTACAGAGTTTGGGTTGGATTTTGCGGAAACTTTCAAAACTTCCATATCAGTAATTAACCTCCCTTAATGTTAGAGCTGTTCAACTCCGACTACGTAATAAGCTCTCTCCCCAAACATTTTACTCAGAAAAGTCCGGTATTCCCTTCAAAATTTAGCTCTTAAATTGCGAATATCCTTAACATCTTTTTATAAGTAATTTATTCAGATTTCTATTTTCACCTCCTAAGCACCATTGAAAATGCTAGGTGCAATTAAACACTTTCTCTTGCACACAGAAACAATAAGCATTTTTAACCACTTTAACCTCTTATTTCAGTTTATTCTAGCTACTTCCTAAAAATCCTCTCAAAGGCAAAAAACTTGTTAAAAAAATATTAAAAGCAACTTGTTTTCTCGTATAAGGTTATAAGGCCAGTTATCCTCTTAATATTTTTTGTATAGGAACTATTTCTTGTGCTTTTCCATTTTCATTTGCTACCTTTATTAGTACAGCATTAACTTCTACATCTCCCGAAGCGGGTTCCAGCCTTACAGGCATCTGGGTTAAAAACTTTCTAATAACTATTTCCTTATTAACTCCGAGCACGGAATCACGTGGACCGGTCATTCCAATGTCTGTAATATAAGCTGTTCCACCCGGAAGTATGCGGGCATCAGCTGTGGGAATGTGAGTGTGCGTTCCGCAGACAGCACTAACCTTCCCGGCCAAATACCAACTAAAAGCAACCTTCTCGGAGGTTGCTTCTGCATGAAAGTCTACTATTGATATAATGGCTTTATCGTTCCAGCAAAGAAACTCATCAGCAGTTCTAAAAGGGCAATCTAATTTTGATAAAAATATGCGACCGGATACATTCAAAATTTTTATCATAATTCCTGATTTACTTTTATATATATTGTAACCCTTACCGGGAGTTCCAGGAGGATAATTTGCAGGGCGAAGAATTCTGTCTTCGCTTTTAATAAAATCCAGAACTTCCTTTTGATCCCAGACATGATTTCCAGTTGTTAACACATCTATTCCTTCTGAAAACAATTCATCAGATACTTTCCTGGTAATGCCACAGCCACCTGCAGCATTTTCACCATTGGCCACAACAAAATCTATATCATAATCTTTTTTTAATTCCGGGAGAACTTTCTTAATGGCTCGCCGTCCCGGGCGTCCTATAATGTCTCCAAACATAAGAATATTCATGAAGGTCACCCTAAATAAACAAGATAAGACATAATGGTAATATTTTATTTGTTAAAAACTAAAACCCGCCCTTCTTCTCGAAAGGCTATTAATTTTTTTTGTGGGGCACATCCCTTTATATTTTCCAACATATGGCATATCATTTCTTCTTGAACCAAGAGATCCTCATCTAACATTGTTTCAGTACTGTTGTCTGTAATTAAATTTCTTGCAAATTCTTGATGTACCAGCTCAATAATCATCGACAGCTCTTTATATGTAAAGGTTTCCACGTCTCTAAAAATCTTTAATATGGTAATACCATTGTCTCGAGAGCATTTAAATTTAACCGCACGGGGTGCTTTCCCCTCTAGGTAATGGAAAGTTTCCAGGCATGAAATTACCTTGTCTTTAAACTTTTCGAATTCTTCATTGGGAACATTGAGCAGCATAAAATTAAATTTTAAAAGCTGTGATTCCGGGTCGTAATTAATAGTTCCTATTTCCGGATAGCGTACAAGCATAGAAATCAAAAGACCTATACTATCTGTTACTTCTGTTCCGTTTCTATACTTCATTTCCATAAATAAATATCCCCCTCTTGGGAATACAGGTTTAAAGTTATTTAGTGCCTATGTTCCTGCTAGTTAAGCCTCCCGCCGCTTTAAATAAAGTTTTATATATATTTCTATGATTTTAATATGTTTCTAATCTGATTTATTCTGCAAACGGTAGAGGAATCCTCCTATTACACAGCAGTCAAATTCATAAAATTATGGTAAAAAAAACAATAAAGCGACTAAGAGAAGCCGCTTTATTGTTTCATTATTTTGCATAATCAACGGATCTGGTTTCCCTAATTACTACTACCTTAATTTGCCCTGGATATTTTAATTCCTCTTCAATTTTTTTAACGATATCTCTTGCTAGCAATACTCCTTCCGCATCATCTATACGATCGGGTTTTACCATAATTCTTATCTCTCTTCCTGCTTGAATGGCATACGCTTTTTCCACACCATCAAAAGAATCAGCTATTTCCTCCAGTTTTGTTAACCTTTTGATATATGCTTCTAGCGTCTGCCTCCTAGCACCAGGCCGGGCAGCAGAAATAGTGTCGGCCGCTTGTACTAATGCAGCTTCTATAGTTTCAGGATCAATATCGCCATGGTGTGCAGCAATCGCATGAATTACTTCTGGGGATTCCTGGTATTTTTTGGCAAGTTTGACTCCCAGAGGAACATGAGATCCTTCTTCCTCCTGATCAACAGCCTTGCCGACATCATGCAATAACCCGGCTCTTTTAGCTAGGATAGAATCTACACCTAATTCTCCCGCTAAATTTGCTGCCAGATGTGCTACTTCAATAGAATGTTGAAGTACATTCTGCCCATAACTTGTTCTGTATTTTAATTTGCCTAAAAGTTTCACTAATTCAGGATGTATGCCGTGCAGCCCGGTTTCAAAAATAGCTTTTTCTCCTTCTTCTCGCATTGTTTGTTCGACTTCTTTTTGAGCTTTTTCAACCATTTCTTCTATACGAGCCGGGTGAATGCGGCCATCAGCTATTAATTTTTGGAGAGCAATATGGGCTACTTCCCTTCTAATGGGGTCAAAACTGGATAAAATAACAGCTTCAGGGGTATCATCTATGATAAGATCTACGCCGGTTAATGTTTCCAGAGTACTAATATTTCTACCTTCCCTGCCAATAATACGCCCCTTCATTTCGTCGTTAGGCAAATCTACCACTGAGACAGTACTTTCGGCCACGTGATCGGCAGCGCAGCGTTGAATTGCAAGAGTTATAATTTCTTGGGCTTTTTTCTTGGCTTCATCTTTTACCTGAGCTTCCATTTCTTTAATCTTAAGTGCTTTTTCATGTTTTATTTCCTCTTCGATATTAGTTAGTAAGAGCTTCCGTGCTTCTTCCGTTGTTAGGCCAGAAAGCCTTTCTAATTCGGAAATTTGTTTTTTATGAATTTCATTAAGCTCATTTTTTAATTTTTCTAATTCCTGTTCTTTATGATGCAGCGAAGCTTCTTTATTTTCTATATTTTCTGTTTTGCGATCAAGTGCCTCTTCTTTTTGAAGAATGCGCTTTTCCAGTTTTTGCAGTTCCGCCCTTTGTTCTTTGTGTTCTTTTTCAAATTCCTTACGCATTTGATGCGCTTCTTCTTTTGCTTCTAAAAGCATTTCTCTTTTTTTTGCCTCTGCCTCTTTTTCTGCGTCCCTGATTATTTTTTCGGCCATTTTTTCTGAAGAAGCTATTTTAGCCTCTATTATATGCCGCCTAATAAAATATCCGATACCAAAACCGATGACAGCCGCTATTACTCCAATAACATAAAACCAAACTGTAATAGTTTTTCACCTCCTATGACTTTGTTTTAGATGCTTCGAGAAAAGAAAGTAAATTTTCTTCAATCAATTAATAATTAATTAATAAAAAACAAAAACCGAGCAAAAACTCGGCATTTGAACTACTACCATTCGGATTATATATACTTTCGCTTATTCCGGCATCATAAATATAGTTTTAATATTAAATAGTCTAATTTAATTTATCTTACCGGTAACTATAAGTCACAAATTATACATAATCGTCAATTTGTTATATTGTTTTAAATATAACTAACTGGCATCAGGTGTTTTTTTATATATAAAAAACCCTCAATGGTAGTAAGTTCAACCCGTTCTTCCAAGTATTTTAAGTCTTTCCTATAAAATTGTCAAGAAAAATTAGATTGGCCATAGTGTCAATATTGTAGGAT
>DDHO01000071.1 GCA_002352935.1 Firmicutes bacterium UBA1874
TGCGGCCCCTTGGATGGAAAAGTCCTTTGGATTTCCTTGCTGATTTTTCTGCCGGTTGTGTCACATATGTTTGACAACCCTACAGCTTATAAATTTATAAATTTAAATGTAAGAATTAAATAAAACCTCAAGTTTTCATACTTGAGGTCTCCTTTAAACTTATATTTTCTCAGGCGCTAATAATTTCATGTAAAACGGTACCGAAAAACTTTTCTTTTTCTAAAACTACCCCTAAATTTATAATCACCAACACCCGGCTAGTTAACTTTTTTTGCAAATAAGAATGAATTTTTTATAACTACAGCTATATTTATTTTCCTTTATCTATTTTTAGGGGCTATTACAACCTTGCGGTAGGGTTCCTCTCCCTCGCTGAAAGTATAGATGCTTTTTTCTTCCTGTAAAGTGGTGTGGATTATTCTTCTCTCGTATGGGCTCATTGGTTCAAGTGTAATTTTTTTCCCGTCCTTTTTAACTCTTTCGGAAAGACGCAGGGCCAAGTTTACAAGGGTGTTTTCTCTTTTTTTTCGATACCCTTCAACATCCAAAACGATACGTACTTTTTTTGCAAGTTTGCGGCTTACTGCCAAATTCGTAAGGTACTGCAGGGCATCCAAAGTCTCACCCCGATGTCCGATTAGAATACCTAAATTTTCTCCCGACATGCTTAAGTAATAATATTCTCCCGTATTCTTTGTTTCAAATTTAACATCTACTTTCATTTGGGACAGAACCTCATTCAAAAAATCTCTAGCGATGTCTGAAGGACTTTCTTTTATGGTTACTCTTATTCGGGCCAATCTTGATCCCAGTATTCCAAATATCCCCTTAGAAGGTTCTTCCAAAACTTCTATTTCTACTTCATCCTTACTCTTTTTCAATTTATTTAAAGCCTTATCTATAGCACAATCCACCGTCTTTCCGGAAGCTTCAATGCTTTTCATCAGCCTTAACGACCTCCTTAACCTTTTGACCCCTGCGCAATAGCAATTGTTCCAATGTACTCATTATTGCATATACAAACCAATAAAGTGCAAGACCTGCGGGAAAACTGTGACAAATCCAACCCATAAAAACCGGCATTACATATTTAAACATTTTTTGAGGCCCTTCTGCGGCACCAAGGTTTCCACTAGAAGTAACACTCATTTGAATAAAGGTTGTAACCGCAGCAAGAATAGGAAGTATATAAGGATCAGGTACACCTAAATTCCCGATCCAAAAAAATTCAGCATGCTCCAAATTCACATATGCAGGATGCTTTTGCGGATCAAAAAAAACCCTTAAAGCCTGAAAAAGAGCATAAAGTATGGGAAGCTGTATAATAATTGGAATACAACCGGTAAAAGGGTTTGCACCATGTTTTTGGTAAAGCTTCATGACTGCTTCTTGAGATTTTTTTGGATCCTTTTTATATTTTTTCTGTATCTTTTTAATTTCAGGTTGTAATTCCTGCATTTTATGCATAGAACGTATTTGTTTGGCAGTTAAAGGAAAAAGCAAAACCTTAACTACAATCGTAAAAATAATAATTGCAAAGCCGTAGTTATAAATTCCGATCATAGTTCCTAAATTATAAAAAAACTGTAGAAACTCTGATATAAAGTCTACTAATACACCCAAACTGGTTACCCGCGAACATCAAAATATATTTAATTATTTTTACTCTTAAAGTTCGCAGGTTTCACCTCCTCACCGAAAATATCCTTTCTGTTGATCTACTAGGGCACTGGATCCCACCCACCTTTACATAAAGGATTGCACCTCAATAAACGTTTAATGGTTAAAAATCCTCCTTCAATTATCCCATATTTAGTCAATGCTTCTATTGCATAACTGGAACATGTCGGGTAAAATCTGCACCTTCTTGGGAAAAAAATAGAAATATATTTCTGGTAAAATTTTATTAGTTTTATCAAATTGTTAGCCCCCAGAAAACAAGGATTTTGTTCTTATTTTTTTTTAAATAAATTAGCTTTTTTAGCTAATAATTTTACTTCTTCGTTTAATTCCTTAAAACCAATTTCATTTATTCTTTTACGTGCAATAAAAATTATATCATTTCCTTCTTTAAAATTATTTCTATACAGTCTACAAATTTCACTTAACCTTCTTTTAAGCTTATTTCTAATTATAGCCCTGCCAATTTTTTTAGAAATGGAATATCCAAACCTAACATTATTAGTACCGCTCTGAAATTTATACAAAACAAGATATTTACCTGCTACGGATTCACCTTTTTTATAAATTTTTCTAAAATCCTTGCGTTTTCTTATGCGATATTTTTTTTTGAGCATTATTTTGAATTTTTCCTCCAGAAGGTTGTTTTTAATAAGCAGCAATTTTAAGCTGAGAATAAAGCTTAAGAAATACACTAGAAGCGTTGTTAAAAGCTTTTTCTATTAATTACCGCTTTTTACAACGCTTACTATATTTATATCAAAAACTACTCTTTTTATACTGCAATTCTTTTTCTTCCTTTACGCCTCCGATTTTTAATAATTTCTCTTCCATTTTTGGTACGCATTTTTTTTAAAAAGCCGTGGACTCTCTTTCTTCTTCTCTTCTTGGGCTGATATGTTCTTTTCAAATCTATCCCTCCAAAATATACTATACATGGTATTTATCCAATTTTAAACATAATACAAATTATAGACCATTTAAACCCAAAACGTCAACCGCACGCAATAAATCCATAGTGTCAATATACTGTA
>DDHO01000075.1:0-137 GCA_002352935.1 Firmicutes bacterium UBA1874
CACATGGTGGGGGAAGATGCGGCTGAAAGTATTAAAATAATCACCAGGAAAGCTTCAGAAAAGATCGTTCACTTTGCTTTTAAGTATGCCAGGCGTGAAGGGAGAAAAAAAGTAACGGCAGTACACAAGGCGAATAT
>DDHO01000075.1:417-10358 GCA_002352935.1 Firmicutes bacterium UBA1874
TTTGAAGACCGGATAGTTGACAACATGTGTATGCAGTTAGTCCAAAAACCGGAGTTATATGACGTAATGGTCCTGCCTAACCTTTACGGAGATATAGTGTCCGACTTATGTGCCGGGCTTGTTGGGGGCCTGGGCGTTGCTCCAGGAGCTAATATAGGTGATACAGAGGCAGTTTTTGAACCAGTTCACGGGAGTGCTCCCAAATATGCAGGTCAAAACAAAGTTAATCCCCTAGCTATAATACTTTCCGGTACATTGATGTTGGATCATTTAGGAGAAAAAAGAGCAGCAGAGAGAATTCGCCGGGCCCTGCAGGAGGTATTGGAGGAAGGTAAGTACCTGACTTATGATCTCGGTGGGAGCGCGGGAACCAGTGATATGGCAGATGCTATAATAGACAAGCTGCAGAAATAAAAAATTTTTGAGTAAAGTTCGTAAACACCCCAATAAGTCGAACAAAATTTAATTGAGCTTTTGAGGACTGAATATGTATTGCACAGGGTTCAGTCCTTTTTAATTTGCTCTCAGGAAAAGGCATAAAAGAGTGCGGTTTGCGTCAAACTAATTATAAAGTTTTTATAGTTTAAAGAGGGAATGATGTTGAAGGTACTTTTATTTTCCTGGGAGTATCCTCCTTTGTCTATCGGGGGATTAGGCCGTCACGTGCACGACCTGGCACGCTCTTTAAATAATCTGGGAGTAGAAGTTCATGTAGTGACGGGTAGCCCTGACCGTACTTTTTGTTGCTTCATTGATGGTGTAGTCGTGCATCGTGTAAAAAAATATCCTTCCGAACCTCCTGATTTTCTAAGTTCCGTTTTACAGTTTAATTTTAACATTGTTGAGTACTGCATAAACCTGGTTTCCAAGATTGGCCCTTTTGAAATAGTGCACGGACACGATTGGCTGGTGGCACATGCTTCCCGTATAATGAAACGTTATTTTCGTACTCCTCTTGTTGTTACCATACATGCAACGGAAGCCGGACGGAACCACGGGCTTCACAATGAACTGCAGCGTTATATAAATAGCATAGAGGGGTGGATGGCTCACGAGGCATCGCAGGTTATTGTCTGCAGTAATTTTATAAAAAGGCAGGTTATGGAATCATTTAAGTTGCCTTCTCATCAGGTAGAGATTATACCTAACGGGGTTTATTTTCAGTTTAATGATTCTCCGAGGGCGGAGAAATTTGTTAATGATAATGATATCGTTAAACCTGGAGAAGATGTTATTCTTTTTCTGGGGCGGCTTGTGAAGGAAAAAGGAATAGAAGTTCTTATTGATGCTGCGCCGTTCATTTTATCAGTTCACCCTTTAGCTAAATTTGTCATTGCAGGGGCAGGGAATATAGAAAAACAGCTGAAACAAAAAGTGCGCAGCTTAAATCTGGAACAAAAAATAGTTTTCACAGGCTTTGTAAGTGACGAATTTCGAATTCAGTTGTATAAAAATGCTAGCGTTGCTGTGTTTCCCAGTTTATATGAACCGTTTGGTATAGTAGCTTTGGAGGCGATGGCAGCAGGTACGCCGGTAGTAGCTTCTGATACGGGAGGCTTATCCGAAATTATTAAACACGGGATAAACGGGCTAAAAGCCCTTCCAGGAAATGCTAATTCGCTTGCAAGCAATATAATTCGCTTGCTTAAAGATAAGTCTCTTGTCCAAAAAATTACAGAAAATGCTACGCGGGAAGTGGAGATTCATTATAATTGGAGAAAAATTGGCTTGAATACTCTAGAAGTCTACCAAAAGGTTTTGCAGGAGCACCGGAACAATGACTATCAGCCTCAACAAAACTTTCCGAATAATAATAGCTATACACAAAGCGTAAACATATATTCCGATTGCCGCTATACTGCAACAGACTAAGTTTTTGTTTTAGAAAGGAGAGAGGATATGAAAGCTATAATTATGGCCGGAGGAGAGGGAACTCGCCTACGGCCTTTAACTTGTGACCGCCCCAAGCCGATGGTTCCTGTAGCCAACAGGCCTATTATGGCTTATGCTATAGAATTGTTAAAAGCCCACGAAATAAAGGATATCGGGGTTACTTTACAGTACCTGCCCGAAGTTATAAAAGAACATTTCGGCAGCGGTGAGGAATATCATGTTAATTTACATTATTTTTTAGAAGACGAGCCCCTGGGCACGGCTGGAAGCGTAAAAAATGCAGAAGGTTTTTTGGACGATACTTTTATTGTAATCAGCGGGGATGCTCTTACCGACTTCAATTTGTCGAGGGCCATATCTTTTCACCGGGAAAAAGGTTCTTTGGGAACACTTATTTTAACTACTGTGGACAATCCTTTGCAGTATGGAGTAGTTATTACTGAGAGTGACGGCAGAATCAGAAGCTTTTTAGAAAAGCCCGGCTGGGGTGAAGTTTTTAGCGACAGGGTAAATACAGGCATATACATTTTGGAACCTGAAGTATTACAATATATACCTCTCGGAAAATTGTTTGACTTCAGCAAAGACCTTTTCCCCTTTCTCATGGAAAGTAAGAAACCTCTTTTTGGCTGTACCCTTGAAGGGTACTGGTGTGATATCGGGAACCTGGACCAGTATCTGCAGGCACATTATGATCTTTTAGATGGCAAAGTAAATACTCAATTAACGGGTAAGGCCGTAGATAAAAAAGGAACGGTAATTGCTGGAGAGGGAACACTTATCCATGAAAACGCTCAGATAAGAGGCCCCGTGGTATTGGGAAAGGAATGTAGAATTTCGGCCGGTGCTAAGCTAGAGCCTTATACCGTGGTTGGTGACAGAGTTCGTATAGAAGAAGGCGCTTCTGTAAAACGATCGGTAATTTGGAATGGCGCTTATATCGGTAAAAACAGTTCTGTCCGAGGTGCCGTGCTTTGCGAAAGCACTTCTTTGCACGAAAGGGCATCTATTTATGAAGGAGCAGTTCTGGGTGATGGAGGAATGCTCATGGAAAATGCCCTTATCCGACCCGGGGTAAAAATATGGCCTTATAAAACCGTAGAAGCGGGGGTGCCTTTAAGTGAAAGCCTTGTCTGGGGCACCCGCTGTGGAAAAGCTCTATTTGGTTCTGAAGGAGTCGGCGGAAGGGCAAACGTAGATATTACACCGGAATTTTGTACCCGTATGGGTCTGGCCTACGGGACTTCTCTACCACGCAGTAAAAAGGTTGCTGTAAGCTGTGACGGTAGTGAAATCTGTTCAACACTAAAAGACGCTTTTGCCAGCGGGGTCAGGGGTACCGGAATTCAGGTATGTGATTTGGGCGGTATATTCGCTCCTGTACACAGGTACGCAGTAGCCGGCCTCAAGGCTGAGGGCGGGGTTCATATAAAAAGGGATGCTGGTGATAGAGACAGGGTATGGATAGTATTTACGAATTATCAGGGCAATGACTTGAAACCTGAAAAAACTCGCAAGATCGAAAACCTTTACTGGTTAGAAAATTTTCGACGTGCTTCTTCTACAGAAGTATTGAGCGTTATTCACCTTCGTGAAATACTAAAAGAGTATATCCAGGACATTCTGGAAGCGGTTGATAAAAACCTGGTAAAACAAAGAGTTTTTCAAATAGTGTTATATTGCCAGAGCCCTGTGCTGTCAACTATGTTATCATTTATACTAGAGGAGAGGCTTGGCTGTTTGGTAAGGGTTTATAATCCTGGTGCGGATGGTAAAGACTTTCAAAGTTGGTCCCAGATGCAGGAAATGGTATCTTTTCTGGCACGTGAAGTGGTGGCAACAGGTGCTGACCTGGCTGCTGTAGTAGATTTAAACGCTGAAAACATTATGTTCATTGATAATGAGGGTGTATTTTTAGATGCAAACATGTTTACTGCGCTGGTTTCACTTATCATTTTGAAATCTAATAAAGGAGGGGTAATTTCTGTATCGGTAACAGCCCCGGGGGTTGTAGAAAAATTGGCAGATAGGTATGACGGGAGGGTTATCAGGACTAAAGCTTCCAGGCATGCAATTATGGAATCCGGGAGCGGCGAGGAAGTAAGAGAACGTCAGGGTATATATTCACAGGTCAAGTTTCAATATGATGCATTTTTTGCAATAGTAAGGCTCCTTGACTTTTTAAGCAAAAAAGGGCTGTCGCTTTCGCAGCTGGTAAATGAAATACCCGACTTTTATATAAGTCAGAAGTACGAAGTATGTCCGTGGGAATATAAGGGAAAGGTTATGAGAAACCTTATTGAGACGGAAACTGCTCAAAATGTGGAACTTATTGATGGTATTAAGGTACATTCCGAAAACGGGTGGGTGCTGGCACTTCCTCATTGTGAAAAACCGGTGTATCAAATTTTAAGTGAAGGTGTATCGCAGGAGGCCGCAGAGGAACTTACAGGTTTTTATGCCAGTAAAATTAAAAAATTAATTAATCAGAATTAATTAAATTACAATGGTTATCCCCGATTTTCTATGTATTGGATAGGGCAAAATTACGATTCGCCCTGCGCCTTTAGCTTTTGGTCAGCATGTATTGCAAGGTTGTTCTACAGCATGAATTTATTCTATATGATAATTTTGTAGTCCAAACAGGGAAAAATATTATTTTGCTGCTCCAGTCGGGCCAACCAGGCATCGTCTATTTTTTGTTCCTCAATTTCTCTTAACAGCTTTTCAAGGTTACTGAGGTGCTTGAGCGTCCTGAACCTAGCATATTCTACAGTAGTCCCGGTTTTCATTATAAATGCCCAATCGCTGCTTTGAGCTAAAAGCAGTTCGCGTAAAGCCTGGTTTAGAGCACTGCGTTTTAACGGAGAGGGATTAGGCTCCCGATTAGCGAACTTTATCAGTTTTCTGGCTGCTTTATATAAATGTTCGTAAATCCACGAATTGTTCTCGTTAAGCCAAACCTGGTTGTATCCTCCCTGGCCCCAACTTGACATGCTGGGCAACGAAGGCTGGAGGTTAGAAAAGCTCTGCAGATAGTCCCGTGGTGTAGTTAATTTTATAGTATTGTTTTTTGCCAGCTTTCTCAGGAGGAAGTCCAGCCATTGAGGCCCTTCAAACCACCAGTGCCCAAACAATTCGGCATCATAAGGACTGACTATAATCGGGGGACGGTCCATATTTAAGGAAAGGCGTTCGATTTGTCTTTCCCTGTTAAAAATAAAATTATCTGCATGAATTAAGGCTTTTTCCCTGGCCCATTTTGGAATATACGGTTGTTTTGGTTCATTTTTACCCGAAATCCTCCAGTATTTTATTCCAGTATCTGTGCGAACTTTGCAAGGAAGGAATTTTTTTAAGTAGTCAAGATCAAGCTCGTAGCCAATATCTCGGTAAAATTCACGGTAGTCAAAATCCCCGGGGTAACCTTCGCGGGCACTCCAGACTTCCTTTGACGATTCCAAATCACGTCCGAAAGCAACAACCCCGGATTCAGGACAAGTTACGGGAGCGTAAATAGCGTATCTTGGGCGAGGAGTAGCAAATAATATACCGTGTGTATCGACGATAAAATATTTAATTTTCAGCTCCTGCAGGATGTGGTCAAGGCCGGGATAATAGCCGCATTCAGGAAGCCAGATGCCTTCCGGCCTGTAGCCGAAATGCTCTTCAAAAAAATCAAGGGCAATTTGAATTTGTGCCTTTGCTATTTTGTGCTGATTTACCATTAGAGGAAGGTAGCCGTGCGTTGCTGCCGATGTTATAATTTCGAGCTTGCCAGATTTCCCCAGCTTTTTAAAGGCGGAAATTAGGTCACGATTATAAAATAAATACGTTTTATGAATTTCGTTGAAAAAGTCGTGGTACATATGTGCAAGGGAATGGTATTCCGGAAGTTCATTAGTTCTCTTAATTTCCATTTGAGCCAATTCTCTCAAGTTGTTTATATGATACAGGTACCTTTGCTGAAGCAGGGGGTCTCTCAGCATGGAAATAAGGGGCGGGCTCAGAGAAAGAGTAAGTTTAAATTCGATTTTTTGGTCGATCAGTTTGTTTAAAATCCTGATCAGGGGTATATATGATTCCGTTATTGCTTCGAAAAGCCATCTTTCTTCTAAAGAATCTATCTTTTCCGGATGCCGTACAAATGGCAAGTGAGCGTGTAATATTAAGGCCAAGTAACCCCTTTTCATCTTATTCCTCCTATTAATCTCTGCTGTGAGGCCTGTTTTCAATCAGGTTTTGTGAACTTACAGTATCAATATTGTTTTCCGTTGAAAAGCTTTTCCACGCAGTTTCTAGAGGTGGCCAAAAGGGATCTATGACATTTGAAAATTTTGTCGCCGGGACGGACACGGCCTCCGAACGTGCCAGTGTGATAAAACTGCGGTCAGGCAGGAGTATTCCAAGCTCCAGATTTAAAATAATTCCTGCTCGGTTTATTTCGATATAACAATTATTAGCCCGAAGGTCAACGGGTACCTCCTTAATCTGCTGACCCTTACCCTCTGAAAGATCATAGACCCGGATTAAAGGTTCAGAGTTTTCCCAGGCTGATTTCCCGTAGTATGCCTGGAATTTATTTAAAATATCCTTTGGTATGTCCCAGTGAGTAAAAATCGTGTTTGGATCCTTTACCAAGACTGTTATCTCACCATTTTTAAAGCTGTCAGGCACCTGGTTAATGAGACTTTTTTGAGCTTCTTCGGAAACATGTTTCTTCGCAGGTTCCACTGTAATGAAGTATATAAAAATAATGGTCGCTATTAACGCAATTAATAAAAGTAGCATCCACATTGTTAAAACCCTTTCTTTATCATTTATAGTTATCGAAATTTTAAATAAGGCTTTAAAGTTTCAGTTTATCGTCTTTTATTATACCCACCTGCGAGTAGCTTTATTGAGGATTAAATAATTTACTTCGTAATCATAATTACTAGTCAACCTTATCTGTTGTTTTTCGTAGAAGCTAAAATATGATATACTAAGCGCGGAAAACGAAGCGGAAAGGGGATTGTGAAGTGGAAACAAATCGGAAGGTGCCTTGGACGGTTTCAGAAGCAATATCTTTATTAGTAGTGGTCGCTCTTGTCACGAATTTCGCGACTTATTTTTATAGTGTCTCGGCCAAGGCAGCTTCTTTTTATAATATATTTCTTTTTGCTAGTTTCCTCCAGACTGCTCTCATATTTTTGGGTATTTTTACTTTTTTGCGTTGGAAATACCGGTTTCCTATTAGCAGTATAGGACTGCATACCACGAATATAGCAAGAAAAGTGTTCAAGGGGCTGGGCTACGGAATATTGCTTTTTTGTGTAGTTGTCCTGGCGGGAATAGTTCTTCAAACGATTTTTACATATACGCCTCAGGAACAACCTTTTGCCCGACTGCTGCTGGAAGCTAAAAACGAATACCAAATTGTTGTTCTGGCTGTATTCGGGATATTACTTGCTCCTCTGGGGGAAGAACTTTTATTTAGGGGCTTTATTTACCGGGCTTTAAGGAATAAAACTGGAATATTTTGGGCTAACTTGATCAGTGCAGTGCTTTTTTCGGCTTTACACTTCGACCCTTTTCGTTTTATACCTTTGACTTTGGGCGGGATGGCCCTGGCCTGGGTTTATGAAAACACTGGTTCGTTATTTAGCTCGATAGCAGCACACGGTGCTTGGAATGCCGCGATGATGGGACTTTTAATTTTCGGCAGTTATTCTATACCTAGTTGAAACTATTTAACATAAACCGGAGCATTACAGACCTCTATTTCTTTAATGTTGTAGCCGGGGTTTTTTAAATAATACCTCTCTCCGTCAAGTGAAAAGAAGGTGCTGCATTCGGACAATTTCATGATGTTACTTTCGTTATTAATTATCTTTATCTGGCTGCTGCTCATGGTATAGGTTATCTGCTGGTTTATAGATCCGACAGGACGTTTCTCCGGGTAAAAATAAGTATCTTCTCCGACAAGGTAGAAGGAGTAATTGACGGGGTGTTTTTCCCCCTGTGAAAATATCAGAAGCTCGCCATGGAGGAGGTCCTCAACTAACTGCTTTCCGGGCAGGTAGCCCACGGGAACATTAATATTCCTGCGTAGGGGAATCGGCTTTTTGGTCACTTTATCAGGCCCGAATGATAATTTTAGCTGACCGAAAGCTATAAATAAAGGCCTTTCTTTAAGGGAAATACAGAGGTAGTAAAAAAAATCATCAAAAGAAATTTCTTCTTTCAGGACGACGACTGCGGGGTTTTGTTTTTCTTTTTTTGGTTACGTATTACCACAGAAAGTCGAACCTGCTTGAGTATTGAAAGGGTTGAAGCGTTAACATAGCTGGATAGAAATGAAATGCTATGTAATTTAAAAGGTGGAGGTATGATGGTGTTAAACAACCGGTTATCCAGTGGATTTATAGCATTTTTTAACAGCCGTCTAAAGAAGATAAATAAACCAAAACCGGTGGCGATGGGAAGAGCGTAAAGCAGAATGCCGGGATGCAGGGGTGGCTTGTAACTGATAAATAACAGGCCGGAAAATATTAAAGTTACAACAATGATGGTCGAGTCAATGTAGCGCATAATTGTCCTGCTGGGTGAATCCGGTAAAAGGTAGTACATTTGGTATTTTTCTATTAGCCGGTATATGTTTCCCGTTAAATTGCGCTCCTGTTCATAAGTTTGGTCTATAAGCTGCTCTAATATTTCCTGAAGGCGCTCTACCCTTCTTTGAACCGTTAAGGAAACAAATATACCTACAGAAGCCAGTAAACTTAGCAACCCCGTGCAGATGCTTAACGCTATTAATATGTAGTAGTTAATTAAAAACATACTTCAACCACCTCTTCAAATTTCTAAGTTATGCCTCTGGTTTTTGGCATATTGTTCCAGCTCTTCCAGGTTGTATATTTCAGTTTTAATTTCCAGAGTACGTAAGCAGTGCTGTAGGCGGTCCGTATGCAGTCCCGTTACTGCTGCTCTTTTTCCTAAGCGGCCTAACAGGGAAAGGTAGACTTTTGCGGCATCCTGAAAATTATGGGTTATAAGGAACTTTCCAACAGGTTCAAAACATGAACAGAGAAAGTCCCAGTAATCGGTACTGTAGGGAAAACCAGGCATAACGGTATATAAAAAAGTTGTTCTATTTTTCTTAGAAATTTTTCTGCAATAAGCTTTTGATTATCTTCATTAAGCAGGCGCAGCATCGTCTTTAAAAGTTCGTTAGTGCCCAAGGTCAAACGGTCAATATTTTTCTGTTCCAGAGCGGTTAATAGTAGTGTGAAGGCTTCTGATAGCGGTTGAGGGGGAGGTGTGGTTTTGTTATTTAAAGTTTCGGGCTGTATTTCTTTAGTATGTGAAAGGTTTAAATAACTTTCTTTTGACTCCAGAAAAACATGTTCATTTTGGTCTAGGATCTTTTGCAATTTTTCTATATATTCCTGCAAAGTAAGAAATTGGTTGTTCATATCCATATAAACTAATTCCCTCCAACTATTTAAAAGGACTTTTTTATTGTTTCCTGTAAAAAATACGGTATGCGGTAGAAATTGCTTGAGGTTTGTTCCGGTTGCTTGTTAGAAATGTTTATTGTCTAAATATTGCCAAACATAAAAGCCCAACATCAAACTTGCAATAAATTAAACCGGGACTTCAAATTTAAACTAGTTTTGCGGATCAACTTTTATATTTTGAAAGGAGCAGATTTTGTTGGAGAAAACTTTGAAAATACTAAAAACTTTAAACGACAACTGCCCGAGCAAAACTACAAATTTACGATTTAGTAACCCCCTGGAATTACTAATAGCAGCAATGCTTTCGAGTCAGAGTACAGATAAACAAGTTAATCGTGTAACCGCGAGGCTATTTAAAAAATACCGGAGTATAGAAGAATTTAGTTCTGCCGATCCTGAAAAACTTGCCGAGGAAATAAAAGAATGCGGTTTAAATCAAAGAAAAAGCCGTAATATTATTGCTGCTTGCCGGATGATTAGGGAAAAATTTAAAGGAGAGGTACCCCAAAAGCGCGCTGAGCTGCTTCAATGTCTATGGCAAGGGGA
>DDHO01000075.1:10618-11276 GCA_002352935.1 Firmicutes bacterium UBA1874
GTAGTATTAAGTAATGCTTTTGGCATACCCGCTCTTGCTGTTGACACACATGTATTCCGGGTGTCGCATCGCCTTGGCCTGGCTTTTAGCAAAACGGCAGATGGTACAGAAAAAGAACTATGCGAGTTAATTCCTTTAAACCAGTGGTCCGCCGCTCATCACTGGTTAATTTATCATGGGAGAAAATTTTGTCTGGCACGTAATCCCTGCTGCGGGGAGTGCCCTGTGGGCAAATGGTGCCCGAAAATATTTTGAATTGCTGCCCAGAAAAAGATAATAAAATTTTTTAAATATGTAGGAGTGTTTGGTGGGTTATATAGAACTCATATAAGTAAGACGGCAAAATTATAATCTTGGCAAGAGAAAGGAAGAAACGGTGTGGCTGTAAAATACAAAACAAGTAAAAAAGCGAAAAAAAAGAAAAAGAAGAAGCAGGATAAAAAGGAAGAAGTAAAAACTACAAAAATACAAGTTACCGATAAAAAAGAAACCTTAGCCGACCGGATAAAAAAGAAAAATAGAAAAATGCAGGAATGGATTATAAAAAAGAACAGAGAATACAACAGGAGAAAGAGGAATAAAAACAGGTGAAAGACAAAAAGGACTTAAATATGCACTCAAGTGCATGCCCAAACGGGGGCTGTCAACATTTTTGTGT
>DDHO01000086.1 GCA_002352935.1 Firmicutes bacterium UBA1874
TCGAATCCCACTCTCTCCGCCAGCTATGCGCCCGTAGCTCAACTGGACAGAGTGGCTGACTACGAATCAGTAGGTTGGGGGTTCGAGTCCCTCCGGGCGCACCATATTTATATTATTTTTAGGGAGATGTGTGCCCGTAGCTCAGGCGGATAGAGCAGCGGTTTCCTAAACCGCGTGTCGGGGGTTCGAGTCCCTCCGGGCGCACCACGGTATCTATTTCACATATACTTTGGTGAATAAATTTGGATGATAATATTTTTATGAAGGAGGCACTTAGCGAGGCCCGAAAAGCTTATGCTTTAGGAGAAGTGCCGATCGGTTCTGTTTTGGTTAAAGACGGAACTGTGTTATCAAGGGGATTTAATTTAAGGGAAACGCAGCACGATCCCACTGCGCATGCGGAAATTGTTGCCCTCCGCAAGGCTGCCGAAAAAATTGGGAGCTGGAGATTAAGCGGCACTACTCTTTATGTTACCGTTGAACCCTGTGTAATGTGTGCGGGTGCGCTCGTGCAGGCACGAGTTCAAACCCTGGTATATGGAGCATATGACCCTAAAGGGGGAGCTGTGGATTCTCTCCTGGATGTAGTGCGTTTCCCGTTCTTCAACCACCGGTTGGAAGTGGTTTCCGGTGTGCTGGAAGAGGAGTGCCGGGAACTAATGCAGCGCTTTTTTTCTGATCTCAGAAAGTCCTGAAAATGGAACTTTTATTTTAAATAAAACGCTGACATCGCGGAGAGATGGCCGAGTCCGGTTGAAGGCGCTCGACTCGAAATCGAGTAGACCGTGATGAGCGGTCTCGTGGGTTCGAATCCCACTCTCTCCGCCAGAATGAGCCTTCCCGGGTTGGTGAATTCAGTGCTAAAGAACAGGGGGGCGCTTGCCCGGGCTGTTCCTAATACATATTAATATTCGCTGCCCTGTTCTTGCGGACAGGGCTTTTTCTTGCTATTTATTTCATTAGCTGGATTGAATTTAAACTGAAGACCTTGGACGTATATCTGTAGGGAGTTCGCTTTATGCCGAATCGACAAAACTGTTCACTTTGAATTTTGCCTTATGCCTACATCAGGTAGATTAATCCGAGGTGCACATAATGTGTATGTAGGGTAAAGATGGAAATTCTGCCCCGCGTGTGGGCTTTATTTAATTCCGGTAAGGGACGCAGAAATAAAGGTGCTCCTAAAGCTGATACGAACCAGGAGCAGTCATGTGGTTGCACCCATAACAGAAAATTGCTATAATTTCACAGGTTAAACACCTTTACTTGTTTATCCTGGTGGGCTTTTTCAGCTTTCAAAAAGCCCAGATTGACAACGTACTTCGTTACAAAAGCGCAGGAAGGAGAATTAAAATGCCTGATGTTGATAATCTCAAAAATGCAAAGAAGTTTTATACCGACATTCCTCAGAAAACGGAAGGGTTTTTCCTCAAGGGGTCCAATTCGCTGGATTGGGGTATGAAAAATAGGCTTGCGCGAATTTTCAACCCGGAAACCGGTCGAACTGTTATGCTGGCAATCGATCATGGATATTTTCAGGGGCCTACCAGCGGTCTGGAACGCGTCGACATCAATATACTGCCGCTGGTCCCGTATGCGGATACGTTGATGCTGACGCGGGGAATTCTCAGAAGCATTGTCCCTCCCTCCACTTCCAAATCGATCGTGCTGAGGGTTTCCGGTGGCACTAGCATTCTAAAGGAATTATCAAATGAGGATATTGCGGTGGATATTGAGGATTCCATTCGGCTCAATGTTTGTGCCATGGCGGTGCAGGTCTTTATCGGCGGTGAACACGAAAGGGAAACGATTATCAATATGACCAGGATGGTGGATCTTGGAACACGCTACGGCATTCCTACCCTTGCGGTAACAGCGGTGGGGAAAGATATGAAAAGGGATGCCCGCTACTTCAGGCTTGCGACCCGGATTTGCGCTGAACTAGGGGCGCATTATATCAAGACCTATTACATTGATGACGGGTTCGAAACGGTTACTTCCTCCTGCCCGGTGCCGATTGTGGTGGCCGGCGGCAAGAAAATTCCGGAATTAGATGCTTTAACTATGGCCTACCGGGCAATTCAAGAAGGGGCGTCGGGTGTGGATATGGGCCGGAACATTTTTCAATCCGAAGTACCGGCGGCAATGATCCAGGCAGTAAATGCCGTGGTACACAAGAACGAAACACCGGAAAAAGCCTTTGAGTTATACAACACGTTGAAAAATGAAAGCTGACCGCAATTTTTTAAGAAAGGCAAAACGTTCAACCGGCACCGGAGGTAAATTATGAAAGTATCCATGTGGTATAATAACAGGGATATTAGGATAACAGAAGTGCCAACACCTGTACCTGGTCCGAAAGAGATGCTTGTTAAGGTGATGTCCTGCGGCATCTGCGGAAGTGATATTGTTGAATGGTACCGCCTGCCGAGAGCACCGTTAGTCCAAGGGCATGAGCTTGGTGCGGAGGTAGTGCAAGTCGGGGCGTCCGTCAAAAAATATAAACCAGGGGATAGGGTTTTTATTGCACCTAAAGTTCCGTGCCTGGAATGTTATTACTGTAAAAAAGGGCACCATCCTCAGTGCTCGCGGGTTAAGGAAAGACTGCCCGGCGGCTTTGCCGAATATGTTCTGGTACCAGAAATTTTGATAGAGAGAGGGACATTTCTTCTTCCCGACCATGTGACCTATGATCAAAGTACGTTTATAGAACCGCTTGCCTGTGTGGTCAGAGCCCAGAAGCTTGCTGGAATAAAGGAAGGCCAAACGGTGCTGGTGCTTGGCTGCGGTATGTCCGGGTTACTTCATGTGAAACTTACGAGATTAAGAAACGCCAAAGTTATTGCAACGGATATTAATCCGAAGCGGTTGGAATTTTCCCAAAATGCGGGGGCGGATCTTGCTGTCAATGCAGCAGAAAATGTTGCGCGGCGGCTGGTTGATGAAACAGGCAGAAAGGCCGATGTCGTGATTCTAAGCACTTCTTCTATGTTAGCGGTGGAGCAGGCCTGGGAATGCGTCGATAAAGGAGGTTCCGTTGTTTTTTTTGCTGTTCCCGGCCCGGAGAAGAAAGTTACCGTACCGATTAACGAATTTTGGACGAAAGAAATCAGAATCCTTACTTCCTATTACTGTGGACCTCCGGATCTTAAAGAAGCGGTAGAATTGATAGCGTCCGGCAAAGTTAAAGTCGATGATCTGATCACGCATACTCTGCCCCTAAACGACATCGAAAAAGGTTTTCAACTGGTCATGGAGGGAAAAGATTCGGTTAAGGTCATTATTCGGCCAAACGAATAGGAATTAAGAAAACCTTTTTAGAATTTTTTATTATTTTTTGAAAAGGTCAATTTCGTTTATTTACGTAGTGAGACTAATGGGGCCCTGTTACATCCCAATGAAAAACAGGATTACACCATATAGTAACAGAACAACTAGGAGTCTTTTTTAGGTTTGCAGTCTTTTGGCACTATACAAACAATTTATCTATCCAAATTTAAAGGGAGTAACAGGATGTGTCTACTGTAATTAATAAGGATTTTATTGAAGAAAAATTATGGAACCGTAATTTTATACTTATAAGCTTATCTTTTCTAACGGTATGTTTAGCTTTTCACAGTTTGATACCGACTTTGCCCATATATATACAGGAACGGGGCGGCTCAGAGGGGATGGCCGGACTTGCCATGGCTGTCCTTACTATTGCCGCGGTTATTATCCGGCCGGTTACAGGCTGTGCTTTGGACAGGTACGGGCGCAGGGCGATCTTAATAATTGGACTTCTGACTTTCTTAATACCTTCTCTTGCATATATTTTGTTGCTTCCGATTGCACCGCTGCTTTTTTTTCGTTTTATCCAGGGTTTTGGTTGGGGAATTGGCAACACCTCGCAAGGAACGGTGGTTTCAGATGTTATTCCCAGGAATAGAATGGGAGAGGGTTTGGGCTTTTTTGGTCTGGCAACCAGCATTTCGTTAGCTGTAGCTCCTGCTGCAGGTTTGTGGTTGGTGGAACATGTTTCCTTTCAAGTCTTATTTATTTTTAGCTCCCTTTTGACCGGGTTTTCATTGGTCCTGGCCATGCTTGTAAAATATCCTGAACTTAATAAGTCAGGTTCCAAATCAAGTATGGTTTTTATAGAGAAAGCTTCTATTTGCCCTTCCGCGATCACTCTTTTAACAACAATTACTTACAGCTCTCTGCTCTCGTTTCTAGCTTTGTATGCTAAGCAAAAAGGGATTTCTCCGGCCGGGGTCTTTTTTGTCGTGATGGCTGTTACAACGTTTGTTTCCAGGCCGCTGTCTGGAATTGTCATTGATAAAAAAGGAAGCACCGGATATGACCTGATTATATTTTCCGGACTGGCTGCCATAATTGGTTCCATGGTTGTAATTGCTCAAACTTTTTCCCTGTGGTATTTAATAATTGGAGGGATTTTGTACGGTTTGGGATTCGGCTTTGTCCAGCCCGCTACGTTAGCTATATGTATTAACAGCGTTTCTTCCGCCAGGAGGGGAGCAGCTAATGCAACTTACTGGACGGCCTTTGATGTTGGAGTGGCAGCCGGTTCTGTTTTTTGGGGAATTGTAAGCAATTATTTTGGCTTTACAATTATGTTCTATCTAAATGTCGTCCCACCTTTGTTGGCAGCAGCTGTCTATTTTAAAAAAATGTTAAGATGAAGCAGAGGAGAGGCATTGGGTTTTTGTTAACATGATTATTTTAAGTTCTTCTTCGAACATGCTGGAAAGCAGAACATGATTCAAGCGTTCCCTGAAGGATGCTCTAGATCAGACTAGATGCAGCGCAACTCTTTGTAGGGTTGTCAAACATATGTGACACAACCGGCAGAAAAATCAGCAAGGAAATCCAAAGGACTTTTCCATCCAAGGGGCCGCAGCCGCATAGGAAAAGCATTAGAAACCTTTAGGTATCGTTTCAT